>RXJC01000309.1 GCA_003963435.1 Bradyrhizobiaceae bacterium | reverse complement strand
ATGCCGATCTCCAGCCACTGCTTCTGGCCGTGGCTGAGGCTGCCGGCGAGACGGTTGCGGGCGTCGGTGAGGCGGATCGTCTCCAGCACCTTGTCGATGCGCTCGGACTCGGCCCTGCTGCCGCGCCAGAACAGCGTGCCCTTGACGCTGTGATCGACGTTGAGCGCCAGCAGCAGGTTGTCCTGCACGGTCTGGCTCTCGAACACGGTCGGTTTCTGGAACTTGCGGCCGATGCCGAGCTCGGCGATGCGGGTCTCATCCAGCCGCGTCAGATCGGTGACGCCGTCGAACAGCACGGTGCCCTCGTCGGGCTTGGTCTTGCCGGTGATGATGTCCATCATCGTGGTCTTGCCGGCCCCGTTCGGGCCGATGATGGCGCGCATTTCCCCGGGCTCGAGCGTCAGCGACAGATTGTTGATGGCGTGGAAGCCGTCGAACGAGACGTGCACGCCGTCGAGATAGAGCATTGCGGAGGTCGCGCGGTTGTCCATGACGTTCATGTGCGCCTACTCAGCCATCTTGGGTTCGGTGACGCCGTCCTCGGCCGCGGCACTCGCCATGGTCGCAGCGTCGCGTTTTTCCTTCGACTGATCCCACCAGGCGTTGAAAGTGCCGACGATGCCCTTCGGCAGCAGCAGCGTCACCAGGATGAACAGCGCGCCCAGCATGAACAGCCAGTACGGCGCCAGCACCCCGGAGGTGAAGAACGTCTTGGCGTAGTTGACGACGACGGCGCCGAGCGCCGCGCCGACCAGCGTGCCGCGGCCGCCGACGGCGACCCAGATCACCGCCTCGATCGAATTGCCCGGCGCGAATTCGGAGGGGTTGATGATGCCGACCTGGGGCACGTAGAGCGCGCCGGCGACGCCGGCCATGCAGGCCGACACCGTGAACACGAACAGCTTGTAGGATTCGACGCGGTAGCCGAGGAAGCGCGTGCGCGATTCCGCGTCGCGCACCGCGATCAGCACCTTGCCGAGCTTCGACGAGACGATGGCGCGGCATATCAGGAAACCGATGATCAGCGCCAGGCAGCTCAGCGCGAACAGCGCCGCGCGGGTACCCTCCGCCTGGACGTTGAAGCCGAGGATGTCCTTGAAGTCGGTCAGGCCGTTGTTGCCGCCAAAGCCGAAATCGTTGCGGAAGAAGGCGAGCAGCAGCGCATAGGTCATCGCCTGCGTGATGATCGAGAGATACACGCCGGTGACGCGGGAGCGGAACGCAAGCCAGCCGAAGCAGAAGGCAAGCAGGCCCGGCACGACCAGCACCATCAGCGCAGCGAACCAGAACATGTCGAAGCCATACCAGTACCAGGGCAGCTTCGAATAGTTCAGGAACACCATGAAATCAGGCAGGATCGGGTTGCCGTAGACGCCGCGGGTACCGATCTGCCGCATCAGGTACATGCCCATCGCATAGCCGCCGAGCGCGAAGAACGCGCCGTGGCCGAGCGAGAGGATGCCGCAATAGCCCCAGATCAGGTCGATCGCGAGCGCGAGGATCGCGTAGCAGACATATTTGCCCCAGAGCGCGACCAGATAGGTCGGCACCTGCAGGAACGAGCCGGCGGGCAGCAGCAGGTTGGAGAGCGGGATGAGAATGCCGCAGGCTGCCACGACGGCGAGGAAGATCGTCGCGCCGCGGTCCAGCGATCGCGTCAGCATGTGAGGGGTCATGCTTCCACCGCACGGCCCTTGAGCGCGAACAGGCCGCGCGGGCGCTTTTGAATGAACAGGATGATGAGAACCAGGATCGCGATCTTGCCGAGCACGGCGCCGGCGACCGGCTCCAGGAACTTGTTGGCGATGCCGAGCGTGAAGGCGCCGACCAGCGTCCCCCAGAGATTGCCCACTCCGCCGAACACCACGACCATGAAACTGTCGATGATATAGCTCTGGCCGAGATTGGGGCTGACATTGTCGATCTGCGACAGCGCCACCCCGGCAATGCCGGCAATGCCCGAGCCGAGGCCGAAGGTGAGCGCATCGACGCGCGAGGTGGCGATGCCCATCGAGGCCGCCATGCGCCGGTTCTGCGTCACCGCGCGCATCTCGAGACCGAGCGCGGTGTAACGCAGCATCGCAAGCAGGATCGCGAATACGGCCAGCGTGAAGCAGAGGATCCAGAGCCGGTTGTAGGTGATGGTGATCTGGCCGAGCTCGAAGGCGCCGCTCATCCAGGAGGGATTGCCGACCTCGCGGTTGGTCGGGCCGAACATGGTGCGCACCGCCTGCTGCAGCACCAGCGAGAGGCCCCAGGTCGCAAGCAGGGTCTCCAGCGGACGGCCGTAGAGGAAGCGGATGATGCTGCGCTCGATCAGCACGCCGATGGCGCCGGCGACGACAAAGGCGAGCGGCACCGCGATCAGCAGCGAATAGTCGAACAATGCGGGATAACGGGTGCGGATCACCTCCTGCACCACGAAGGTGGTGTAGGCCCCGATCATCACCATCTCGCCATGGGCCATGTTGATGACGCCCATCACGCCGAAGGTAATGGCGAGCCCGATCGCGGCGAGCAGCAGCACCGAGCCGAGCGAGAGGCCATACCAGGCGTTCTGCACCATGGACCAGACCGCGAGCGAGCTCTGGATCGAGCCGATCGCGCTGGTGGCAGCCTTGGTCACCGAGGCCGGCTGGTCGCCCATGCCGGTGAGCAGCGCCAGCGCTTCCTGGTCGCCGCGGCCCTTGAGGGTGGCGACGGCATCGAGCTTCTCGACTTCGGTTGCATCGGACTTGAACAGCAGGATGGCGGCGCGGGCCTCGCCGAGCGCGGCCTTGACCGATCTGTTGCTTTCCTTGGCGAGCGCGGCATCGACCGCTTCCAGCGCCGTCTCCTCGTGCGACTTGAACACCGATTGCGCGGCCTGCAGGCGCGTTCCGACATCCGGCGATTGCAGCGTCAGGCTGCCGATCGCGGCATCGACGCTGCGGCGCAGGCGGTTGTTGAGGCGAACCGCACTCGCACTGTCGGGAACGCTGGCGACCGCCTCGCCGGTCGCGGCATCGATCGACTTGCCGTCGGTGCCGGTGACGTAAACCTTCTTGCTGTCCGGATCGGCCATCAACCGGCCGTCCTGGAGCGCGCTGATGATGGGAAAGGCCAGCTTGTTGCCGCTGCTCGCGACCACGCCGATTGCCTCCTCGGTGTCGGAGAAATCGTCGTTGGCGAATTTGGCGACGCCGTCCTCGAACGGACCGGCGTGAGCCGGCAGCGCGAACGCGATCAGCATCAATGAGAGCGCAAGCGCGCAGAGGCGCGCGGACAAATGGACTGGCACTGTGAAAGACCCCGGCAGAAATGGTTGGAGAAGGCGGCGGGATCGCCGCCTTCTCCGATCGTGCAATGGAGCGTCAGGTCCGGATCAGGAGCCCGAACCGAGGCACTTGTTGGTCTTGGTGTTGAAGTTGCCGCACTTCTTGCCGACCCAGTCGCCGATCAGGTCCTTGGAGCCCTCGAGCTCCTTCGACCAGGCATCGCCCGGAACGAGGCTCGGGGTCTTCCAGACCACGTCGAACTGGCCGTTGCCCTTGATCTCGCCGATGAACACCGGCTTGGTGATGTGGTGGTTCGGCAGCATCTTCGACACGCCACCGGTCAGGTTCGGCGCCTCGATGCCGGGAAGCGCGTCGATCACCTTGTCCGGATCGGTCGACTTCACCTTCTCGACCGCCTTCACCCACATGTTGAAGCCGATCACATGCGCTTCCATGGGGTCGTTGGTCACGCGCTTCGGATTCTTGGTGTAGGCCTGCCAGTCCTTGATGAACTTCTCGTTCGCCGGGTTCTTGATCGACTCGAAGTAGTTCCAGGCGGCGAGATGGCCGACCAGCGGCTTGGTGTCGATGCCGGCGAGCTCTTCCTCACCCACCGAGAACGCCACCACCGGGATGTCCTTGGCCTTGATACCCTGGTTGCCGAGCTCCTTGTAGAAGGGAACGTTGGCGTCGCCGTTGATGGTCGAGACCACCGCGGTCTTCTTGCCGGCCGAGCCGAACTTCTTGATGTCGGCCACGATCGTCTGCCAGTCGGAGTGACCGAACGGCGTGTAGTTGATCATGATGTCTTCCTGGGCGACACCCTTGGACTTCAGATAGGCTTCCAGGATCTTGTTGGTGGTGCGCGGATAGACGTAGTCGGTGCCCGCGAGCACCCAGCGCTTCACCTTCTCTTCCTTCATCAGGTAGTCGACGGCGGGGATCGCCTGCTGGTTCGGCGCCGCGCCCGTGTAGAACACGTTGCGCTCGCTCTCCTCGCCCTCGTACTGCACGGGGTAGAACAGGATGTTGTTCAGCTCCTTGAAGACCGGGAGCACCGACTTGCGCGACACCGAGGTCCAGCAGCCGAACACCACCGCGACCTTGTCCTTGGTGATCAGCTCGCGCGCCTTCTCGGCGAACAGCGGCCAGTTCGAGGCGGGATCGACGACCACGGCCTCGAGCTTCTTGCCGAGAACGCCGCCCTTCTTGTTCTGCTCGTCGATCAGGAAGAGGATGGTATCCTTCAGCGTGGTTTCACTGATGGCCATGGTGCCGGAAAGGGAGTGCAGCACACCGACCTTGATGGTGTCGTCGGCGGCTTTCGCGCCGGTCAATGGAGCCAGGCCGAGGATCAGGCCGGCGGTCGCAGCGAGAACGCCGCGGCGGCTAAATGACGCCGCTATATCGTGAATGGATTTGCTAAGCATGAGTGTCTCTTCTCCCTGACGCAGACGTGAAAAACGCTGCGAAACGGCCCCACGGCCGCCTGCGATTAACGGATTCGCAAGAACCGTGCCATGGACTGAGCACCCACCAACTATTTGATTTTACTTCAAAAAATACCAGAAAACAAAGTTTCGCGTCAGCTGCGCAGCCTAAATCATGAGCAGATCAAATGTATGCCAAAGCGGCAGGCGGATTATTTTTTGAGCAATTTGGCTGCTCTGTCTAAATTTCCGGCATAACTATTTTTGCACCGCAATCGCCATTTCGAGGGCGCCTGCCTTGAAAGCGCCCGCTCGATGTTCCATATGACGAAGCGAGACCTCTTGCGAATCAAGGGGTCGTAGCGAGCCGCGTGTTCTTAAGCCCCCTCCGGGCCTCTGGCTTGCCCCATATCTCCCAAGCCATCCGACACCCTAAACACGCAGGTGTCTTCTCGACACCCTTTTGCGCGCGCCGCGCTGAATGCGCCGGGCGTTGCGCTTTTGACATGGAAAGAACCCATCTTTTGACTTCGTTTCAGGATTTCGGCCTCGCCGAACCGATCGCGCGTGCTCTCGCCGAAGAGAACTACGTCACCCCCACTCCCATCCAGGCCCAGACTATTCCGATCGCGCTGACCGGGCGCGACGTCGTCGGCATCGCCCAGACCGGCACCGGCAAGACCGCGTCCTTCGCGCTGCCGATCCTGCACCGCCTGCTTGAGAACCGCATCAAGCCGCAGCCGAAGACGGCCCGCGTCCTGGTGCTGTCGCCGACCCGCGAGCTGTCCGGCCAGATCCTCGACAGTTTCAACGCCTATGGCCGCCACCTCCGCCTGGCCTCGACGCTCGCCATCGGCGGCGTGCCGATGGGCCGCCAGGTCCGCGCGCTGATGCAGGGCGTCGACGTGCTGGTCGCCACCCCAGGCCGCCTGCTCGACCTCGTGCAGAGCAACGGATTGAAACTCTCGAGCGTCGAATTCCTCGTGCTCGACGAGGCCGACCGCATGCTCGACATGGGCTTCATCAACGACATCCGCAAAATCGTCGCGAAACTCCCGATCAAGCGGCAGACGCTGTTCTTCTCGGCCACCATGCCGAAGGACATCGCCGAGCTCGCCGACGCCATGCTGCGTGACCCCGCCCGCGTCGCGGTCACCCCGGTCTCCTCGACCGCCGAGCGGATCAACCAGCGCATCGTCCAGGTCGACTTCTCTGCCAAGCCCGCCTTCCTGACCAAGCTTTTGAAAGACGAGCCGGTCAACCGCGCACTGGTCTTCACCCGCACCAAGCACGGCGCCGACAAGGTCGTGAAGTCGCTCGAGAAGGCCGGCATCCCCGCCAGCGCCATCCACGGCAACAAGTCGCAGAACCATCGCGAGCGCACGCTCGCCCAGTTCCGCTCGGGCGAGATCCGCACCCTGGTCGCCACCGACATTGCCGCCCGCGGCATCGACGTCGACGGCATCAGCCACGTCATCAATTTCGACCTGCCCAACGTTCCCGAGACCTATGTCCACCGCATCGGCCGCACCGCGCGCGCCGGCGCCGAAGGCACCGCCATCTCGCTGGTCGCCGGCGGCGAGGAGCTCAGCTATCTCCGCGACATCGAGCGGCTGATCAAGGTGGCGCTGCCGCGCGAAGACCTTCGCACCGACGCCGGTCGCCGCGACGCGGGTCCTCCCCCGCCGCAGCAGCGTCAGGGCCGGCCGGGCCGCCCGGGCCAGCGCCCGCAGGGCGCGCGGCACGCTGACGCACGACGTGGCGACGACAGGCATGCCGACGGACGGCACCATAGCGCCGGCAGGCCTGGCGACGGTCGGCCCGGTGAAGGACGTCATAACGAGGGCAGACCTGTTGATGGCAGGCCCGGCGAAGGCAACAAGGCCTCCAAGGGGTCTCGCCGCCGCCGCGGTTCCGGTGGTAAGATGAACTCCTTACCCGCTGATCGGTCGGAACAGCGTCCCGCGCATAGCGCCGGCAAGCCTGATGGAATACAAGGCGTTGCCTTTTTGCGTCGCGAGAGTCGTCCCAACGGCCGACCGAATCGCAATCCACATTCGAACTAGCAGTCTACGACTGGAGACACCCACATGGCTAAGGAAGAGCTGATCCAGTTCGAAGGACTGGTCACCGAAATCCTCCCCGACGCCCGCTACCGCGTGCAGCTCGACGCCGGGCACGAGATCGTCGCCTATACCGCCGGCAAGATGAAGAAGAACCGCATCAAGACGCTGGCGGGCGACCGCGTGACGGTGGAAATGTCGCCCTACGACCTCGAGAAGGGCCGGCTGATTTTCCGCCACAAGGACGAACGTCCGAGCACTGCGGGTGGACCGCCTCGTCCAGGACAGCGCGGCGGCCAGTTCCGCCGCCGCTAGCCGACTGCTGGCACGCCAGCGCGAGGTGAAATTCCGGCCTGTATTCTGATCCGCCGTGGCCCCCCATGGCGGATCAAAAAATCGTGCGCACCCGGATTGTTTTGGGGCCCGAATTCCGATAAAAGGAATTTATCGATTTTCGGCCGGACGACATTAGCATCCACCGGTACAGCCGGTTCAGACACGCTGACGACCCTTCCAAAAATTCGATCTAACCGGCCTGCGCGAGCGGGCTCTGACATTGTGAATCTGAGAAGGGACTACCCCCGTGAGCATGGGAACCGTGAAGTGGTTTAACGCAACCAAAGGCTTCGGCTTCATTCAGCCCGATGACGGCGGTCAGGACGTGTTCGTCCACATCAGCGCCGTGGAGCGTGCGGGCCTCGGCACGCTGCGTGAAGGCCAGAAGATCTCCTACGAGGTCGTGGCCGACCGCCGCTCCGGCAAGTCGGCAGCCGACAACCTGCGCGCCGCAGGCTGAACCGGTCGGGCGGTTGGCCCGATCGGCTCGCGAGAAACAAGAAGGCCGTGCGCAACGCACGGCCTTTTTCATTTCAGGTCCGGCACAAGGATCTCAGCACGAGGATGGTACGCCGTTGTAGGGAACGCAGGTGACCTGACGCGGCCGCGTGTAGGACACATCGCTGAGCAGGATGCTCGACTTCAACACATAGCCCACGGTCGGCTTGTAGGTGTAGCTCGCCTCGCTGAGGATCAGGTAGGTCGACGGAACAAGCAACGTCGAGGGAATCTCGCTGGTCACCTTGTCGCCGGCCTTCCGGCCCGAGGTCGCCAGCGTCGCCTGCGTGGCACCGCTCGCAATGGTGCCGGCCTTGCTCCACTGGACCGTGGCAATCTTGTTGGCATCGACATAGATCTGGGAAATCGCGCCTTTCACGAGAGTGGCGTCGTAAGGCATGATGATCGAGATGCTCGCCGTGAACGAGTTCTGCATGTCGGAATCGGACAGCGTCGTCGACTGCGACGTCAGATCGGACAGCGTCCGCGCGATCAACGTGACTTTGCGATCAATCGCAATCGCCGACGAGAATTCCACCGTGCCGAAGAACATCACCAGCATCAGCGGGACGATGACCGCGAATTCGGTCGCCGCGAGCGCGCGCTTGTCGGCAACGAACTCGCGCACCGAGCGACGGGCATTCCTCCAGAATTTTGCAAAGACCTGCATTGGCGCGCCCGGATTCATTCGCCTCAGAAAGGTTCGTTCTTGAAGGCTGCGGTCGCCACCAGCAGTCGCTTGCCGCTGCAAGCGATGTTGTAGCCGAGGCCGGTGACGAAGAGCGGCCACTGATAGAACATCCTGACCACGACGACCTGGCCGGCGCTGCCGGGATTGTATTGCACGCCGGCCGGATTGAAGCTGCAGGAATCGCCGTAACT
The DNA here is from genome assembly GCA_003963435.1 of Bradyrhizobiaceae bacterium. Lineage (GTDB taxonomy): Bacteria > Pseudomonadota > Alphaproteobacteria > Rhizobiales > Xanthobacteraceae > Bradyrhizobium. The sequence continues at coordinate 13,328 of RXJC01000309.1, read as the reverse complement.
GGGGAGGTTCAACGACGTGAAGGAGGTGGTGCTCACCACGTCGACGTAGAGCTTGCTGCAGTCGAACAGCGCGGGAATCTGGCTGCAGACATAGGCCTTGAACGTCGTCTGATTGCACGCAGAGACGGCGTTGGGCGTCGTCTGGCAGGCGGCCACCGAGCCACCCTGCGCTTGCGCCTGGCCGGTCAGAATGGCGCGCGCGGAAGTCTGCGTGACGGTTTCGAGCACCTGGCCCGCGAAGAACACCATTGCCGTCTCGATAATGGCGAACAGCAGCCCGAAGAAGATCGGGGCGACCAGCGCGAACTCGACCGCCGCGGAGCCGCGGTGGTTACCGCGAAACCGGCATAGCGCTTTGCGGAGCGTGAACCTGGTAGGTGCAGGCGATGGCATCGCGTCAAATTCCCCAGCAGCGGCGATCCTCTGCCCCGATCAATAGCTAAAACTAATTGTTTAAGTGTTGCGGGCGATTCACGCTACGCGAACGGCACCGTTAAGGATGCGTTAACCGCACGCGCCGCGGGACGCCGGAAAGACGGTGCGCGCGGACGGCCTTGGCCTCGGCGTCCGGAAAACGCCAAGGCGCGATCGGGCGCGGCTGATCCGCTCTAGTTCGACTTGGTGCCCGCACCGGCATTGCCGCTGGCGTTGCTGCTCAGCGAACCGGCCTGGCTCATCGTGTTGTTGAAATAGGCGTCGCTGTCGCCGAGCGTCACGCGACGCTGGCAAAGCGGCACGCAACTGTAGGACTCGCGCTCGACCCCGCGATAGACGGTGACAAGCCGGTCGCTCGGACCTTCGACCTGGATCTGGCGGTCGATCAGGATCTCGCCGGCGCGGTCCAGCGCGATGAAATTGGTGGCGCCGTAGCCCTTGCCGGTCACGACGAGCATGCCGCCGGGCTGGAGCGTGACGTCGGCGATCAGGGGATTACCGACCACGATGGTCGCCACCTTGCCGGGCAGCCGCACCAGCTTGGCCTGGTCGACATTGACGGCGATGGTGTCGACGGTGGGCTCGGCGAGGCCGACAGCCGGCGATGCCAGCACGGCGGCAGCCACCAGAAGACAGACCCGCGCATGACGGCGCAGCAGTTCTTTACGCATACTCTTACCCCCGGGACGTCACAAACCGGCAGAAGCAAACGGATAACAGCGGAGCCGGTGCCCGACCGCGCTAACCTGCCCTTAATTCATGAACGTTCCGCAAATTCGTCGGCGATTGTTTGAACGGATCGGATATTTACGGCCTCGATAGCCCACCCTCGTGGCGGAACGGATAAGCCAGCTGGCCGCCGAACTCCTTCGGCATGGTCGCTTCGTCCTTGCCGTATTCCTGCGGCAGTTGCCCTTCCGGCATGCGGAAGGTGCCGAACAGCACATCCCAGATCGGGAATGTGCCGGCGAAATTGGTATCACCGCCCTCCTGGAGCGAGGTGTGGTGCCAACGGTGGAACACCGGCGTCGCCAGCAGGTATTTGAACGGTCCGAAGGTCCAGTTCAGATTGGCGTGCACGAAGGCCGAATGGAAGGTCGTGAACGGACCGACCCAGATCATGACGTTCGGCGAGATGCCGGCCATCAGCAGCACGACGTCGACGCTGATGGTTCCGAGCACGAGATTGACGGGATGAAAGCGAGCCGCGGAAATCCACCCGATCTCCTCCGACGAATGATGGACGGCGTGGTACTTCCAGAAGCCGCCACCGTGAAAAAGCCGGTGCACCCAGTACAGCATGAAATCAGACAGCACCACGAACAGCAGGCCCTGCACCCACAGCGGCAGCTCCGACAGCGGACCATGGCCGTTGTCGTAGAAGGCGATGAGGCCGTCGGCATCGTGGATGTTGAAGACGACGCCGGCACCGACGATCAGAAGTCCGATCCGCATGGTGCGGGCGAACACCGGCACGAAGAACCAATAGCAGATGTCGGTGACGATCTCCCGCTTGCGCCACCAGGGCGCGCCGGGATTGCAGGCCCAGAAATGCTCGAGCACGGTGAAGATTGCCGCAAGCACGAGCGTGACGGGGAGCACCTTCACGATGGTCTCGCCAAGCATCAGGGCGACTAGCATGGGCAGGCTCGACATCGTCCCTCTCTCCGCGAATTCCAGCCTTCCTACGTACCTCGCGAAATTTAAGGGAGAATGAAGTCGCCGCAGCGCCAAAGGCGCATCCGGAACCGGGACGAATTGCAGCAGCCGCCTTAAGACGAAATTCACTCTGCGCGAAAGCATCGCGCCGGAAGCCTGTTTGCTCGATCGAATTAACTCCGCCGAAAGAGCTCGGCTCTCATGGTCTTCGGGTCAAAGACGGCGCCGAACGAGGCGATCCCCACCCCAGATGGAGTTTGTTCATGAAGAACTTGATTGCGCGTTTCGCGAAGGATGAATCCGGCGCCACCGCCATCGAATACGGTCTGATCGCTGCCGGCATCGCGCTGGCCATCATCACCGTCGTCAACAACCTCGGCACCACGCTGAACACCAAGTTCTCCTCGATCAGCTCTTCGCTGAAGTAAGCGGGTCCACGAACGACGGCAAAAGCCCCGGATCTCCGGGGCCTTTGTTTTTCTGAAGCCGGCGAGTTCCAGTGGCGTTGCGCGAGTACAGAACCGATGCCGCGGTCGCGGCGAACCAGGCAGGGGCGGCGCAGGCCGGCTCGCCGGTCTATTGGGTCTGCCTGGCGCTGCTGCTTGCGACAGTCGCGCTCGCCGCGCGCATCGCCAGCCTCTGGTGAGCCCACGTCCCGCGGATTCGGCCGCCCCACGTCCCTTCGGCCGTTGTCGGTTTGTTTAGCACTGCGGGCTAACATCGCCCGACGCCGGTTCCCGCGGCAAGCCCAGGCCTCAAGACGCAGCCCATGATCATCGACCTTGCGCGCCTTCTGCTCTTTCCGGCCCTGATGGCGTTCGCCGCCGCGAGCGACCTCTTCACCATGACGATCTCGAACCGCGTGTCGCTGGCGCTGGTCGCCGGCTTCTTCGCGCTCGCCCTCGCCGGTGGCATGGCACCTTACGAGATGCTGAGCCATGTCGGTGCCGGCGCCCTTCTGCTGGTCGTCGCCTTCGCCTGCTTTGCGATGGGCTGGGTCGGCGGCGGCGACGCCAAGGTCGCAGCCTCCGTCGCGCTCTGGTTCGGTTTCGCGCCACTGATGAACTTCCTGCTCTACGCCTCGCTGTTCGGCGGCGCGCTGACGTTGCTCCTGCTCCAGTTCCGGCAATGGCCGCTGCCCTACGGGCTGGCGGGCCAGGCCTGGCTCGCACGGCTGCACGCCAAGGAGAGCGGCATCCCCTACGGCATCGCGCTCGCGCTGAGCGCGTTGATGGTCTACCCGGAGACCGAATGGGTGAAGGCGATCGACCTCGCTCACCTCGCACTGCGCTGAACGCATTGGGGTAAACCCGGCGTTAAGGCGATTTAGATACGCCTCATTAACCATGCTTTGACGAATAGCTGGTCAACTGCCGATTACGGCGGCGGCAGCGTCGCGGCGTCTTGTGGAAAGTGAAGCGTATGAATAGGGCACGCATAGTCGTCCTGACGGTCGCCATCTGCGCCGGCGGCGTCGCCGCGTACCTGGCGAGCGGCTCGGACAATTCTGCGCCGCCCCCGGCGGCTCCCGTCGCGCAGCTTCCGACCGTCGACGTTCTCGTGGCCAAGAACGACATCGGCCTCGGCCAGACCGTGAAGCCGGAAGACGTGCAATGGCAGACCTGGCCGGCTGCGACCGCCAGCGCCACCTTCATCCGTCGCAACGAGCGTCCCGACGGCGCAACCCAGGTTACCGGCTCGATCGCGCGCGCCCCCTTCATTCAGGGTGAGCCGATCCGCGACCAGAAGCTGGTCAAAGCCGATGGCTCCGGCTTCATGGCGGCGATCCTGCCCACCGGCATGCGGGCGATCTCGACCGAGATCTCGCCGGAGACGGGTGCGGGCGGCTTCATCCTGCCCAACGATCGCGTCGACGTCCTTCTCACGCGCCGGCTGAAGAATCCGGACCAGAGCAACGGCGCCGCCGACATCGTCAACTCCGAGATCATCCTGTCCAACATCCGTGTCCTGGCCATTGACCAGGCGCCGAAGGAGAAGGACGGACAGAACGCGGTGGTCGGCAAGACCGTCACCCTCGAGCTCAATCCCGCGCAGACCGCGACGCTCTCGGCGGCCCGCCAGAGCGGCACGCTGTCGCTGGCGCTGCGCAGCATCGTCGACGTCAAGATGAGCGAAATCACGCTCGACGATTCCGCGCAGAAACGGGAAGGCATTTCGATCATTCGCTACGGCATTCCAAGTCAGACGGCGAAAGCACGATGAAGACAGTCGATATGAAGAACAGGGTGAATGCGGCGACGATGCGAACCTCCATGGTCCGCGCCCTGTCGTTCTCGGCCGCTCTCGCGCTGGCGCTCAGCCCGGTGCTGAGCCCCGTGGTCGCCGCCGATTACCGTCCCGTGGCGCCAGCCGCGGCGGACGGCCAGATGAACGCGCGTTTCCTCTCGCTCGGCGTCGGCAAGTCCATCGTGATCGACCTGCCGCGCGACATCAAGGACGTGCTGGTCGCCGATCCCAAGATCGCCAATGCCGTGGTCCGCTCGGCGCAGCGCGCCTACATCATCGGCGCCGCCGTCGGCCAGACCAACATCGTGTTCTTCGATTCCGCCGGCCAGCAGATCGCCGCCTACGACATCGCGGTCAAGCGCGACCTCAACGGCGTGCGCGCCGCACTGAAGCAGGTTCTGCCCAATGCCGACATCCAGATCGACGGCCTGGGCGAAGGGGTCATCCTGACCGGCACGGCCGCGAACCCGTTGGAGGCACAGCAGGCCAACGATCTCGCGGCGCGCCTCGCCGGCGGTTCCGACAAGGTATTGAATTCGATCGTCGTGCGCGGCCGCGACCAGGTCATGCTCAAGGTGACGGTGGCGGAAGTCCAGCGCAGCATCATCAAGCAGCTCGGCATCGACCTCACCGCCAACCTGAACTACGGCACGTCGGTGGTGAGTTTCACCAACTCCAATCCGTTCACGGCTCTCGGCAAGAACCTGGTGGACGGCAACAATTTGACGACGAAGTTCGGCAGCACTCCGACGGTGCAGGCCACCCTGCGCGCGATGGAAACCGCGGGTGTGATCCGCACGCTGGCCGAACCGAACCTGACCGCGATCTCGGGCGAATCGGCGACGTTCATTGCCGGCGGCGAGTTCCCGGTCCCCGCCGGTTATGCGTGCGATCCCACCACGCATGTCTGTACCACCCAGATCAGCTTCAAGAAATTCGGCATCTCGCTCAACTTCACGCCCGTGGTTCTGACCGAAGGCAAGATCAGCCTGCGCGTGATGACCGAGGTCTCCGAGCTGTCGAACGAAAATGCGATCACCCTGTCGCAGGCGGTGACCAGCACGTCGGTGAACTCGCTGACGGTGCCCTCGATCCGGACCCGCCGCGCCGAGACTTCGCTGGAAATTCCCTCCGGCGGCGCGATGGCGATGGCCGGCCTGATCCAGCAGCAGACCAAGCAGGCCGTCAGCGGACTGCCGGGACTGATGCAGCTCCCCATCCTCGGCACGCTGTTCCGCAGCCGCGACTTCGTCAACAACGCGACTGAGCTCGTCGTGATCGTGACGCCCTATGTTGTTCGCGCGGTGGCGCCGAAGGACCTGTCGCGGCCGGATGACGGCTTCGCCCCGCCTGCGGATCCGCAGGCCCAGCTCATCGGCAACATCAACCGCCTCTACGGTGTGCCCGGCCGGACCGAACCGGCCAAGAACTACCGCGGCACCTATGGCTTTATCACCGACTGAGGCGGAACGGGGACTTCACGATGATCACAAGACCACCCCAGCTTCGCAAAGGCACCGCCCGCCTCGGTGGCGCGCTCGTCTGCCTGACGCTCGCGCTCGGCGGCTGCCAGCACAACGAAGTCGTCACCGCCTCCATTCCCGACGACTACAAGCAGCGCCATCCGATCGCGATCGAGGAGCAGAACCGCTCGATCGTCGTCTTCGTCGGTCATGCCCGCGGCGGATTGACTGCCGCCCAGCGCGCGGACGTGATGGGTGTCGCATCGGCATGGTTGCACGAAGGCACCGGCGCCATCCGCATCGACGTGCCGTCCGGCACGCCCAATGCACGGCCGGTCGCGGACACGATGCATGAAATCCAGGCGATGTTGGCAGGAGCAGGCGTTCCGCCGCGCGGCGTCAACATTCACCCCTACCAGCCCGAGGACAAGCGCTTCCTGCCGCCGATCCGGCTCACTTACTCCAAGATCGCCGCGGTCGCGGGTCCCTGCGGCCTGTGGCCGGAGGACATCGGTCCTTCGATGAAGAACAAGAGCTGGTTCGAGAACAAGGACTATTACAATTACGGCTGCGCCTATCAGCGCAACCTCGCGGCCATGGTCGACAATCCATCGGACCTCGAGCAGCCACGGCCAGAGACACCTTCCTATACGGTCCGACGCACCGCCGCCTTCGAGAAGTACCGCAAGGGGACGCCGACGGCCGTCACCTATCCTGAGGCCGACAAGGCCAAACTCAGCGACACCGGCAAATGATCAGCTACGCCCGCCAGACACACGAAGAGCAGCCGGATGCAGCTCCTCCGCCGGTCGAGGAGCATATTGCGCCCGCGCCGCGCGTCTCGGTCCAGGCCTTCTGCGAGACAGTGGAGACCGCCGCCGCCGTCCAGTCGGCCGGCGAGGATCGCCGTCTCGGCAAGGCCCATCTGAAGATCCAGATGGGCGGCATGGCGGCCGCGATCGAAGCCTACCGCTCGGCTCCCACCCCGAACGTGATCGTGCTCGAGAGCGACGGCCGCAACGACCTCTTGAGCGGGCTCGACCAGCTCGCCACCGTCTGCGACGCCGGCACCCGAGTGGTGGTGATCGGCCGCATCAACGACGTCATGCTCTACCGCGAGCTGGTGCGCCGCGGCGTCAGCGACTATGTGCTCTCGCCGGTCGGTGCCATCGACGTCGTGCGCTCGATCTGCAACCTGTTCTCGGCCCCGGAGGCGAAGGCGGTCGGCCGCATCATCGCCGTGGTCGGCGCCAAGGGTGGCGTCGGAGCTTCCACCATCTCCCACAACGTCGCCTGGGCGATCGCGCGCGACCTCGCGATGGACGCCGTCGTCGCCGATCTCGACCTCGCCTTCGGCACCGCCGGGCTCGACTACAATCAGGATCCGCCGCAGGGCATCGCCGACGCCGTGTTCTCGCCCGATCGCGTCGACACCGCCTTCATCGACCGCCTGCTGTCGAAATGCACCGACCATCTCAGCCTGCTGGCGGCGCCGGCGACGCTCGACCGGGTCTATGATTTCGGCACCGACGCCTTCGACGCCGTGTTCGACACGCTGCGCTCCACCATGCCCTGCATCGTGCTCGACATTCCGCATCAATGGTCGGGCTGGACCAAGCGCGCCCTGATCGGGGCGGACGACATCCTGATCGTGGCCGCCCCCGACCTTGCCAATCTGCGCAATGCCAAGAACCTGTTCGATCTGTTGAAGGCCGCGCGCCCCAACGACCGGCCGCCGCTCTACTGCCTGAACCAGGTCGGCGTGCCGAAACGGCCCGAAATCGCCGCCGCGGAGTTCGCCAAGGCGATCGAGAGCCAGCCGATCGTCTCGATCCCGTTCGAGCCCCAGATCTTCGGCTCGGCGGCCAACAACGGCCAGATGATCGCGGAGATCTCCGCCAACCACAAGTCGATCGAGATGTTCCTCCAGATCGCGCAGCGCCTGACCGGCCGCAGCGAGACCAAGAAACAAAAGTCGTCCCTGCTTTCACCCCTGATTGACAAGTTGCGGGGAAAATAAGCCCCCGCGTGGAGTTGTTAAGTGTTCGGTAAGCGTAGCGGAACAGACACCGACTTTCGGGCGCCCAAGCCCGGCGCCGTGTCGCCCGAGCCTGCCCTGGCTCCGGCGCCGACGGTGTCGCGCGCCCCGCCTCCGCCGGCCGTCGCCTCGCCGCCGCTTGCGCCTGCCAAGGCTCCGCCGCCACCGCCGATGGAGAGCCGGCGTTCGGACAATTATTACGAGGTCAAGGCGACCATCTTCGGCGCGCTGATCGAGGCGATCGACCTCGCCCAGCTCGCCAAGCTGGACTCGGAATCCGCGCGCGAGGAAATCCGCGACATCGTCAACGAGATCATCGCGATCAAGAACATCGTGATGTCGATCGCCGAGCAGGAAGAGCTGCTCGACGACATCTGCAACGACGTTCTGGGTTACGGTCCGCTCGAGCCGCTGCTGTCGCGCGACGATATCGCCGACATCATGGTCAACGGCGCCAACACGGTCTACATCGAGGTCGCCGGCAAGATCCAGCGCACCGGCATCCGCTTCCGCGACAACCAGCAGCTCCTCAACATCTGCCAGCGCATCGTCAGCCAGGTCGGCCGGCGCGTCGACGAATCCTCGCCGATCTGCGACGCGCGCCTCGCCGACGGCTCCCGCGTCAACGCCATCGTGCCGCCGCTGTCGATCGACGGCCCGACGCTCACCATCCGCAAGTTCAAGAAGGACAAGCTGACACTCGATCAGCTCGTCAAGTTCGGCGCGATCTCGCCGGAAGGCGCCGAGATCCTCCAGATCATCGGCCGCGTCCGCTGCAACGTGCTGATCTCCGGCGGTACCGGCTCGGGCAAGACCACCCTGCTCAACTGTCTGACCAATTACATCGAACACGACGAGCGCATCATCACCTGCGAGGACGCCGCCGAGCTCCAGCTCCAGCAGCCTCATGTGGTGCGGCTGGAAACCCGCCCCCCCAACATCGAGGGCGAGGGTCAGGTCACCATGCGCGAACTGGTGCGCAACTGCCTCCGTATGCGGCCCGAACGCATCATCGTCGGCGAAGTCCGCGGACCCGAGGCGTTCGACCTGCTCCAGGCCATGAACACCGGCCATGACGGTTCGATGGGCACGCTGCACGCCAACAACCCGCGCGAAGCCCTGTCACGCTGCGAATCCATGATCACGATGGGCGGCTTCTCGCTTCCCTCACGGACCATTCGCGAGATGATCTGCGCCTCGATCGACGTCATCGTCCAGGCAGCGCGCCTGCGTGACGGCTCGCGCCGCATCACCCACATCACCGAGGTGATGGGCATGGAAGGCGACACCATCATCACCCAGGACATCTTCCTCTACGACATGGTCGGTGAGGACGCCAACGGCAAGATCATCGGCCGCCATCGTTCGACCGGCATCGGCCGTCCGAAGTTCTGGGAACGCGCCCGCTATTACGGCGACGAAAAACGCCTCGCCGCCGCTCTGGACGCGGCGGAAGTCGCGCCGAAGACATGAGCAGGTCGCCATGAAGATGCAGGTCCTCGCTCTCGCATTCCTCGCCACCGCAGCGGTCGGCGGCATTGCCTGGGTTTTCCTCTATCCGCTGCTGTCGGGGGAACGAAAGGCGGAGAACCGCCGCGCCTCGATCTCGCGCGCCGAGACACCCACCGTCCGCCAAGCCGAGAAGACCCAGCGTTCGCGCCGCGAGCAGGTCGAGACCACGCTGAAGGATCTGGAGGCGCGACGCCAGCAGGAAAAAAGCGTGCCGCTCACGGTCCGCCTGTCCCAGGCAGGGCTCGACTGGACGCCGCAGAAATTCTGGATCATCTCCGCGGTCGTCGCCGCGGTGTTTTTCGCGGGCGCCCTGTTCGCCGGCGGCGGCCTGATCGGCGCGGTCGGCCTCGCCTTTGCCGGCGGCTTCGGCCTGCCGCGCTGGGCGCTGAGCTTCCTGAAGAAACGGCGCGAGACCAAGTTCCTGGCGGCGCTCCCGGACGCGGTCGACGTGATCGTCCGCGGCATCAAGGCGGGCCTGCCACTGTTCGAATCGATCAAGGTCGTCGCAGCCGATTCGCCCGAGCCGCTGCGCAGCGAGTTCCTGGCGATCATCGAGACGCAGGCGATCGGCATGCCGCTCGGCGAGGCCTGCTCGCGGCTCTACGACCGCATGCCGCTGCCGGAGGCCAATTTCTTCGGCATCGTGGTCTCGATCCAGCAGAAGTCGGGCGGCAACCTCTCCGAAGCGCTCGGCAACCTCTCCAAGGTGCTGCGCGACCGCAAGAAGATGAGGGAAAAGATCCAGGCGATGTCGATGGAAGCCAAGGCTTCGGCAGGCATCATCGGCTCTCTGCCGCCGATCGTGATGTTCCTGGTCTATCTCACGACACCGCAATACATCTCGCTGCTTTGGACTCATCCCACCGGTCAGCTGATGCTGGTCGGCTGCGTCGTCTGGATGTCGATCGGCATCATGGTGATGAAGAAGATGATCAATTTCGACTTCTGACGGTGCCGCATGATCGAATTTCTCGTTGCGAAGCTACATGACGTCCGTTTCATGACCATGATGCTGGCGGCGATTGCCGCCAGCGCCACCGTCTACACGCTGGTGATGCCCTTGTTCGCCGGCGAAGGTCTCTCCAAGCGCATGAAGGCGGTGGCGAGCGAGCGCGAACGCATCCGGCAGCGCGAGCGCGAGCGTCTCCACAAGAATGAAAAGGTCTCGCTGCGCCAGACGCCGAAGCAGATCGTCTCCAAGGTCGTCGAGGACTTCAACCTCACCAAATGGCTCGCGCAGGAAGCCGCGCGCGACAAGCTCATCATGGCCGGCTACCGCGGCCAGGCCCCCTACATCACCTTCCTGTTTGCCCGCATGGTCGCCCCGCTCGTGCTGTTCGTCGGCTCGATCGTGTATGTGTTCCTGATCGCGCATATGCAGCAGGCGATGCCGGTCAAGATCGGCATCTGCGTCGGCGCCGCCTATCTCGGCCTCCAGGCGCCGATGCTGTTCCTCCGGAACGCGATCTCCAAGCGCCAGCTCTCGATCAAGCGCGCGTTTCCCGATGCGCTCGACCTGCTGCTGATCTGCATCGAATCCGGCATGTCGGTCGAGATGGCGTTCCGGAAGGTCGCCACCGAGATCGTGGGCCAGTCGATCGCGCTGTCGGAGGAGTTCACGCTTACCACGGCGGAATTGTCCTATCTGCAGGATCGCAAGGTCGCCTACGAAAATCTGGCCCGGCGCACCGGGCTTGAAGGCGTGAAGTCGGTGTGTCTGGCGCTTCAGCAGGCGGAACGCTACGGCACTCCGCTCGGTCATTCCTTGCGCGTCATGGCGCAGGAAAACCGCGATATGCGCATGACGGAGGCCGAGAAGAAAGCCGCCGCCCTGCCGCCGAAGCTGACCGTGCCGATGATCCTGTTCTTCCTGCCGGTGCTGTTCGTCGTCATTCTCGGGCCGACCGCCATCAAGGTCACCGAGATGCAGTGACGGAACAAGGACGCACAGGCCGCGCGATCTGCGCGCGCGGCTTTAAGGTTACAAAACTGGGTCTGGGTCTGATCAGTCGCTCTGGCTGAGCGAGGCGACCGGCGTCCGCTTCGGCGCGCCGCGCTGACCGTCGTTGCGGTTCAGCATCTCCTTGAGATAGGCGACATTGGCCCCGGCCTGATCCGGCGGCAGATCTGCCTTCACGATGGTCTCGGCTTCCGCGAAACGGCCCTGAAGACCGACAACCAGGCCGAGATTCTGCCGCACCCGGCCGCTTGCGCGCGGGGAGGCATAGGCCTGCCGCAACGCCTCCTCGGCCTTCGGCAGGTCTCTCGACAGCATGTAGGACAGGCCGAGATTGGAGAGCACGCCGGGATCGCCTGGCGCGATCTTGAGGGCGCTCGCGTAATAGGAGCGGGCCTCCTCGTGACGGCCCATCTGGTCCAGCGCAGTGCCCTGCACCGAGAGCAGGTGCCAGTCCGGATTGTCAGGCGAATGCGCTTTCGACAGGACGTCAAAGGCCTGCTGGAAATTGCCGTTGTCGGCGAGGGCGCGGCCGAACTGGGCGAGCAGCGCCTTGTTGCCGGGATTGGCGATGGTCGCCTGCTCGAGCACGGCGACCGCCTGTGCGCGCTGGCCGTTGGCGCGCAGGGCCTGACCGTAGGCAAGCGCATTGTCGGCGTCCTTGGGATTGGCGCGGTAGCGCTCGCCGTAGACCTCGACGGCGCGCACCGGATCGGCGGGTGCGCGATCGGCCGAAGCCGCCTCCGCCCGGGGCCCACCGACCGAACCCGTCACTTCGGAGAGTTTCGACATGGCCGTGCAGCCGCCGAGGCCCATGGCCACCGCCGCGACCATCGACGTGGACGCAAGAAGCCGGGCAAGACTGAACCGTTGACGCATGACGCTTTGACTCTCGAGCCGATTGATCGAGCCGAACGCGCCAGCAATAGACTGTTAACCCTAACGGCCGGTTAACGCCGCTCCCGCGCCGCCCTCGCCGCGACGTTTGCGGCGGCGTCCCGCCGCCGAGGTCGGGATCGGGGCCGAGCGTCCCTCACCTGCTCGTCCAGATGCGTCAGCAATTGCCGCCTCAATATTCGACGGCGAGCCGCTTGCGGATTTCATCGACGCGCTTGTCGAGCGCATCGAACCGCGCGTGGACGGAACGGTCGTGGAGATAGAACACGTAGCCGCCGGCAAGGAGCGCGAAGACCCAATGGTGGTGCTCGACATAGCCGAAAATCGCCTCGACAGCCTGGCCGATGAATGTGACCACGCTCCACACAAATTCCATCGCAATTCCTCCCGGCGCGCTTTGTCGTCGGCCGCCCGAGTTTCCGCCCCCGGCGACCGTTGCCGGAACCTAGCATGGCCGCCTTGCCGCGAGTAGCGGCCCGCTGAACGGCGACGGCGAAGCCGATTGCAGCGGCGGCGAAACTCTGCGAAGTCTCGTCCGTTCGCATGCCCCGTTTTGATCCGACGATCCGGACCCGCCAATGCCTTCTGTCTTCGAGACCTCATCTGACGCCATTCCGATCACTTTCGTCACCAAGTCGAGCTGGGATCAGGTCGCCGAGCAGCTGCCTCCGCAGCAACGGCTGTTCGCCGCCGCATGTGCGTTTACGGCCAAGCCGGGCGCCTATCTGGCGCTGCCGGCGCCCGACGGCGCAATGGCGCAGGTGCTTTTCGGCCTCGAGGACGGGGGTGCAAAATCGCGTGATCTATTCCGGCCCGGCGCCCTGGCCGGGCTGCTGCCGCCGGGCACTTATCGCTTTGCGAATGCACCGCACGATGCGCGGCTGGCCACGCTCGCCTTTGCGCTGGGGTGCTACCGCTTCGCGCGTTACCGCAAGGCGGAAAGGCCCGATGTCCGGCTGGTGCCGCCTGACGGGGTCGACGCGGCCGAGATCGAGCGGATCGCCAATGCTGCATGTCTGGCGCGCGACCTCATCAACACGCCGTCCAACGACATGGGCCCGGAACAGCTCGCCGCTGCTGCGCAGGCGCTCGCCAGCGAATTCGGGGCAAGCTTTGCCTG
>RXJC01000356.1 GCA_003963435.1 Bradyrhizobiaceae bacterium | reverse complement strand
GCTGGCGACATGCGGGATCGGGGCCGGCGGACGCGGCGGGCCGCTGCGGACCATGGTCGGCGGCGGCAGCGCGGTTTGCGGGCCGTAGGGCGCGACCACGGACTCCTCATCGGCGGGGGCCATGCCGTAGGCGTCGGCGGCCGGCAGGAAGCGCAAGATTCTTCCATCGCGGGCGTCGATCACGAGCCGGCCGTCGTCGCCGCGGCGGTCGATCACCGCGATGGTATAGACGCTGCCGCGCAGGCGCGGGATGCCGAGCGGCGAGAAACCATTGTCGCGCAGCACCGCGTAGACCTCGGTGGCCGGCAGCAGCGCCGGCGCCGGGCCGCGCTCCTCGTAACCATAGCCGTAACCATAGCGCGGCGGCGGGGGCAGCGGGGCTTCGCCCGGCGCGTAGGGTCCGTCGAAATCCGACACCGCGATCACCCGCCCCCTCACGATACCGTCCGCTGGAACCTGCGCATGTCCCGCGCTCGCAGCCAGCGCCAGCGTGGCCACAGCCACACATCCTGTGAAAAACTTCATGGTCGAGACGCTCCTGTCAGGCCCTGAAAGCCTCGCGCTCTTTCGTTTCTTGCGGCGTGGCGCGCCTTCCGAAGGGTTGATCCGAAGCTTCACTGGGGATTCCGGCGTCCACAGGGCCGGATCTGGGCGCGTTTGCTTCAAAACCGCGGCTGCGCAACTTTTGGAAAGCGATCGATTGACTTATCGGGAATCGGGACTTCCGCGCGCTTGTGTGATAGACAAAAATTTGGCAAGGTGATGGTTAGGACAGGAAGACTGTCTCATTTTGCTTGCGGTTCCCGGCATAGGGATTGCAGCGAAACCGGTGCTTTCGAGCACCATAAGGCAACGGGCAAAGCCGTTCTCGGGGACGAAGAACGCCTTGGCCTGAATTTAAGAAAATGCGGCTCGCGAGCGGACGAGCGGTGACCCAGAGGCGGGTGCCGCGGAACGCCCAAGGTGCGCCGCAGATGGCGGTGAGACAGCTTGCCGCACGGAGAGGACAGGAACAATGAACGGGTCGCAATTCGAGCGCGCAAACATCGTGGCAGAACAGCTGTCGGCGACGGTCGCCTCGAAAACGACCGATCCGATCACTTCACCGATTCAAGAGCACAATTCGCGCCCTACAGCCGAAGGCCTGTACGATCCGAGCCTGGAGAAGGACTCTTGCGGCGTCGGCTTCATCGCCAACATCAAGGGCCAGAAGTCGCACGAGATCGTCTCGGACGCGCTGAGCATCCTCTGCAATCTCGAGCACCGCGGCGCCGTCGGTGCCGACCCGCGCGCCGGTGACGGCGCCGGCATCCTGGTGCAGATCCCGCACGCCTTCTTCAGCCGCAAGGCCAAGGAGCTCGGCTTCACGCTGCCCGCGCCCGGTGAATACGCCATCGGCGCGCTGTTCATGCCGCGCGACACCGCATGGCGCAACGTCATCAAGAGCATCATCGCCGACCAGATCAAGGAAGAGGGCCTGACCCTGCTCGGCTGGCGCGACGTGCCGACCGACAATTCCTCGCTCGGCGTCACCGTGAAGCCGACCGAGCCCGCCTGCATGCAGGTGTTCATCGGCCGCAACGGCACCGCCAAGACCGAGGACGAGTTCGAGCGCCGGCTCTACATCCTGCGCAAGTCGATCTCGCAGGCGATCTACCAGCGCCGCGACCGCGGCCTTGCCGGCTATTACCCCTGCTCGATGTCCTGCCGCACCGTGATCTACAAGGGCATGTTCCTGGCCGACCAGCTCGGCAAGTACTATCCCGACCTGCACGAGCAGGACTTCGAGAGCGCACTCGCGCTCGTTCACCAGCGCTTCTCGACCAACACCTTCCCGGCCTGGTCGCTGGCGCACCCCTATCGCATGATCGCGCATAACGGCGAGATCAACACGCTGCGCGGCAACACCAACTGGATGGCGGCGCGCCAGGCCTCGGTGAGCTCCGAGCTGTACGGCAAGGACATCAACCGGCTCTGGCCCATCTCTTATGAAGGCCAGTCGGATACCGCCTGTTTCGACAACGCGCTCGAATTCCTGGTGCAGGGCGGCTACTCGCTGCCGCACGCCGTCATGATGATGATTCCGGAGGCGTGGGCCGGCAACCCGTTGATGGACGAGAAGCGCCGCGCCTTCTACGAATATCACGCCGCGCTGATGGAGCCGTGGGACGGCCCCGCCGCGATCGCCTTCACCGACGGCCGCCAAATCGGCGCCACGCTCGACCGCAACGGCCTGCGTCCGGCGCGCTATCTCGTCACCAAGGACGACCGCATCGTGATGGCGTCCGAAATGGGCGTGCTGACGATCCCCGAAGACCAGATCATCACCAAGTGGCGCCTGCAGCCCGGCAAGATGCTGCTGGTCGACCTCGAACAAGGCCGCCTGATTCCGGACGATGAGATCAAGGCCGAGCTCGCCAAGAGCCATCCCTACAAGGAGTGGCTGGAGCGGACCCAGATCGTGCTGGAAGAGCTGCCGAAGGTCGCGACGACCGGCGTGCGCTCCAATTTGTCGCTGCTCGATCGCCAGCAGGCGTTCGGCTACAGCCAGGAAGACATCGCCATCCTGATGACGCCGATGGCGGCCACCGGCGAGGAAGCGGCGGGCTCGATGGGCAACGACACGCCGATCTCGGCGCTGTCGGACAGGGCCAAGCCGCTGTTCACCTATTTCAAGCAGAACTTCGCGCAGGTCACCAACCCGCCGATCGACCCGATCCGCGAGGAGCTGGTGATGAGCCTCGTCTCCATCATCGGGCCGCGGCCGAACCTGTTCGACCTGCAGGGCATGTCCACGACCAAGCGTCTCGAAGTGCGCCAGCCGATCCTGACCGACGCGGACCTGGAAAAGATCCGCTCGATCTCGGATTTGGCCGACACCCACTTCAAGTCGCGCACGCTGGACACCACCTTCCACGCCGGTCTCGGCGCGGCCGGCATGGACCAGGTGCTGGACGAGCTCTGCGCGCGCGCCGAGAGCGCGGTGCGCGAGGGCGTCAACATCATCATCCTGTCCGACCGCATGGTCGGCACCGACCGGGTGCCGATCCCCTCGCTGCTGGCCTGCGCCGCCGTGCATCATCATTTGATCCGCACGGGCCTGCGCACCTCGGTCGGCCTCGTCGTCGAGTCCGGCGAGCCGCGCGAAGTGCATCACTTCGCCTGCCTGGCCGGCTACGGCGCGGAGGCGATCAATCCTTACCTCGCGTTCGAAACCATCATCGCGATGAAGGACCGCCTACCCGGCTCGCTCGACGACTACGAGATCGTCAAGCGCTACATCAAGTCGATCGGCAAGGGCCTGCTCAAGGTGATGTCCAAGATGGGCATCTCGACCTACCAGTCCTATTGCGGCGCGCAGATCTTCGACGCGGTCGGCCTCAAGGCGGATTTCGTCGGAAAGTTCTTCGCCGGCACGCATACCCGCGTCGAGGGCGTCGGCCTTGCCGAGATCGCCGAGGAAGCCGTGCGCCGTCATGCCGACGCGTTCGGCGAGGCCCTGGTCTACAAGAACGCGCTCGATGTCGGCGGCGAATATGCCTATCGCAGCCGCGGCGAGGACCATGCCTGGACCGCCGAATCGGTGTCGCTGCTGCAGCACGCCGCCCGCGGCAATTCGCAGGAGCGCTATCGCGCCTTCGCCAAGATCCTCAACGAGCAGTCGGAACGGCTGCTGACGCTGCGCGGCCTGTTCCGCATCAAGAGCGCCGAGGAAGAGAAGCGCAAGCCGGTGCCGCTCGACCAGGTCGAGTCGGCCAAGGACATCGTCAGGCGCTTCGCCACGGGTGCGATGAGCTTCGGCTCGATCTCGCGTGAGGCGCACACCACGCTCGCGATCGCCATGAACCGGATCGGCGGCAAGTCGAACACCGGCGAAGGCGGCGAGGAAGCCGACCGCTTCAAGCCG
>RXJC01000257.1 GCA_003963435.1 Bradyrhizobiaceae bacterium | reverse complement strand
ATTTCGCGGTGCTGCAGCAGTGGAACAAGAGCGAGGTCTATTCCAAGACCGTGGCCTATTTCGCCACCCAGCTCGCACGCGCTCCCTGAGGCATTACCAGGCGCACCATCAATGGGCCGCCGCCGATTACCTTCTTACCACCTCTCTGCCCGAACCTAAGCGCGCCCGGATCAGCGTTGAGTCGGGCGCCTTTCTTCGAATCAGCGATATAAGAGTGAATTTATATTCATTTTTCCTATGCGAATCACGCAGGCGAGACTTGGCTCAAGGCGCTATCAGTCGACTTGCCAGCCGCCCCTAGGCAACTTATTTCCGCGATGATCGAGATCAAAAAATCAGACATAACTCCGTGATTTCACGGAGCTTTATTATCACGTTGACGCGCTCTTGAGCACGCTTCGAAGCGGAGCGCCTTCCAGTTAATCGTCCGTTACCTCCGTTATGCGCTACCCGCTTAGCTGCATCGCAACATCGGAACTTTCGCACTGCACCACTCTCATCTATATTCACTTCAACGATGAGGCCCGGGCAAGGGCTGAATCGAACTACAGGAGACTACCAATGCTGCTCTCGCTCATCCGCATGATCCAGGCTTTCCGGGATTATCAGCGCAATGTTGCCGAGCTGTCCCAGCTCAGCGATCGCGAGCTGGCCGATATCGGCCTCGATCGCTCGGACATCCCGCGCGTTGCCGCCGGCCAGTACCAGGGCTGATATCCGTTCAGCCCTTCACTGGAACGGACCGATAGCGCCCGCCTCGTGCGGGCGTTGTCGTTTCCGATGGCAGAAAACTCGATCTCGGCGATTCCACTGACCGCCGAAAAGCGCTACCTGTCCGCCCCATGACAGGACCCCAATCGAACATCGTGCACGTGATCGGCGCCGGCCTTGCCGGCTCTGAAGCCGCCTGGCAGGTGGCGAAAGCCGGCGTGCCCGTGGTGCTGCACGAGATGCGGCCCGACCGCATGACCGAGGCCCACCGCACCGACGGGCTCGCCGAGCTCGTCTGCTCCAATTCGTTCCGATCGGACGACGCGGCCAACAACGCCGTCGGCCTCCTGCATGCGGAGATGCGCAGGCTCGACTCGCTGATCATGCGTGCGGCCGATGCCAACCAGGTGCCTGCCGGCGGCGCGCTGGCGGTCGACCGCGACGGCTTCTCGGCGGCCGTGACCAAGGCGATCGACGACCATCCCCTGATCGAGGTCGCCCGCGGCGAGATCGCAGGCCTGCCGCCTGACGACTGGAGCAACGTCATCGTTGCCACCGGCCCTCTCACCTCCGCGCCGCTGGCCGATGCCATCCGCGCTTTGACGGACGAGAACGCGCTCGCCTTCTTCGACGCGATCGCGCCGATCGTGCACCGCGAGTCCATCGACATGTCCGTGGCCTGGTTCCAATCGCGCTACGACAAGGTCGGCCCCGGCGGCAACGGCGCCGACTACATCAATTGCCCCATGACCAAGGAGCAGTATGACGGCTTCGTCGCAGCGCTGATCGCGGGCGAGAAGACTGAGTTCAAGGAGTGGGAGACCAACACGCCCTATTTCGACGGCTGCCTTCCGATCGAGGTGATGGCGGAGCGCGGTCCCGAGACGCTGCGCCACGGTCCCATGAAGCCGGTCGGTCTCACCAACCCGCACGATCCCGCCACAAAGGCCTACGCGATCGTGCAGCTCCGCCAGGACAACAAGCTCGGCACGCTCTACAACATCGTTGGCTTCCAGACGAAACTGAAATACGGCGAGCAGCAGCGCATCTTCCGCACCATTCCGGGTCTTGAGAATGCCGAATTCGCCCGCCTCGGCGGCCTGCATCGCAACACCTTCCTGAACTCGCCAAAACTGCTCGATGGTCAGTTGCGCCTGCGCGCACAGAAGCGGCTGCGCTTTGCCGGCCAGATGACGGGCTGCGAGGGCTATGTGGAATCGGCCAGCGTCGGCCTGATCGCCGGTCTGTACGCGGCCGCGGACGCCCGCGGCGAGACGCTCGCCAGCCCGCCCGGCACGACCGCACTCGGATCGCTGCTCGGCCACATCACCGGCGGCCATATCGAGACCATTGAGCCGGGCTCGCGCTCGTTCCAGCCGATGAACATCAATTTCGGCCTGTTCCCGCCGCTCGCGAGCGCGCCGACCAAGAAGCCCGACGGCACCCGTCTGCGCGGCAACGAAAAGACGGTGGCCAAGAAGCAGGCGTTGAGCGCACGGGCGCTCGCCGATCTCGATCGCTGGATCGCCGATCACCTGCGCATTGCCGCCGCGGCGGCGTGAGTTCAAGATGAGCCTCCCCAAAGACGACGCCGCGGCGCTCTCGGCGCGCTGGACCGAGGGCGTGCTGCTCAAGCGCGACGTGTTCTCGACGGTCGAGCGCGGGCGCTTCCGTGGCGACAGCGGCGAGGTCGATGCCGTGCTGCGCCGGCTCGACGAGGTGCCCTGGTGGTCGTTCGTGCTGGCGCGCCATCTGTTCGCCCGCGAGAAGCACGCGCTGCAGCTCGCCAAGGGCCTCGATGTCGGCCCCGAGCTGCTCTGGGCCGGCCGCCGCGCGCTCGTGCGCGGCTTCGTGGACGGCGTCGCGCTGCACCTTGCAAAGCCCCATGGCGACATCGCCTATTTTCGTTCGGCCAAGGCGGCGCTGCGGCGGCTGCGCCGCGCCGGCATCTGCCACAACGATCTCGCCAAGGAGCAGAACTGGCTGGTCGGCCGCGACGGCCGCGCCTATGTGACCGACTTCCAGCTCGCGGCCTGCTTCGACCGCCGCGGCCGGCTCTATCGCATCCTCGCCTACGAAGACCTCCGGCATCTGCTCAAGCACAAGCGCTCCTACGCGCCGGAGGCGCTGACCCCGCGCGAGCGAAAGGTCCTCGCCAAGAAGTCGTTCGCGGCGAGCCTGTGGCTCGCCACCGGCAAGAAGGTCTATCGCGCCATCACGCGCGGTCTGTTCAACTTCACCGACCGCGAAGGCGGCGGCCGCAGGCTGGTCAACGATGCACCGGTGCTGACTGAGTTGATCCGCAAGAACCCGGCCGTGCGCGACACCGCCATCGTCGCCTTTGCCGACCGCCGCTCCGGCGTCGGGCTCTATGCCTTCGTCGAAGCCGATCAGGCCGCGCTCGAGGGCGAGCTGCGGAGCGAGCTCGCCGCTGCCAAGGGCCCGAAGCCGCCGGAACACATCCAGGTCGTTCACGCGCTGCCGCGCGACACCAGCGGCAAGCCGCGCACCGAGATCCTGCAACTGGTCGCCATGAACCAGCTCGACCTGATCGAGCCGATGATGAAGAACGACCAGGACCGCGCCTTCCTCAAGGACATCCTGGAGCAGCGCAAGAACCTGCGCGACCGCTTCAACTTCGAGGCGAACCTGCCGGCAAGCTAGCGCCTTGAAGCGTCCACATTGGCGATAGAGAAGCGGTCGAATCATACGCGCGGGCGGGATCATGGACATTCGGGGGACGATGATGCGTCGTGGAGTTGGCGGCCTGATCGCGGGCTTCCTGCTGCTTGCAGCTGCGCCCGCGATGGCGGACTCGCCGGCCGATCTGATCTCGAGCTTCCGCCTCAAGCACGGTGAAGTCCGCGTCGTCCGCGATGCCACCCTCGACCGCATCGCCATGGACCAGGCCAGAGCGATGGCGGCCAAGGACGATCTCAGCCACGACGCGCTCGGCCCCTTCAACCGCCGCGTCGCGCCGGCCGGCGCGGGCCGCGCCGCCGAGAACATCGCCTACGGCTACGACAATTTCGAGAAGACGCTCGGACAGTGGATCGACTCGCCCGGGCACCGCAAGAACCTGTTGTTGCACAACGCCTCCCGTGTCGGCATCGCCAGCGCCAGGAACGCCAGCGGCAAGCGCACCTATTGGGCCATGGTGATCGCCGGCGATTACGAGCCGAAGGGCAAGGGCAAGAAGGACAAGGAACCCGTTGTTGCCGTGAGGCGCGAAGCCGCGTCTGCAAGCAAGCCGAAATCCGAGTCGAAGCCCAAATCCAGCAACTGTCACGTCAAGCTGCTCGGCCTCTGCATCTGATGCAAGACGCCGCACGGCAAGCGCTGTTGCGTGCGCGTCGCCGGCCGGCCAATATGGTTGCGCCGCTGTCCCGATCAGCCAGAGAGCCGACCAATGGCCAAGAAATACACAGCTCAATGCGCTTGTGGTGACGTCAAGTTCGAATTCGACACCGACCCGAGTTTCATCGCCAATTGCCATTGCAACGACTGTAAGCGCGCCTCGGGCGGCGAGATGGCAACGTTCTTCGCAGTGCCGGAGGACGACTTCACGATCCTCAGCGGCAAGCCGAAGGCCTTTCACTACGTCGCAAACTCCGGCAAGGGCCTCGATCGCAATTTCTGCCCCGAATGTGGTTCTCGGATATTCACGTCGAACCTCGAAAGTTTCCCCGGGACGGTCTTCGTGCAATTGGGAAGCCTGGACCGGCCCGACCTGGTCGCGCCGAAGCTCGAGATGTTCACCAAGCGCCGCCTGGCCTGGAACACGCCGCTCAACTTGCCGCAATTCGAAGAGATGCCGCACTGAAGCGGCGTAACGCGAGGCGAGGCTCTTCTTGATCGACATCGACCAAATTCGTGCCGACACGCCGGCGACATCCCGGCTTGCCTATCTTCACAACGCTGGAGCGGCGTTGATGCCGCGGCCTGTCGTCGAGGCTATGAAGCGGCATATCGACCTGGAAAGCGAGATCGGAGGCTATGCCGCCGCCGATCGCGAAGCCGACCGGCTCAACGCGGTCTACGGCTCGGTGGCGCGCCTGCTCAATGCCGCGCCCGACGAGATCGCGTTGGTGGAGAACGCGACGGTTGCCTGGCAAATGGCGTTCTATTCGCTTCCGTTGCGCAAGGGCGACCGGATCCTGACCGCCGAAGCGGAATATGCCGCCAACTATGTCGCCTTCCTCCAGGTCGCCAAGCGCACCGGCGCGATCATCGACGTGGTGCCGAGCGATGCCAGCGGCGAGCTCGACGTCGAGGCGCTCGAACGCATGATCGACAAGCGGGTGAAGCTGATTGCGATCACCTGGGTTCCGACCAATGGCGGGTTGGTCAATCCGGCCGCGGCGATCGGCAAGATCGCCCGGGCGCACGGTATTGCCTATCTGCTCGATGCTTGTCAGGCGGTCGGCCAGATGGACGTCGGCGTGGAGGCCATCGGCTGCGACATGCTCTCGGCCACGGGTCGCAAATTCTTGCGCGGCCCGCGTGGCACCGGCTTTCTCTACGTCCGCCGGGGGCTGCTGCAGCAGCTTGAGCCGCCGATGGTCGACCACTTTGCGGCGCCCTGGGTCTCGCGCGATGCCTATCAATTGCGGGACGATGCCCGCCGCTTCGAGACCTGGGAGAACAATTACGCGGCCCGGCTGGGGTTGGGAGCGGCCGTCGACTACGCCCTCGAGATCGGCATCGCTCCGATCGAACACCGCTGCCGCATGCTTGCCGG
>RXJC01000485.1 GCA_003963435.1 Bradyrhizobiaceae bacterium | reverse complement strand
GCGCATCGGAAGACGCCGTCGCCGCCTTCCGCCTCGAGCACAACATTCTCAACGCCGGCAAGGACTCCACCACCCAGCAATTGCGGGTGACCGATCTCAATCAGCAGGTCTCCGCCGCACGTCTGCGCACCGAGGAAGCCAAGGCGCGCTACGAGCAGGTGCAGCGCGATCTCAAGGCCAATGTCGAAGGGCCGGTGAAGCAGGACCTGTTGAGCATGCTGCGCGCGCAGCGCTCGACCCTGAATGACCAGATCGCGCAGAAGAAGGCGGTGTACGGCGACCGCCATCCCGATCTCGCGATCTCCTACAGCCAGCTCGCGGATATCAACCGGCAGATCGAGGTCGAGCGGAAGAAGAACATCGACACTGCCAAGTCCGAATATGAAGCCCAGCTGGAGCAGCAAAAGGCGCTGGAAAAGCAGCTCAAGGACGTCGAGACCAAGATGCTGGTCGACGGGCAGGCGCTGGTGAAGCTGCAGGAGCTGCAGCGCGACGCCGATGCCAACAGGAACATCTACGAGCAGTTCCTGTCGCGGTTCAAGACCACCAACGAGCAGCGTCAGCTGCAGGCGTCGCAGACCAAGATCGCCTCGCCCGCGATTCCGCCGCTGCGCTCGACGCGTCCGCCGCTCGCGCTGCTGCTGGCGGCGCTGGCGATCGGCTCGCTGCTGACATCGACGGCCGCCGTTGCGGTGACGACGAGCCTGTCCGAGCCCGGGTCCACTGAAACTCCCGTGCCTGCCGAGACGGCCGATACGCAAGGCCGGCAGGTCCAGGCTCAGGTCCAGGCTCAAGCCCCGTCTCAAATTCAGCCTCAAGTCCCGCCTCCGGCCGTTGCGCCGGGCCGGCCGGAAGCGATGTCACGGCTTCCGGTCTGGGCCCGCATCCCCGATTTGTCGTCCGGGACCGGCGCCACCACCGTCTGGCAAAAGCCGATTGCCTCGGCCGAGCTCGATCTCGATGTCTATCTGCGGCCGCTGCTGGAGCGGATCGATCGCGTGCCGGTGCGCG
Source organism: Bradyrhizobiaceae bacterium (assembly GCA_003963435.1). Lineage (GTDB taxonomy): Bacteria > Pseudomonadota > Alphaproteobacteria > Rhizobiales > Xanthobacteraceae > Bradyrhizobium. The sequence goes on along the minus strand of RXJC01000485.1, from coordinate 3,837 downwards.
GCTGCAAGGTCGCCCTGGTGCTGTCGGTCGGCAAGAGCGCCGGCGGCAACACCGTCGCACGCGCGCTCAATCGCGCCGCCGTGAAGCGCGGCATGATGAGCGTGTTGATCCGGCTGCAGGGAGAATTCGCAGGTCACCAGCCCCCGGTGACCGAATGGAACGACGGCTCGACCACGGCGGGGCTGCAGTCGATCGACGAGCTTCTGAGCGCCGGCCGCAAGGCCGATGCGCGGCCGGAGGACGACATTCGCTCCGAGTTCGACCTGATCATCGTCCATGCCGGCAATCTCGCCTTGCAGCCCGACGCAATCGCGCTGGCGGCGCATGCGGATCTCATCGTGTTGGTGGCGCGCGCCGGCGAGCTCGGTTCGGCGGCGATGCGCCGGGTCACCGCGGCGCTGTCGCGCTACGAGACCGTGCCGGCGGGCCTCGTCGTCAATCACGCGCCTGCGGGCTCGCAAGCGCCGCACCCCGAGGGTGGCGCATTGGGCCTTGCGGTTTGACCATGACAGCGTCGCGCGGTCGTTGGCTGGTCGCGGCGATGCTCCTGTCGATCTCGTTCGGCGCGCCGGTCTTCGCCAATGATTGCGTGCCCGTGCCGCAGACGGTCGAACTTGGCCGCCTTGCCGCGCTGTCGCGCGGCTTCAATGCCGACGGCTGGATCAACGGCGCGGCTCCGAGCCGCGAGTTGCTGCAGGAACTGCGCAGGGCGGGCATGAGCCATGTGCGGCTACCGGTGCCGGCGGAGCGCGTGATGCCTCGTTTCGCCGCAAAAGCCGAGCGCGACGAGACGCTGCGCGTGCTCGACCAGGCGCTGAAGCAGCTCACCGCCCTCGGCTATGCCACCTCAGTGGATCTTCATCCCGGCGAGCGCTTCAACCGCCTGCACAAGGAGGATCCGGACGCGGCGCTGCGTCAGATGGAGGAGGCCTGGAGCGGTCTTGCCGAGGTCATTCGATCCTATCCACCAAATCGCATCTTCGCCGAGCTGCTCAACGAGCCCGATGTCGACGCCGACAGATGGCAGACGGAGGTCGAGGCACTCGCTGCCTTCGTGCGCAAATTGCTTCCCAAGACGACCCTCGTCGTCGGCCCGGTCAATTGGCAGCGCGCGGATTCGCTGCCGCAGTTTCGTCCGCTGCCGGATCCTGATGTCGTCTATGCCATCCACTTCTACGATCCCATGGTGTTCACCCATCAGGCCCATTGGGACGCGCAGGATCCGCTGCACGACATCATCGATCTGCCTTATCCGATCAACGCCGGCGATCCCAAGGTTCAGGCAATCCGCCGGGATCTGGAGGCGAGGGGCGCGGCCAAGGCGCTCGCCATGCTCGACGTCGCGATTGCCGCCGCCAAGGACCGGCCGGGGGCCGATCGCTGGCTCGCGCCCGCACTGCAATGGCAGCAGCAATTCGCGCGGCCGATCATCATCAACGAGTTCGGCGTCTTGAAAGCCGGCGCGCCCAGGCAGAGCCGGGTGCGCTGGCTGGCGGAGGTCACCGCCTACGCCCGCGACCATTGCTGGGGCTGGACGCACTGGGAGCTGGCGCAGGGTTTTGGCCTCGTCGACCGCAACACCGGCAGGCCCGATCCTGACGTGATGCGGGCGCTGCTCGGCGGCACGACCCGCCCCGGCCGGCGCTGACGGCTTAGCGCCTTCCGCTATCGTTAACGACTCCTTACCCATCGCCCCGCTATCGTGCTCCCCGCGCGATGCCAAAGGACGATCGATGAGCGCCGCCGACTTGACCCACGATCAGAGCTTGCAGGCCTCGACATCGCCGCCGGCATGGTACGAGCTGGTCGCGACGTTCAGCATCGCGACGGCCACGATTGGCTTTGCGCCCATCCTGCATCTGGCCAATCCGGCGTTGGGCATTGCCGTCGAGGTCCTCCTCGGCATCGCCATTGTCATTAGCGTTCCGACCTATGCGCCGGCCATCGCGATCTTCGTCCTGTTCTTCCAGAACCTGTTCGTCTCGATCCTGTCGCCGCTGGTGCCGCTGCCGTCGGATCTCGACTTCATCAAGGGCTACAACTTCCTCGTCTGCTCCGTGATGTGGCTGGCGACGTTTGGCCTTTACGTGCTGGGCCGGAGGAGTCAGTCGGCGGAAGTCAATCGGATCATGCGCTGGGGTGTGATCACCCTGGCCGTGGTCTCGCTGTACTTCGCGATCGGATTCCTCCAGGACGGCCAGCCGGCGACGGTGTACTTGCGCAACATCGTGCTGCCGCTGTTCCTGTTCCAGCTCTCGCTGCTGACGGCCGCGACCTACGAGGTGCGCATCACGCCGTTCCTGGTGGCGCTCGCGGTCATCCTGATCTGTTGCGGCTATATCGAGCTCGTCTTCCGCGATTTCTGGCTGGCTGTCACCAACGGCTACACGTTCTGGGGTTTCGACGAGCTCAAGGCGACCCATTCGGGCGTCTGGGAGGCCCAGATGCGGGCCACCGGCAACGTGCCCGTCGACCTCAAGGACCGCTTCAGCTTCGACTTCCTGAACACGCCCCTGCTCGAAGGGTTCGGCCTGTCGAAGATGCTGCGCATCCACGGCCCGAACATGCACCCGATCAGCTTTGCTTACGGGCTCGGCTTTGTCGCCCTGTTCCTGTTTTCGGTGGGGCGGCCGCTGCTGGCCCTGGCAGCCTTGCCGTTGCTGGTCTTCTGCAGCGTGAAGGGCGCGCTCATAACGGTCATCTTCGTGGCCGCGGGCTGGATCGGGACCCGTCTCATCGGCGCCGTGGCGACACTGTTGCTCGGTTTCGTCGGCATGATCGCTTTTGCAATTCTGGCTATTCGACTTGGCCTTCAGATCGGCGACTATCACGTCATCGGCTTGATGGGCGGCCTGGACGGCTTCGTGCAAAGACCTTACGGCCGCGGCCTCGGCATCGGCGGCAATCTGTCGGACAGCTATTTCTCCATCGACTGGAGCGCCGCGCAGGCGGCCGGAACGATCGATGGCGCGGTCGAGAGCGCGATCGGCGTGCTCTTGTACCAGATGGGCATCGGCGCTTTCGTGCCGCTGGCATTCTACTTCGCGATGGCGCTCAAGGCCTGGCGTCTGTACGCCTCGTCAGGCTATCTGACGCAGGGTCTCGCCGGCTTCGGCGTCCTGGTCGTGCTGCTCAACGGTCTGTTTCAGGAAGAGGCCCTGTTCGCGCCGCTTGCCCTCGGACTGATGCTCTCGCTCACCGGCCTCGTCATCGGCAATCATCTGAGAATGCAGACCGTCGCCAGCGAGGAAGCGGAACGCGAGCTGCTCGGGCACTACCAGCCCGCGGCGTAGCGCAGCGGCAGCGCTGGCCGTGGTTCAAGCCCAGTTGTCGAACCGCGACGTGCCGCAGCCTCACCGCCACCCCAGCGCCGGGGCCACGTGCTTCAGGATCGCCTCGATCGCGTGCGCGCAGTAGTCGACGCCGAGCTGGTTCGGGATCGTCAACAGCAGCGTATCGGCCTCGGCGATGGCTTCGTCCTGCTTGAGCTGCTCGATCAGCACGTCAGGCTCCCCCGCATAGGAGCGGCCGAAGATCGCCCGGGTCTGCGGGTCGATGAAGCCGATCTGGTCCTCGCCGCCGCGCTCTCCGCCGAAATAGGCGCGGTCGCGGTCGTTCATCAGCGCAAAGATGCTGCGGCTGACGGACACGCGCGGCTCACGGGCGTGGCCGGCCTCCTTCCACGCGGCGCGATAGCTGCGGATCTGCGCGGCCTGCTGCACATGAAAGGCTTCGCCGGTCTCGTCGTTCTTCAGCGTCGAGCTCTGCAAGTTCATGCCGAGCCTGGCCGCCCACACCGCGGTGGCATTCGAGCCGGCGCCCCACCAGATCCGCTCG
>RXJC01000659.1:3266-3844 GCA_003963435.1 Bradyrhizobiaceae bacterium | reverse complement strand
CGGCTTCGTGGCGCTGCTCGGCCTGATCGCGCTCGCCGGCATGATCATGCGCAACACGGTCATCCTGGTCGACCAGATCGAGACCGACGTCTCCCACGGCCTGGCCCGGCGCGAGGCGATCGTGGAGGCCACTGTCCGCCGCGCCCGTCCGGTGGTGCTGACGGCGCTCGCTGCTATCCTTGCCATGATCCCGCTGTCGCGCTCGGCGTTCTGGGGCCCGATGGCGATCACCATCATGGGCGGCCTGTTCGTCGCGACCTTCCTGACGCTCCTGTACCTGCCGGGCCTCTACGCGCTCTGGTTCAGGAAGAGCCTGGACGAGGCCGGTACGCCGGAACAGCCTGCCGCGCCGCAGCATGGCAGCGATGAACATCCAGCAATTCCGCTTGCTGAGGCGGCTGAATAAGTGAGATGAAGTGCTGATCGATGAGTCCTGACTGATGGCCCTTGTTTCGGAACATATCGAAGGCGACACCCGGGATCGGATCCTCGAGGTGGCTGAACGGCTGTTCCGCCAGATCGGCTATCAGAAGACCACCGTCGGCGACATCGCCAAGGAGCTCAGGATGAGCCCCGCC
>RXJC01000659.1:0-3216 GCA_003963435.1 Bradyrhizobiaceae bacterium | reverse complement strand
GGCGACATCGCCAAGGAGCTCAGGATGAGCCCCGCCAATGTCTATCGCTTCTTCGAATCGAAGAAGGCGATCCATCAGGCGGTGGCCCGCGGGCTGATGGGCGAGGTCGAGCTGGAGGCGCAGCGGATCGTGGCGAGGCCGGGTCCGGTGCCGGAGCGCTTCCGCGAGCTGCTCACCACCATCCATCGCATGAACACCGAGCGCTATGTCGGCGACAACAAGTTGCACGAGATGGTCGAGATTGCGATGCAGGAGGATTGGCAGGTCTGCGTCAACCATATGGAATGCATCGCCGGCGTCGTCGGCCAGATGATCGCGCAAGGCGTGGCCTCCGGCGAGTTCGAGGCGCCCGACCTCCAGTTGGCCTCGCTGTGCGCCTGCACCGCGATGATGCGCTTCTTCCACCCCCAGATGATTGCCCAGTGCGCCACCAAGCCGGGCCCGACCATCGACCAGATGATCGATTTCGTCATCGCGGGTCTGTCGCCGCGCCACTGACAGGCTGGAAGTTTCTCCTGTAACGTCCTTGTCGTCATTCCGGGGCGGTCCGTAGGACCGGACTCGGAATCTTGAGATTCCGGGTTCGATGCGTCGCATCGCCCCGGAATGACGGGCATTGGAGAAGCACCCGCGTGACCGACAAAGACCTTTACTTCTACGAGCCCTCCAAGGGCCACGGCCTCAAGCACGATCCCTTCAACGCCATCATCGCGCCGCGGCCGATCGGCTGGATCTCCTCCCGCGACACCAAGGGCCACGTCAACCTCGCGCCCTACAGCTTCTTCAACGCCTTCTGCTACGTGCCGCCGATCATCGGCTTCTCCTCCACCAACTGGAAGGACACGGTCGAGAACATCAAGCAGACCGGCGAGTTCGTCTGGAATCTCGCCACCATGGACCTCGCCAAGCACATGAACGCGACCGCCGCCCATGTCGCGCCCGAGGTCGACGAGTTCAAGCTTGCGGGCCTCACCGCCGTGCCCGGCAAGCTCGTCAACGTGCCGCGCGTCGGCGAGAGCCCGGTCGCCTTCGAATGCAAGGTGTCCGACATCGTCCGCCTCAAGGGCGCGGACGGCAAGGAGGCCGATGCCTGGTTGACGCTGGGCGAGGTCGTCGCCGTGCACATCGACAAGGCCATGATCAAGGACGGCGTCTACCAGACCGCCGCCGCCCGCCCGATCGTCCGCGCCGGCCGCCGCGGCGACTACTTTGAGATCAAGCCGGAAAACATGTTCGAGATGGTGCGGCCGGATTAGGCCGGGCACCTCCGTTCCCTCCGCACGTCATTCCGGGGCGACGCGCAGCGTCGAACCCGGAATCCATTCATCCACCGGCGCTGTCGCACGATGGATTCTCAGGTGCGCAATTGCGCACCACAGCTCGCGCTTAGCGCGCCCCGGAATGATAGCGGGGCATTCGGCCCCTTTCCGCTCCCGGAACTGCCCGCGCACCCTGGCCGTTATGGCCCGGGGCCGTCCGACCGCGTCAATTTTGCAGGCGAGATGTTCGCCTCCGCCGGCCACTTTCCGCTAAAATGCCCGATAACCCGCGCCGATGCATGAGGTCCGCCATGAGCTTCCGCCGCGACAACATCACCAAGCCGATCTTCTCCTGGGCCCGCGGCGTGCTGCCGGCGATGTCCGACACCGAGCGCGAGGCGCTGGAGGCGGGCGACGTCTGGTGGGACGCCGATCTCTTCACCGGCAATCCCGACTGGTCGAAACTGCTGAAAATTGCGCCGGCCAGATTGACCGAGGAGGAGCAGGCCTTCCTCAACGGCCCCGTCGACGAGCTCTGCGCCATGCTCGACGAGTGGAAGATCTTTTGGGAATGGCGCGACCTGCCGCAGGACGTCTGGCATTTCGTCAAGCGCGAGAAATTCTTCGGGATGATCATTCCGAAGGAGTTCGGCGGCCTCGGCTTCTCGCCCTACGCTCATTCGGAAGTGGTGCGCAAGATCTCAACCCGCTCGATCGCCGCGGCCGTCACCGTGATGGTGCCGAACTCACTCGGGCCCGGCGAGCTCCTGATGCGCTTCGGCACCAAGGAGCAGCAGGCGCGCTGGCTGCCGCGCCTCGCCGACGGCCGCGACATTCCCTGCTTCGGCCTCACCAGCCCCGAAGCCGGTTCCGATGCCGCCTCGATGGTCGATACCGGCATCATCTGCAAGGGAGAGTTCGACGGCCGCGAGGTGATCGGGCTCCGGCTCAACTGGCACAAGCGCTACATCACGCTCGGTCCCGTCGCGACGCTCTTGGGTCTCGCCTTCAAGGCCTATGATCCCGATCAGCTCGTCGGCAATCAGGAAGAGCTCGGCATCACCGTGGCGTTGATCCCGACCAACCTGCCGGGCGTCGAGATCGGCCATCGCCATTTGCCGTCGATGCAGGTGTTTCAGAACGGCCCGAACCGGGGCCGCGACGTCTTCATCCCGCTCGACCATGTCATCGGCGGCAAGGAGCGGCTGGGGCAGGGCTGGAAGATGCTGATGACTGCGCTCGCCGCCGGCCGCGGCATCTCGCTGCCGTCGCTGTCCGCCGCGGGCGCCGCCTATGCCGCGCGCACCACCGGCGCTTACGCGCGCATCCGCGAGCAGTTCGGTATCTCCATTTCGAAGTTCGAAGGCGTCGAGGAGCCGCTCGCGCGCATCGTCGCCACCGCCTATCAGCTCGACGCGGCGCGCCGGCTGACCTGCGCGGCGCTGAACGCCGGGGTTCACCCCGCCGTCATCTCCGGCATCATGAAGCTGCACGCCACCGAGCGGATGCGCACGGCCATCGACGACGCCATGGACATCCATGGCGGCAAGGCCGTGATCGACGGCCCGCAAAACTATCTCGGCAATCTGCACCGCGCGGTGCCGGTCGGCATCACTGTGGAGGGGGCCAACATCCTGACGCGCAATCTCATCGTGTTCGGGCAGGGCGCGATCCGTGCGCATCCCTATCTGCTCGACGAGATGAACGCGCTGGCCGACACCGATCGTCAGCGTGGCCTCACCGCGTTCGACAAGGCTTTCTGGAAACATGTCGGCCACAGCGTCCGGACCCTGTTCCGGGCTTTCGGCCGGAGCTGGACCTTCGGCGCCTTCGCACTGGCGCCTGACGCCGGCGACGCCACGCCGTTCTATCGCCAGCTCTCGCGCTATTCCGCGGCCTTCGCGCTCTGCGCCGACATGGCGCTGCTGACGCTCGGCGGCGCGCTCAAGCGCAAGGA
>RXJC01000334.1 GCA_003963435.1 Bradyrhizobiaceae bacterium | reverse complement strand
CTGTTCAAGGCGGAAAAATGGGTAATGGCAGTATCGTTCCGAGGCAAGAGCGATTCGACACCAGACATGCACTTTGTTGCATGCGGGTGCATGCGGTCGAAACGGCCCCTGCAAGAAGGCTGCCGAACCGGCTGGGGCAACCTGCCGCACCCAAACGATCACCCTCCCGCCGGTGAGCCGGCGAGAGGGCATGATTGCCTTGGAAGGGAATGCGTCTAGTGCGACGTCAACTGCTGGGGAAGTTCACCGGGTTCGGCGAGCGCGCTGTTGGCCGTCGAGGCTTCCAGCGCCGCCATCCGGAACAGATAGGCGAGCGTCGCCAACCCCTGCTCTTCCGCCATCTGCGCCAGCTCGAGCGCCATGTCGGACATGTAGCCGAGATTCTCGTCCCTGGTCTGCGCCATGATCTGGCTGTCCCGCATCATGTTCGACATCTCAGGCACTCTTCCGTTGCGCGGCGGCAGCGCCGCAGAGGTTGGCACGGGCGACGGCGTCCAGATGCGGGCCGTCCTGGCGCACGACCGAAGTCAGACCGATGCGGTCGTGTAGGGCATCGAGCGTCTCGCGACGAATGTCGACGGTCGCCGCCATGGTCCACGCATTCTCTACCAGCGCCGGCAGGCCGAGCGGCGTCACGACGAAGCCGGCTTCATGGAAGCGCGGCAGCCACCAGGTTTCCATGATCGCGCTGACCTGCGCGATTCCCTGATCGAGGCAGAACTCCTGGACCGCCGCCATCAGTTGCAGGTTGAGCGCACCGTCGCGGCGATCGCGCACGACGAAGTAGCGCGACCACTCCCAGATCAGGGGATCCGAAGGGCAGCCGCGCACCGACGCCAGATGCGGGAACACCTCGCTCATCATGGTGGCCTTGGTCGTGGGATAGAGCCGGTGGCCACCGACGACGCGCCGTCCCTCCAGCGCGAGCAGATAGACGGTGTCCTCGTCGTCGTACGAATCGATCTCGCGGCAATCCGGCTTGCGCAACGTCTCCCAGCGCCGCTCGTCGACGAAGACCTCGTGACGCAGCCGGAAATGCTGCTCGACCACATCATCATATAGGTGGCGATTTGCCACAGAAATTGCGTGAATCATGAAAACCCCCATTGAGCCTCAATGGGGGCAGAGTCTTCGAAAACAGCCGGCTTCGGTATTGGGAAATTTCCCAGTAGGCCGCTCAGGGAGCGATGATCTTGCTCCGAATCGCAAGCGCCACTGCATGCGTACGGTTGACGGCCCCGAGCTTGCGCGCGGCGGTTGCAAGATGCTCTTCGGCCGTGCGCTGCGTGATGTGGAGGATCTCGCCGATCTCCCAGGCCGACTTGCCCTGCGAGGCCCAGGAGATCACCTCGCGCTCGCGCGGGGTGAGACGCGTCGACGTATGAGGCGCCGGCTCGAGCAGGCGGCGAATGTGGTCGAAGCCGTACATCGCCATCAGGTGAAGTGCCGGCTTGCTGCGCGGATTGAGGTCGAGATGAACGCCGCCGAGCGACACCGCGGCTTCATAGCCGGTGAGACCATGGATCGGCACGATGAAGCCGCGCGACATGCGAAAATCGCCGGCGCGGTTCATCACCTCGGCCGCGTTGGGCTCGAGCTCGGCATCGTAGGGCGCTTCCGACCATTCGAACGGATTGACCGATTGCCGGCACAGCCGCACCACGGGGTCGAAGCGGTCGTAGTTGTTCTGGGTGTAGAGGCTGAACCAGCCCGCCGGCCAGCGCTTGGCGAGCACCATCTGAGCAAACCGCTGGTCGGGATTGGGCAATCCCGTCACGATGATGGTTTCGAAGCCGAAGCGACCGAACGCCGTTTCAAGCGCGTTCATGGCGTCCGGAACCTTGGTGTAGGCTCCGAGCCCTTCGATGAAGTCGAGCGCCTCGCGGCCATAATCAACGGCATCAACGGCGGACATCGGTACGTTTCCTGACCTTCGCCCTTGCCTATAGCACGTCTTTGGGGGCTGCCTCAAATTCGCTGCGACCGTAGTTTCCCGGTGCTCATCCGGCCTGAAGAATTAAACTACTTGTGGCAGAATTGACGTCACGATACACCTCATGCGTCCAAAGCAGGAACCCCACGATGGAAGACGAGGACATCGCCCTCAACAGCGTGCTCGGCCTGGAATTGAACCGCGTGTTTTTCGCCGTCGGCGAAACGGCGAACAAGCAGAAGATCATCGAGTTCGCGCGCCAGGTGCTGGAAAGCGAGCGTGCAGAGCTGGCCGAAAGCCTGTTGCCGGAGGGCCCGGCAAGCTAAAGCGCGGTGGCGGCGTTACGCGCTCTGCGACGCCCTTCCACTCGAACGCGCTGATTTTAGTCGAAACAATCTGACTGAGAAGTTGCTTCACAATCGTTGCTCGTGAGCAAGCTGCGCTCTTACCCTCCCCTGGAGGGCCCTGGAGGGAGAGGGTAACACAGCGTGCATCTCCCCACCTCGACACACACTTGCCGCTGGATGACAGCGCGGCTCTCGTGAGATGATCGCCGCCACGATCCTCTTTCGGACTCAAAGAACATGATGACGCTGCGCCAAGTGGAAGTGATCCGCGCCGTGATGGTGACGGGCACCATCGGCGGCGCGGCCAAGCTGCTCAACGTCTCGGCGCCCGGGATCAGCCGTCTCGTCAAATACACCGAGCGCTCGCTCGGCATCCGCTTCTTCCAGCGCCAGAACGGGCGCTACTTCCCGACGCCGGAAGCCGAGAACATCTTCGAGCAGATCAACGGCGTCTACAAGAAGGTCGACGACCTCTCCGAGATCATCTCCAAGATCGGACGTGGCGGGTTGTCCGAATTGCGCATCGGCTCGGTGCCCAGCATCTCGCAGGTGATGGTGCCGCGCGCGATCGAGCGCATCCGCCGCCGCTATCCCGACCTCGGCATCGACATCAACATCCTCAAGCTCGAGGAGGCCATCGACTATCTCATGCTCGGCCGCGGCGAGTGCGTCGCGATGAGCTATCGGCTGGAGCATTCCGCGCTCGACTTCATGCCGCTCGCCTCGGGCGAGCTCTATTGCATCGTGCCGCCGGGCCACGAGCTCGCCGGCCGCAAGCAGGTCTCGGCCGCCGAGATCACCCGCTATCCCCTGATCGGCATCGATCCCAACGATCCCTACGGCCGCATTATGGCCGGGATCTTCGCGCGCAACCGGCTCGACTACAACATCACCATCCGCGCGCGCTTCGGCACCACGGTCTGCGCGCTGGTGAAAGCGGGGCTCGGCATCGCCATCATCGACCAGTTCACCGTTGCCCATGGCGGCTATCCCGGGATCGAGCTGTTGAAGATCGCCGAGCCGACGCGGTTCGACACCTACATCGCGGTCAAGCGCGGCGCGCCGCTGTCGCTGCATGCCGAGTTCTTCATCGAGGCGCTGCGCGCCGAGATGCGCGCGGTCGAGCCGTCGCGCGGCAACGGCAAGGCGGCGCCGGGGCGCGGGAGGAAGAAATAACATGATGTTAGGTTTGCTGGATAAATGGGTAATTGTGTTAGGCTAAGGAAAGGCTATCGTCGCACTCGGGAGCCCCCTTGGAATTGCGCGGGTTTCCCCGCTAATGACCGGGACCGAACGCTCCAACGAGACGACAGCGAACCATGTCCAAGCGCGGATACGCCGCCAGCAAGAAGCTCCTCACCGGCCTGATCGGCGCGCCGATCGCGCATTCCGCCTCCCCCGCCATGCATGAGCGCGCCGCCGAGGCGCTCGGCCTGCGCGGCCATTATCAGCTCATCGAAGTCGCCGGCGCCGATGCCACCGGCCTCAGCATGATGCTCGAAGGCGTACGGCGGCTCGGCTTTGCCGGCGTCAACGTCACCTACCCCTACAAGGAAGCGGTGGTGCCGCTGCTCGACGCGCTGGCGCCGGGCGCTGCCGCGATGGGCGCGGTCAACACCGTGGTCGTCAAGGACGGCCGCCTCATCGGTCACAACACCGACACCACGGGCTTTGCGCGCGCGGTGGCGCCGCTGCTGTCGCCCTCAGGCAACGCCGTCGCAGTGATCGGCGCCGGCGGTGTCGGCAAGGCGATCGCATTCGCGCTGGCGGGCCTAGAGGTCTCCGACATCCGCATCTTCGACAGCGAGCCGGCGCGCGCCGCAACGCTCGTCTCCCTGCTGGCGCCGCAAGGCGGCGCTCGCGTTGCCGCCAGCGTCGAGGAGGCGCTTCATGATGCAACCGGCCTCGTCAACGCCACGCCGGTCGGCATGCTGCCGAACCGGGACACGCCGGTGCCGGCGGCGCTGCTCAGGGCAGACCTGTGGGTCGCCGACGCCGTCTATTCGCCGTTGATCACGCCGCTGCTTGCCGCAGCGCAAGAGAAAGGCTCCCGGATCATGACCGGCCGCGAGCTCGCGATCTACCAGGCCGCGGACGCCTTCGAACTGTTCACCGGCCTTGCCCCATCGACGGAAGTCATGGGAGAGGCTTTCGATGCCGTGATGGCTGCGCGTAGCGCCGCCTATCAGGCAGCTTGAGGCGAAGCGGCCGGATACAAGGCCGCTTGCAAAATTTGAAACGTGAGGAGACGACGATGAAATCAACGCTACTGGTGGGCGCGCTGCTCACCGCCATGACGGCAACGAGCGCCTACGCCCAGGCGATCAAGCTCGCTGACGTCGCCGAGCTCTCCGGTGGCGGCGCCACTGTCGGCACCAATTGGAAGAACGGCATCGACCTCGCGATCGAGGAGATCAACGCCAAGGGCGGCGTGCTCGGCCGCAAGCTGGAAGTGACCCACGCCGACTCGCAATCCAACCCGGGCGTGGCGCGCGCCCAGGTCCAGAAGGCGCTCGATGCCGAGCCCTATGTGCTGCTCGGGCCTGGCTATTCCGGCTCGGTGAAGGTCACGGCGCCGCTCGCCGCCGAAGCGGGTATCACGCAGATCATGGGCGGCGAGGCCGCCGAGCTGACGCAGGCCGGAAACAAGTTCCTGTTCCGCACCTCGTTCGGCCAGCAATCCTCGATGCCGAAGGTGGCAAAATACATCCACGACGACATGAAGGCGAAGACCGTCGCAGTCGTGTGGGTCAACAACGATTTCGGCCGCGGCGGCCGCGACGTCGTCATCAAGGAGCTTGAGCGGCTGGGCTCCAAGGTGGTCGCCGACCTCTCCACCGAAGCGGGCCAGGCCGACTTCGCCGCCGACGTCGGCAAGATCAAGGCCGCCAATCCCGACGCCGTGTTCGTCTACCTGAACGAGGAAGAGAGCGCGCGCATCCTGAAGGAGCTGAAGCGCCAGGGCGTCACCGCGCCGCTGATGGGCGAGACCACGCTGATCGGCCAGAAGGTGATCGAGCTCGCCGGCGATGCCGCCAACGGCGCGCGCGGCCATGTCGGCCTCACCACGGATGCGCCGGTCGACCTGGTCAAGCAATTCCGCGAGAAGTTCTCCAAGAAGTACAATTACGTCCCCGACCACAACGGCCTGAAGGGCTATCTCGCCGTCTACATGGTGAAAGCCACCACCGAGAAGATGGGCAAGGTCGACCCGAAGAAGTTCGCCGACACGCTGCACGGCCTGACCATCAAGGCCGCAGACGAGCCGGGCATCCTGATGGACGTCACCTTCGATGGCAACGGCGACATCGATCGCCAGAGCTTCCTGGTCGAGGTGGTCGAAGGCAAGCAGGTGGTGAAGCAGGTGCTGCCGAAGGTGAAGTGATCTTCGCCTCTCCCCGCGCCTGTCGCGCCGAAGCTTTAGCGGAGGCGGATGCGGGAAGAGATCTTTCGTCTCCCTCTCCCCGCCCTTCGCGGGGAGAGGGCGGGGTGAGGGGCTGCTTCCGCGGCTACGGTGATCATCGAATTCGCTGAGACAGCCCCTCACCCCAACCCTCTCCCCGTAAGAACGGGGAGAGGGAGAAGAAGGAGAGCGGGGCCAGGGACACGAGAGAGGAACATGTCCAATCTATTCGATCTTCTGGTCGCTGGGCTCGCCACCGGCGCAATCTATGCGCTGGTCGCGGTCGGCTTCACGCTGCTGTGGCAGACCTCGCAGACCATCAATTTCGCGCAAGGCGAATTCGTGATGCTGCCGGCGTTCCTGATGCTAGCGGCGATGCATGCCGGCGCGCCGTTCTGGCTCGCGATCATCCTCGGCATCCTGCTCTCGATGATCCTGCTCGGCCTCGGCTTCAAGATGCTGCTGGTCGACCCGATGATGCGTCACGGCGTGCTGCCGCTGGCGATCGCGACCATGGCGCTCGCCATCGGCATCAAGGAAGCGGTGAAGCAGTTCTTCAGCGCCGAGGCCTCGCCCTTCCCCTCGATCGTGCCGACCGGTGACATCTCCATCCTCGGCCACGCCGTCTCGCTGCAGAGCATCGGCGTGCTCGTCGTCGCCATCCTCGCCGTGGTCGGCCTGACCACGCTGCTCAACCGCACCTCGCTCGGCCACCAGATGCAAGCGGCGGCGCAAAACCCGACGGTGGCGCGCATCATCGGCGTCCCCGTCGAGCGCATGATCCTGCTGACCTTCCTGATCAACGCCTTCCTGGTCGCGCTGGCCTCGCTCCTGATCACGCCGATTTATCTGGCCAAATTCTCATCCGGCGAGGTGCTGGGCCAGGCGGCCTTCATCGCCGCCATCGTCGGCGGCTTCAACCAGGTGCGCGGCGCGATTGCCGGCGGCCTGTTGATCGGCGTGCTCGACAATCTCGCAGCCGCCTATGTCTCGACGCAGTACCGCGCCGCCGTGCCGATGATCTTCCTGATCGCCGTCATCCTGTTCCGGCCGCAGGGCCTGCTCGGCCGCGCCGAGGAGCGCACGGTATGAGCGGATTCGCCAAACCCCTGAAGATCGCGCTCGGTCTGGCCGTCATCACTGGCCTGATCGTGGTCCCCATGAACTTCAACCGCTACGGCCTGTTCATCCTCAGCCAATGGGCGGTGATGAGCGTCGCCGCGATGGGGCTGAACCTGACGCTCGGCTATGCCGGCCAGGTCTCGCTGGCGCAGGGCGCGTTCGTCGGCATCGGCGCCTATGCCTCGGCGATCATGACGACGCATGGCTGGCCGCTGCCGGCGGCGATCCTGGTTGCGATCGCCTTGAGCTTCGCGGTCGGCTGGGTGCTCGGCTATCCCGCGCTGCGCGTGCAGCACCATTACCTTGCGTTCGTGACGCTGGCCTTTTCCACCCTCGCCTTCCTGGTGTTCCGCAACGAGAGCTGGCTGACCGGCGGCATCTACGGCATCTCCAACATCCCGCGGCCACACATCTTCGGCATCGCCACCAACAAGCCGCTGCCGTTCTATTATGTCTGCCTCGGCTCGCTCGCGATCGTCTCGCTGGCGGTATGGTGGCTGATCCGCTCGCCCTGGGGCCGCGCCTTCATGGCGCTGCGGGAAAATCCCCTGCGCGCGCAATCGCTCGGCATCGACACGCGGCGCTACACGCTGATGGCGTTCGCGATCGGCTCGGCGCTCGGCGGCGTCGCCGGCGCGCTCTATGCGCCGCTGACGCAGTATATCGACCCGGTTCCGTTCAACCTGTCGCTCTCGCTCGACCTGCTGATGATGGTGATCGTCGGC
>RXJC01000267.1:5011-9350 GCA_003963435.1 Bradyrhizobiaceae bacterium | reverse complement strand
CGTGCCGCTGGTGTCGCGCTACACGGCGAGTGCGGGCGTGACCTGGAACATCTGGCAGAACTATCTGGTGCTCGATGCCACCGCGCGCTTCTGGAGCGAGCGGCGCATGGACAACGACCAGGCGGGCACGCAGAAGCCGATCCCCGCCAACGGCACCATCGACCTCAAGCTCAGCGGCCAGGTCGAGCGCTATTTCTGGTCCCTCAGCGTCAACAACGTGCTGAACGCGCTCTACTACGACTACGCCATCGCCAGCACCTTCACGGACGGCCGCTTCAGCGCCTATCCGCTGCCCGGCCGCACCTATCTGCTCAAGGCCGGTGCCACGTTCTGATCGACACGCCCGTCAATGAACTGGAATTCGTCAACAAGGAGATCATCCATGGCTCTCGACATCCTGGCGTCCCGCGGCGACGGCACCCGCCTTCACCCGGTCGCGCCGCGCCTTGCGCCGATGTTCTGCTTCGCGCTGCTGACGGCGTCATGCGCGCTGGCAAGCTTCGCCTTCGCCTGCGCAACGCCGTTCGCGGCCTTCGCCGTCGCGGCCGCGGCGATGCTGTCGCTGCGCCCCGCGCTGCTCGTCGTCGCCGGCGCCTGGCTGGTGAACCAGACCATCGGTTTCGGGATGCTGCATTATCCCGTTGATGGTCACACCATTGCCTGGGGTTTTGTGATCGGCGCGGCTGCGCTTCTGGCGACGGTGGCTTCGTCGACGCTGTTGGCCCTGCTGCCGCGGGGCCGCACGTCCGTGGTGCTGGCGACCACGTTGGTCGTTGCCTATGCGACCTACGAGATCGCGCTGCTAGCCGCGACGCCGTTCCTTGGCGGTGAGGGCGCCTTCACGGCCGCGATCGTCGCTCGCATCGGGCTGACCAGCGCGATCTGGCTCGCCGGTCTCGTCGCCGTTTGCGGAATCGTCCGTCTGGTCGATCCGGCCGGGCGCAAGGCGATGTCGGCCTGATCCGCTGTGCAGCCGGGCTGCGGCGCCGCGCCTGTGTCCTCTGTCAATCCCGCTCGCAGAAATATTCCACTTTACCGAAATTCGATTGGGCGATCGAGATCTAGCAAAGCTCGGGTGGTTTCAGCCGCGAGGTCGAAAAGGCGTGTCCACAAGCGAGATGCCAGCCGGAAGAGCGATGCCCTTGCGTCATACTCCGTCATTGCGAGGAGCTCAGCGACAAAATTGCGTAGCAATTTTGCGCAGATGCGACGAAGCAATCCAGAATCCCTCGGCAGCAGTCTGGATTGCCTCGTTGCGCTCGCAACAACGAGGAGAGGGCGTGCCCCACACTCCAATCTCGCGCCCCGGACGCAGCGCAGCCTCCTTCCGCGTTGCGGCTTGTCCGGGACACGAGCGCCTCAACGGAGACCTCGACTCGCTTTGAGCACGCGCGCGATACGCCCTCACGTGGGCGCGCTTCTCAGGGCATAAAATCTAAAGTTGTGCTCCGTCATCCCTGCGAGAGTATTATGGTAGGCGAACCCGTGTCTTCCCGGTAACGATTGTGCTGTCTACGCAACAGTCGGTTCCGATTTAACCGTCATCGCCGGCGGTTCGCATCACCGCCGCTTTTTGGCCACACCCGAACATGAATAAAATCGCTCAAATGTAATTCGGAGCAGCGGCGGTCCTCGACGGCGACGAGAAAATCCCAAGGTCGATTCAAATCTTGGCTCTGATTTTTCGGGTCTGAAAGGGTTGACCGGGGAAACTGGTTTGCGATGGGCGCGAAGATTGACAAGCAGAGGCTGCCGAGCCGTCACGTGACGGAAGGCCCTGCGCGCGCGCCGCATCGGTCATATTTCTACGCCATGGGTCTGACCACCGAGCAGATCCACCAGCCCTTCGTCGGCGTCGCCTCGTGCTGGAATGAGGCCGCGCCCTGCAACATCGCGCTGATGCGCCAGGCCCAGGCGGTGAAGAAGGGCGTGGCGTCGGCCGGCGGCACCCCGCGCGAATTCTGCACCATCACCGTCACCGACGGCATCGCCATGGGGCACGACGGTATGCGCTCCTCGCTGCCGTCGCGCGAATGCATCGCCGATTCCGTCGAGCTGACCGTTCGCGGCCACGCCTACGACGCCCTGGTCGGGCTCGCCGGCTGCGACAAGTCGCTGCCGGGCATGATGATGGCGATGGTCCGTCTCAACGTGCCTTCGATCTTTATCTATGGCGGCTCGATCCTGCCCGGCACGTTCCGCGGGCAGCAGGTCACCGTGCAGGACATGTTCGAGGCGGTCGGCAAGCACTCGGTCGGCGCCATGTCGGACGAGGACCTCGACGAGATTGAGCGCGTGGCATGCCCCTCGGCGGGCGCCTGCGGCGCGCAGTTCACCGCCAACACCATGGCGACCGTCTCCGAGGCGATCGGCCTCGCACTGCCTTACTCGGCCGGCGCGCCGGCACCGTATGAAATCCGCGACGCCTTCTGCATGACCGCGGGCGAGAAGGTCATGGACCTGATCGCCCAGAACATCCGGCCGCGCGACATCGTCACCCGCAAGGCGCTGGAGAACGCGGCTGCCGTGGTCGCCGCCTCCGGCGGCTCGACCAATGCTGCGCTGCACCTACCGGCAATCGCGCATGAGTGCGGCATCAAGTTCGACTTGTTCGACGTTGCCGAAATCTTCAAAAAGACACCTTATGTCGCGGATTTGAAGCCGGGCGGCCGTTATGTCGCCAAAGACATGTTTGAAGTAGGTGGCATACCGCTTCTGATGAAGACGCTGCTCGACAACGGCTTCCTGCACGGTGATTGCCTTACCGTCACGGGCCGCACGATCGCCGAAAACCTCAAGAGCGTGAAGTGGAATCCGCACCAGGACGTGGTGCACCCGGCAGACAAGCCCATCACCGTGACAGGCGGTGTGGTCGGTCTGAAGGGCAATTTGGCGCCAGAAGGTGCGATCGTGAAAGTCGCGGGAATGTCCAACCTCAGGTTTACCGGTCCGGCCAGGTGCTTCGACCGTGAGGAGGATGCTTTCGAGGCGGTCCAGAACCGCACCTACCGCGAAGGCGAAGTCATCGTGATCCGCTACGAGGGGCCCAAGGGCGGCCCCGGCATGCGGGAAATGCTCCAGACCACCGCGGCGCTGACTGGCCAGGGCATGGGCGGCAAGATCGCGCTCATCACCGACGGCCGCTTCTCCGGCGCAACCCGCGGCTTCTGCATCGGCCATGTCGGGCCGGAAGCCGCCATTGGCGGCCCGATCGGGCTGCTCGAGGACGGCGACATCATCGAGATCGACGCGGTCGCCGGTACCCTTAACGTAAAATTGAGCGACGCGGAGCTCGCCCAACGCAAGACCAAATGGAGCGCTCGCGCGACTAATCATACGTCGGGTGCGCTCTGGAAATATGCTCAGCAGGTTGGACCAGCGGTCGGGGGGGCAGTGACCCATCCGGGCGGCGCGCACGAGAAACAGTGCTATGCGGACATCTAGGCGTGCCATTGTTGCGTTTGTGTTAGGGGCTACCGCGCTGGCCGCGCCGGCGCTTGCCTTTGACGGCGCTCCGGTCAACCCGAAAGAGGCGACCATCCCGGTCGTGACCACCCTGCCGGGGACCGCGACGGCCGTGCGCGGCAAGGTCGCGCCGGCGGCCGTGCCCCAGGAGACCTCGCTCAGCGCACTGCAATATGCCGCCGAGGGCGGACATCCCATCGCCCAGTGGAAGCTCGGCCGCATGTACGCCAATGGCGACGGCGTCGCCCAGGACGACGTGCGCGCCTTCGAATATTTCAGCCGGATCGCCAACGCGCATGCCGACGACAGCCCGTCGGCGCCGCAGGCCCAAGTCGTGGCCAACGCCTTCGTCGCGCTCGGCCGCTATTATCTCAGCGGCATCCCGAACTCGAAGGTCAAGGCTGACCCGGACCGGGCGCGGGAGATGTTCTCTTATGCGGCGTCCTATTTTGGCAATGCCGACGCCCAGTACGATCTCGCCCGGCTCTATCTGAAGACGCCGGACGCCTCGCGCGAGGATTTCCGCTACGGCGCGCGCTGGCTCGGCCTCGCCGCCCAGAAGGGCCAACACGAGGCCCAGGCGCTGCTGGGGCAGATGCTGTTCAACGGCGACCGCCTGCCGCGGCAGGCCGCACGCGGCCTGATGTGGCTGACCCTGGCGCGCGACAGCGCCGGCGCTGACGAGACCTGGATCAAGGAGAGCTACAACCGCGCCTTGGCCAAGGCCTCCGACGACGATCGCGCCATGTGCCTGCAAATGCTGGAGCAGTGGGTGCAGGGCCGGAGGGAGTAAACGCCTGAAACTGTCATTCCGGGGCGGCTCGGAGAGCCGAACCCGGAATGACCAATCCGACGGCTACGCCGCCTCCAAATC
>RXJC01000267.1:0-4961 GCA_003963435.1 Bradyrhizobiaceae bacterium | reverse complement strand
CCAGATCCGCCCATACCGGCACGTGATCCGACGGCTTCTCCCAGCCCCGCACATAGCTGTCGATCCCGACATTGGCGAGCTTGTCGCTGGCCTGCGGCGACAGCAGCAGATGGTCGATCCGCAGGCCCTGGTTCTTCTGCCAGGCCCCGGCCTGGTAGTCCCAGAAGGTATAGAGGCCCGGCTCGTCGGTGACGGCGCGCAGGGCGTCGGTCAGGCCGAGGCCGAGCAGGGACTGGAAGCTCTCCCGCGTCTCGGCCTTGAACAGGGCGTCCTCGGTCCAGGCGGCCGGATTATGCACGTCGCGGGCGTGCGGGATGACGTTGAAGTCGCCGGCGAGGATCAGCGGCTCCTCGGTCTTGAGGCGCTCCTTCGAATACTCAAGAAGCCGCGACATCCATTTGAGCTTATAGGGATATTTCTCGGTCCCGACCGGATTGCCGTTGGGCAGATAGAGGCAGGCGATGCGCATCACGCCGGATTTGAGCGTCACCACGCCCTCGAGGAAACGGGCATGGGTGTCCTCGTCGTCGCCGGCAAGGCCCGACTTGGTCTCGTCGAAGCGGAGCTTGGAGAGCAGGGCAACGCCGTTGAACGTCTTTTGCCCGTGGGTGACCACGTTGTAGCCGAGTGCCTCGATCTCCAGCCGCGGAAAGGCCTCGTCGACGCATTTGATCTCCTGCAGGCAGACGATGTCCGGCTGGCACTCCCTCAGCCAGGTCAGCAGCAGGTCGATCCGCTGCCGGACCGAGTTCACGTTCCAGGTGGCTACTCTGATGGGCATGTCGGCAGGCTCCGGACCAAGGGCCATGGTTAGAACAAACTGCAAACACGCCCGTCAAGGATGCCGCAAAATCTCCCACAAAATTAACCCGGCTTAAGCAGCCGGCAGGCCATTGATCGTCAAAAGGTTCCTCGGATGGATGGCCGGACAAATCGATGCAGCGTACTGAGCCGCGTGACGGCTTGATCGGCGCCTTCCTGTATTGGCTTGGCGGCTTCGAGATTGAGGACGGCCTGACCGCCGGTCTCAACGAGCGCGAGATCGGCCGCATCCGCGCCAAGCAGATCGACGCCGTGACGCGGCTGATCCCGGTGACGATGGCGGTGACGATGCTCAACGTCGCCATCGTGCTGCTCCTGTTCTGGGGCCGAGGCTGGAACGACTTCCTCGCGATCTGGGGCCTGACGCTCGCCACCACCGCCTCGCTCGCGGTGCGCTCGTGGCGGAGAACGCATCAGAACCCGCCGCAGGAGGCGTCCCCGCGTGCCGCCCGGCAGATGCTGCGGCAGGCGGTGTTCCTCGCCGCGATCTGGGGCGCGCTGCCGCTTGCTTTGTTCAGCCGCATCGAGCCGACCAGCCAGCTGATCCTCGCCTGCCTGATGGTCGGCATGATGTCGGGCGGCGCCTTCACGCTGTCGACGTTCCCGCGTGCCGGCCTCGTCTATCTCGCCACCATGACGGTCGCCTGCGCCGGCGCGCTGCTGCTGTGCGGCACCGGGCCCTATCTGGTGACGGCGGTGTTCCTGCTGCTGTTCGCGTTTTTCATGGCGCGCAACATCGTCTCGCAGGGCAATCTGTTCCTCGGCAATCTCAAGGCTCAGCTCGAGCTGGAGCGGCAGACCGAGATCATCTCGCTGCTGCTGAAGGACTTTCAGGAGAACGCCAGCGACTGGCTGTGGCAGACCGATGCCGAAGGACGCCTGGTCGACGTACCCCAGCGCTTCGCAGACGTCGCGCAAATGCCGCTGCCGCTGCTGAAGGGCTCGCACTTCGCCGACGTGCTCGACATGCTCTGCCCCGAGGACAAGAGGGCCGCCTACAACGTCGTCGGCTTGATGGAACAGAACGAGCCGCTGCACGAGATGAACCTCAAGGTCGTCGCCGGCGGCGAGGCGCGGTTGTGGTCGCTGACGGCCAAGCCGGCCTATGACCGCGCGGGACATTTCCTCGGCTATCGCGGCTTCGGGCGCGACGTGACCGAGCGCTGGCGCGCGGAGAAGGCCGAGGCCGAGAGCCGTGCCAAGTCGGACTTCCTGGCGGTGATGAGCCACGAGATCCGCACGCCCATGAACGGCGTGATCGGGCTTGCCAGCATGCTGCTGGAGACGAAGCTCGATCCGGAGCAGCACGAGGCGGTCACCACGATCCGCGAGTCCGGCGACAATCTCCAGCGCATCCTCAACGACATCCTCGACCTGTCCAAGCTCGAGGCCGGACGCTTCGCCTTCGAGGCGATCGACTTCGCCCCGCAGGCGCTGGTCGAGACGGTCGCGACCGTTGCGCGCGCAAGTGCCAAGAGCAAGGGATTGGCCATCAAGGTCGAGCTCGATCCGAACCTGCCGCCGACGCTGCGCGGCGACGTCGCGCGCATCCGCCAGGTGCTGCTCAACCTCGCCTCCAACGCGGTGAAGTTCACCGATGAGGGCGAGGTGACGATCGCCGCGACCTGCCAGGCCCGCCGCGACCTGCTGGCGACCGTCGAATGGACGGTGACCGACAGCGGCATCGGTATCGCTCCCGAAAAACTCGGCCAGCTCTTCAGCGACTTCGCGCAGGCCGATGCCTCGATCAGCCGACGCTTCGGCGGCACCGGGCTCGGGCTTGCGATCTCCCGGCGCATCATCGAGCAGATGGGCGGCACGATCGGCGTCACCTCGACGCCGGGCGAGGGATCGACCTTCCGCTTCACGCTGGTGCTGCCCTGGAGCCAGATGCAAACGTCTGATCAGGACGCAGGCCGTGATGAAGCCGACGATCTGAAGGCCCGCATTGCTGGTCTCGACCGGCCGTTGAAGGTGCTGGTCGCGGAGGATGACGCCGTCAACCGCATGGTCGTCAGCAAGATGTTGGGTGCGTTCGACGTCGAGCTACGGGTCGTCACCGATGGTACCGAAGCCGTGGCCGGGGCATCCGAGGACGATTTCGACATCGTGCTGATGGACGTGCGCATGCCTGACATGGACGGGCTCGCCGCCACCCGCGCGATCCGTGCGCAAGGCGGGCGCCTTGCGGCCTTGCCGATCGTCGCGCTGACCGCCAATGCCTTCCAGGACGACGTCAGGATCTGCCGCGAGGCCGGCATGTCGGACTTCCTCGCCAAGCCGCTGCGCAAGCCGGCGCTGGTCGCCGCACTCCTGCGCGCGCTCGATGGCTACACGATGTCGGAGGAGGCGCCGCTCCAGCCGGAACTGATGCCGGTCGATGTGGAGTGGACGGACGAGGAAAGGCAGATAACGGGCGCGTAAGCTGCTCGTCAGATCGAGAAGCTGGTGCCGCAACCGCAGGACGCCGTGGCGTTCGGATTGTTGACGCGGAACGAGGCGCCGATCAGATCGTCGACGAAGTCGACCTGGGATCCCGCCAGGAACGGCTGCGAGGCGGAATCGACCAGCACCACCGCGTTGTCCTGCTCGATCACGAGATCGTCGTCGGTCCGGGCACGGTCGATGTCGAACTTGTACCGGAAGCCCGAGCAGCCGCCGCCCTCGACCGAAATGCGCAGCATCGCGCCAGAGCCTTCGCCCTTGAGGATCTCCCCAATCCGGCGTGCGGCCCGGTCACTGATGGTCACGGCAGTCGTCATTGCAGGTCTCCGATCGTCCAGCGCGTCATGCCAAGGTTACTTGCCCATTTCATTTGGTATCCCGCGCCCGTCATAGTTAAGTGCCACCATACGCAGAATCAAATGGATAGGGACTAAATTCGCCGTGTCCGTCGGAATGGCAGCCCCCCGCGCGCCCTATGCCTGCGACCCCGATCGCAGCCGCGGCCGGCTGGTCGCGGAGCCACCGAGCCGGACCCGTAGCCCGTTCCGGCGGGATTGCGACCGGGTGATCCATTCCACCGCGTTCCGCCGCCTGAAGTACAAGACCCAGGTGTTCGTGTTCCACGAGGGGGATCACTACCGCACGCGGCTGACCCACTCGTTGGAGGTGGCGCAGATCGCCCGCGCGCTGGCCCGGCAGCTTGGGCTCGACGAGGACCTCACCGAAACCCTGGCGCTCGCCCACGATCTCGGTCATCCCCCGTTCGGCCATGCCGGCGAGCGGGCGCTGGACGCCTGCCTGAAGGAGTTCGGCGGCTTTGACCACAACGCCCAGACGCTCCGCGTCGTCGCCTCGCTGGAGCACCGCTACCCTGAATTCGACGGGCTCAACCTGACCTGGGAATCGCTGGAGGGCATCGTCAAGCACAACGGGCCGCTGACCGACCGCAGCGGTGCGCCGGTCGGGCGCTATCGCGAGCACGGCATCCCGGTTGGGATTGCCGACTACATCAAGACTTACGATCTCGAATTGTGGAGCTTCGCCTCGCTGGAGGCGCAGGTCGCCGCCATTGCCGACGACATCGCCTATGACGCCCACGACATCGACGATGGCCTGCGCGCCGGCCTGTTTCAGCTCGACGATCTCAAGGTGATGCCGCTCACGGCCGAGATCATCGCCGAGACCTCGGCGCATTACCCCGACCTCGAAGACCTCAGGCGCGGCGCCGAGCTGGTGCGCGAGCTGATCTCGCACCTGATCGGCGCGGTGTTCGCGGAGGCGCAGAAGAACCTCGCGGCCGTCAAGCCGCAATCGGCCCAGGACGTCCGCCAGCAGAGCCGGGCCTTGGTCGCGTTCCCGGCCGAGGTCGCCGAGGAAGAGGCCGCCATCAAGGCCTTCCTTTACCAGCACATGTACCGCCACAAGCGCGTGATGCGGGTGATGGGGGAGGCGGAGCAGATCCTGTTCGACCTGTTCGCCAAATACCTGAAGGTGCCCACCGAATTGCCGCCGGAATGGCTGGCGGGAGCGGAGGCGGACAATCAGGGCGACAGGGCCCGCCGGATCGGCAATTTCATTGCCGGAATGACCGACCGCTTCGCCCTGACCGAGCACCAGCGGCTCTTTGACTCGACCCCGGATTTGCGTTAGGCGGCGGCCATGCCCCAGACCTCCTCAGCCCTGCATTTGTTCGC
>RXJC01000107.1 GCA_003963435.1 Bradyrhizobiaceae bacterium | reverse complement strand
CGCGCCGCCTCGATCGGCTATCTCGGCAAGGAGCCGAAGCGCCTGTCGCTGGCCGAAGCGGCGCTGCTGGTGGCGCTGCCGCAATCGCCGGAGACGCGCCGCCTCGACCGCCATCCCGACGCCGCGCGCAAGGCGCGCGACCGCGTGCTCGATCGCATGGTCGAGGAGCAGGTGGTGAGCGCAGAGGACGCGCGGCAGGCCAAGGCCGTGCCCGTGCCCAGGCTGCGCAGGCCGATGCCGATCCTGGCGCCGCATGCCTCCGACACCGCGCTGTCGACGATCAAGGACAAGCCGGTCATCAAGCTCACGCTCGATGCCAACCTGCAGAGGGTGCTGGAGCCGCTGGCGCGCGACCGCGCCGTTGCGCTGGGTGCGAACATCTCGGTCGGCATCATCGTGGTCGACAACGAGAGTGGCGACGTGCTCGCCCGCGTCGGCTCGGCCGATTATTTCGACGAGAGCCGGGCAGGGCAGGTCGACATGACCCGTGCGATCCGCTCCCCGGGCTCGACGCTGAAACCCTTCATTTATGGGCTCGCCTTCGAGGACGGCTTCGTTCATCCGGAAAGCCTGATCGACGATCGTCCCGTGCGCTTCGGCTCCTACGCGCCGGAGAATTTCGACATGACCTTCCAGGGCACGGTGCCGGTGCGGAAGGCGCTGCAATTGTCGTTGAACGTGCCGGCGA
This sequence comes from Bradyrhizobiaceae bacterium, assembly GCA_003963435.1. Taxonomy (GTDB): domain Bacteria; phylum Pseudomonadota; class Alphaproteobacteria; order Rhizobiales; family Xanthobacteraceae; genus Bradyrhizobium. The sequence continues at coordinate 2,540 of RXJC01000107.1, read as the reverse complement.
TCGTGCTGCTCGACCGCGTCGGCTCGAGCCGGCTGGCGTCGCGGCTGCGGCAGGCCGGCGGCAGTCTGGTTCTGCCCAAGGACGAAGCGCCCGGACTCGCGATGGGGCTCGGCGGCGTCGGCGTGACGCTGCAGGATCTCGCCCAGCTCTACACCGGCTTCGCCCGCCTCGGGACCACCAAGCCGCTGCGTGAAATCATGGCGGATGGAGACGACCGCGAGCCGCTGCGGCTGCTGGACCCGGTTGCAGCGTGGCAGGTCGGCAATGTGCTGCTGGGAACGCCGCCGCCGGAGAATGCCGCTCATAACCGCATCGCCTTCAAGACCGGCACCTCTTACGGCTATCGCGACGCCTGGTCGATTGGGTTCGACGGCCGGATGACCATCGGCGTCTGGGTCGGCCGGCCCGACGGCGCGCCGGTTCCGGGCCTGATCGGGCGCGTCGCCGCCGCGCCGATCCTGTTCGATGCCTTCGCTCGCACCGGCAAGACGCTGGCCCCGTTGCCGAAGCCGCCGAGGGGAACCCTGGTGGCCAGCAATGCCAAGTTGCCGTTGCCGCTGAGGCGGTTCCGGCCCGTAGGGGAGTTGGTGCGGACCGGCCGCGAGCAGGCGCTGCACATCCAGTTTCCGCTGAACGGCTCGCGGATCGACGTCGATCGTTCCGGCGGGCAGGAGAGCGCCGCGATGCCGGTCAAGGTTGCCGGCGGCGTTCTGCCCATGACGGTCATGGTTAACGGCACAGCACTCGGCGAGATCGACGGCCGCCGCCAGCGCCTGATCGATCCGCCCGGTCCCGGCTTTGCGCGGCTCACGGTGATCGACGCCACTGGCGCCGCGGACACAGTCGTCATTCGAATTCAATGATCCCGGCTTAAGCGGTTGTGGCGATGGCGGTTTCAGCGTAAGCGGAACCAATGGCCGAGACCTACCCAGCCCCCCGTTTTGGAGCACCCCGCGAGCCGAAATCGCCCGCAAATCCGGGCAGCGCGCTCGTGCGCGTGCTCGATGTCGTCACGGCCAGCCACGTCCGCGCCGTGGCCTTCCTGCTGCTGTGCGCGCTGCTGCTGTTCCTGCCGGGCTTCTTCACCATCCCGCCTGTCGATCGTGACGAGGCGCGGTTCGCGCAGGCCACCAAGCAGATGGTCGAGAGCGGCGACTATGTCGATATCCGCTTCCAGGAGGACGTCCGCTACAAGAAGCCGGTCGGCATCTACTGGTTGCAGTCGGTCGCGGTTGAAGCCGCATCGGCGCTCAAGCTGCCGAAGGCCGAATTGCGCATCTGGGTCTATCGGCTGCCGTCGCTGTTGGGAGCGACCGGCGCTGTGCTCATGACCTATTGGGCCGCGCTCGGCTTCGTCACGCGGCGCGCCGCGGTGCTGGCAGCGCTGATGATGTGCGCCTCCGTGCTGCTCGGCGTCGAGGCGCGGCTCGCCAAGACCGACGCGATGTTGCTGTTCTGCGTCACCGCCGCGATGGGGGCAATGGCGCGGGCCTATCTGTCCTGGCAGCGCGCCGAGGACGAGACGCATCCGCCCTGGAGCTGGCCCGCGATCTTCTGGACCGCGCTCGCGGTCGGCATCCTGATCAAGGGTCCGCTGATCCTGATGTTCGCTGGCCTGACCATCGTCGCGCTCGCGATCCAGGATCGCGACGCCGCCTGGCTGTGGAAGCTGCGCCCGGTCTGGGGCTTGATGTGGATGCTGGTGCTGGTGCTGCCCTGGTTCGTCGCGATCTTCTGGCGCGCGGGTGATGCTTTCTTTGCGGACTCTGTCGGCGGCGACATGCTGAGCAAGCTAGGGGCCCAGGAATCCCATGGCGCGCCGCCCGGACTTTACCTGGTGCTGTTCTGGATCACGTTCTGGCCGGGCGCGCCGCTGGCGGCGATGGCGGCGCCCGCGGTGTGGCGGGCCCGCCGTGAGCCCGGCGCGCAGTTTCTGCTGGCCTGGCTGATCCCGTCCTGGATCGTGTTCGAGGCGGTGCTGACCAAGCTGCCGCATTATGTGCTGCCGCTCTATCCGGCGATCGCCATTCTCACCGCAGGTGCGGTGGAGCGGCGCGTGCTGTCGCGCTCCTGGCTGATGCGCGGTTCGGCCTGGTGGTTCGCGATCCCCGCGGCCGCCTCGTTCATCGCGGTGGTCGGCGCGGTGATGCTCACGCGGCAACCGGCCTTCGTTGCCTGGCCGTTCATCGCGGCGTCCCTGATCTTCGGTCTGCTTGCCTGGTGGCTCTACGACAACAATCACGCCGAGCGCTCGCTGCTCAACGCGCTGGTCGCCGCCCTGATGCTGGCTGTGACGGTCTACGGAATCGTGCTGCCGTCGCTGACGCCGCTGTTCCCGAGCATCGAGGTTGCGCGCGCGCTCCGCAATGTCACCTGCGTCGGCCCGAAGGCGGCTGCAGCCGGCTATCACGAGCCGAGCCTCGTGTTTCTGACCGGTACCCAGACCGTGCTGACCGACGGCTCGGGTGCTGCGGACTTCCTGCGGCAAGGCAGCTGCCGCTTCGCGCTGATCGAGCAGCGTTCGGAGCGCAGCTTCGTGC
>RXJC01000140.1 GCA_003963435.1 Bradyrhizobiaceae bacterium | reverse complement strand
TCTGCACGAACGGCCCGAGCACCAGCGGGATGATGTTGGCCGCACCGGAAGAATAGGCGCCGGTGCAGCCGATCGACTTGACGCGATAGGCCAGCACCTTGCCCTTCTCGTCGAGCGCGAAGGACGCCGTCGAGGTGAGATCGCGGCCATGGGTGCCGCCGACAAACTCGTCGGTGCGGTCGCCGCGCCAGCGGATCTTCTTGTTCAGCTTGGTTGCGGCATAAGCGACGATGCCGTCCTCAGGGTAGAGGTTGGTCTTCTGGCCGAAGCCGCCGCCGATGTCGCCGACCAGCACGCGGACGCTGTCCTTGGGACGCTTGAGCACGGCTTCCGCCAGCACGTCGCGGGTCGAGGCCGGGGTCTGCGACTGCACGTGCAGCAGCAGGCGGCCGGACTTCTTGTCGATCTCGGCGATGGTCGAGCGCGGCTCCATCGCGGAGGGCACGAGGCGCTGGCTGACGAGATCGAGCTCGACGGTGTGCGCGGCCTTGGCGAACGCTTCGTCGACCTTGGCGGCGTCGCCGTAAGACATCGCGCCGACGATGTTGTCGGGCGCCTCCGGCCACACCACGGGCGCGCCGGGCTTCACCGCCTCGACCGGATCGACCACCGCGGGTAGCACGTCGTATTCGACCACGATGGCTTCAGCGGCGTTCTGCGCTTCGCTGCGGGAAGACGCCACCACGGCCGCGACGGCCTCGCCGGCATAGCGCACGACCTCATGGGCCAGCAGCCGGCGCGGCGGCACCGTCATCGGCTTGCCGTCGGGGCGCTTGAAGATACTCAAGGTCGGGATGCTGCCGATGTCGTCCTTGACGAGGTCGGCACCGGTGTAGACCCCGGCGACTCCGGGCATTGCGGCCGCGGCGCTGGTGTCGATCGAGACGATCTTGGCGTGGGCATGCGGCGAGCGCAGCACGTACAACCACAGCGCGCCGTCTTGCGGCTTGTCGTCGATGAACTGCCCCTTCCCGGTCAGCAGCCGCTGGTCTTCCAAACGCTTGACGGGCTGCCCCGCTCCGAAACGCAAATTGCCGGGAAGAATGTTCATTCCGTGGGGTCCTCAGGGTCTTTTCGAAACTGCGGGCAGCCTTTTAGCGGATCGAGGTATGCGAGGCCAGCCGCGGTTTTGGACGGAAATCCCGCGGATTTGGCATGCCATATTGAGGCTGTCATTCCGGGGCGTCCGAAGGACGAACCCGGAATCTCGAGATTCCGAGTTCGATGCTGCGCATCGCCCCGGAATGACGGCTACTGAGAGAGCTCCCGCAGCGCCGCCTCCACCACCTTGCGCGCATCCGCCGTCAGCGGGGCCTGCGGCGGGACGGGGTCGCCGACGTCGTAGCCCTGGATCGCAAGTCCCGCCTTGATGCAGGCGGCGAGGTTGAAGCGGGCGAAGGCTTCGTTGATGCGCCACAGCCTGCGCTGCAGCGCCATGGCCTCGTCCCAGCGGCCGGCCTTGCCGAGCTCGTAGAGCGCAACGCTCTGGCGCGGGATGATGCAGGCCGGTCCCGCCATCCAGCCGAGGCCGCCGATCAGCATCACCGCGGCCGGGATATGGGCGGAGGCCGAGAACACGCGCAACGCATCGCCGCAGCGGTTCATGATCGAGAGCAGCCGGCCGGTGTTGGTCGAGGCGTCCTTGATGTAGCCGATGCGCGGATGCTCGGCGAGGCGCGCGATGGTGTCGAGGGTGAGATCGGAGCGCTGGAATTGCGGGTTGGTGTAGATGACGACAGGGATGTCGACGGCATCCGCGATGGCGCGGAAGTAGGATTCGATTTGGGCGTCATTGAGCGGAAAATACGCTTCCAGGATCGCCAGAATGCCGTCGGCGCCGAGCTTCTGGTACGCCCTCGCCTGCGCCACCGCATCCGCCGTCGAGGTCGAAGCGACGCCCGCGATCACGGGCACGCGGCCCCTCGCGGCCTCGATCGTGGTCTGCACGACTGCTGTCCGTTGTGCAGCATTGAGATAGGCGAACTCGCCGGTCGAGCCGAGCGGCGTGAGCCCGTGCACGCCGGCGACGATCAGACCGTCGCAAAGCCTTGCGAGCACGTCGGCACGCACCGTGCCGTCGGCATCGACGGGTGACACCAGATAGGGAAACACACCGTGAAATTCGGTCATGTCGGAGCCCAATGAGGAAAGCCGGGAGCAAACCGGCAGGCCGGCGTCGCCCACCCGGCAATTGCTGCTAACACGCAACAAAATTGCCAGCAAGCGTGTGCATTGACCACTTCTTAAGGACGTTGTGCGCCAGGCCATCGTGTCGCGCCCCTCTCCTACCCTATTTTAGGGAGTGGCGGCGATTGTGCCGGCATGCCTCTCACAATGATGTCCAGGTATCTGCATCCCGATGCGCGCATCCGGCGCGAGCTCGTCGATCTCCTGTACACGTCGCTGCCGCAGGTATCCGCCATCGGCCTCACCTCAGTGACGGGTTCCGTGGCGCTCGCCGTCATGAGCCACGATATCGGCTATGCCGCAATCTCGGTCTTCATCTTCATCACGGCCGCGGCCCGCATCTATTCCCTGTTGCGCTACCGGTCCCGCGCGGCTCAATTCTCCGATGCCGACGTGATCCGCTGGGAACGGCTTTACGGGGCCGGCGCATCCGCCTTCGGCCTTGCGCTCGGCCTGCTCTCCTATCGCGCACTCGAGATCGACGACGCCCCCGGCGCCTGGATCGCGTTCGGGCTCTCGATGTCGTTCTGCGTCGGCATGGTTTCGCGCGCGGCAATCCGTCCCTGGATCATCCTCATCACGGCGGCCATCCTCCTGATGCCGACGATCGTCGGCGGCCTGCTGCGGCCCGAATTCGCCTACAAGATCGGCGCGATCATGCTGGTGTTCTTCTGGCTGACGTTGCGCGAGGCCTCCAAGCATCTCAGCGCCGCTTTCGTGGAGCGCCTCGAAGCCAAGCATCGCCTGGCGCGGCAGGCCACCCACGACTTCCTCACGGGGCTGCCGAACCGCGCTGCGTTCTTCCAGGCGCTGGCGGAGACACAGGACGACTTCGCCATCGTCGCCATCGATCTCGACGGCTTCAAGCCGGTCAACGACCGTCACGGCCATCAAGCCGGTGACGACCTGCTGCGTCAGGTTGCGGAGCGGCTGTCGCTCTGCGTCGGCAGCGCCGGCATCGCCGCACGCTTCGGCGGCGACGAGTTCCTGATGCTCAAGCCGGTTGCGGCAGGCGACGACGGCCGCGAGGAAGCGCTCGCGCTGGCGCGTCGGGCCATTCGCGATCTCTCGATGCCGTTCCTGCTGACGGACATTCCGGTCCGCATCGCGGCGAGCGCCGGCATTCTCGTCAGCACCGGCCCGGCGACCGCAGCAAAGGCCTCGCAGCTGTTGGATTGTGTCGACCGCGCCCTCTACGTCGCCAAGCGCAGTGGAGGCGGACGCTGGGCCTGGTCGGACGAGGATGCCGTCCTCCAACGCGCTGCAGACATTCGCTGAAATCCTCGAGGCCACGGGACGCAATTTTCGGATTGCTTCATGTTCCGGTGAGGCGCTCCCAATCCTATGTTCGTCGGCGGTGGCCTTGACGAGGCCACTCCTTGTCCTGGCCACCCGGCCAGTTTCGCGCTTCCCCGCGATATCCCAGATTGGGGACAGCTCACAGGAGTCAGCCATGACCGACCTCACCGCCCTGTCCTCACTGTCGTCCGCGCTCGCCGACCTCGTGGCGCGCACCGCGCCCTCTGTCGTGTCCGTGCATTCGCATCGTTCGCGCGCGACCGGCTTCGTCTGGAAAAGCGGCCTGATCGTCACCGCCGACGAGGCGTTGGCCGACGAGGGCGAGGTCGAGATCGGCCTGCCCGACGGCAGGCGAGTGGCGGCCACGATCGCCGGCCGCGACCATACCACGGACATCGCGCTGCTGCGCGCCGACATCGCCACTGCCCCGGTCAAGCTCGCCGCCACCGTGCCGCCCCTGGGCGCATTGGCAATCGTGGTCGCCACCAACCGCGAGACACCGAGCGCGGCACTCGGGATGGTGTCGGCGTCCGGCAGCGGCTGGCGCTCCTTGCGCGGCGGCGAGATCGATGCGCGGATCGAGCTCGATGTCCGCTTG
>RXJC01000322.1 GCA_003963435.1 Bradyrhizobiaceae bacterium | reverse complement strand
GCTGACGCTCGGCAGCATCGGAGTGGTCTATGGCGATATCGGCACTAGCCCGCTCTACGCGTTCCGCGAGGCGGTGGTGGCCGCCTCGGGCGCAGAGGGGATGCCGACGCCGGCCGCGGTGCTCGGCGTGCTCTCCCTGATCCTGTGGGCGCTGATCGTGGTGGTGACGCTCAAATATGTCGTGATCCTGCTCCGTGCCGACAACAACGGCGAGGGCGGCACGCTGGCGCTGATGGCGCTGGCCCAGCGCGCGGTCGGCACCGGCGGGGCGACCATCGTGATGCTCGGCATCATCTCCGGCGCCTTGTTCTACGGCGACGCCGTGATCACGCCGGCGCTCTCGGTGCTGTCGGCGATCGAGGGCATGAAGGACGTCACACTGCGGTTCGAGCCCTACATCGTGCCGCTGACGGTGGTGATCCTGGTCTGCCTGTTCGCCGTGCAGTCGCGCGGCACGGCCCGCGTCGCCGCCTTCTTCGGCCCGATCATGTGCGTCTGGTTTGCGGTTCTCGCGGCGGCGGCGATCCATCCGATCATTCAGCAGCCGCAGGTGCTGTACGCGCTGAATCCGCTCTACGCCGTGTCCTTCATGCTCCATCACGGCATTATCGGCTTCGTGACGCTGGGCGCCGTGTTCCTGGCGGTCACCGGGGCTGAGGCGCTCTATGCCGATCTCGGCCATTTCGGCAAGCGGCCGATCCAGACCGCCTGGCTGTTCATCGTGCTGCCGTCGCTGGCGCTGAACTATCTGGGGCAGGGCGCGCTCGTGCTCGGCGATCCCGGCGCGATCGAGAGCCCGTTCTTCCAGCTCTTCCCGCAGGGCTGGATCCGCGGCGGCATGGTCGTGCTCGCCACCGCCGCCACCGTCATCGCAAGCCAGGCCGTTATCACCGGCGCCTATTCGCTGACGCGCCAGGCGATCCAGCTCGGGCTGCTGCCGCGCTTCGAAATTCGCCATACGTCGGAAGCCCATTCCGGCCAGATCTTCATTCCGCGCATCAACCAGCTCCTGCTGGTTGCGGTGGTGCTGCTGGTTCTATTGTTCCGCTCCTCCAGCGCGCTGGCCTCGGCCTACGGCATCTCCGTCACCGGGACCATGGTGGTCACGGCACTGATGGGCTTCGTCGTGATCTGGAAGGGCTGGAGATGGTCGCCGCTCGCCGCCGGCGCCTTGATTGCCCCGTTTCTGTTCCTCGACCTGACCTTCCTGACCGCGAACCTGCTCAAGGTGTTCGAGGGCGGCTGGGTGCCGCTGGCGCTCGGCGCGCTCATGATCATCCTGATGTACACGTGGCGGCGCGGCAGCCGGCTCTTGTTCGAGAAGTCGCGCAAGCTCGAGTTCCCGCTCGCCGACCTCGTCGCGATGCTGGAGAAGCGGCCGCCGCAGCGCGTGCCCGGCACCGCCGTGTTCCTGACCTCGGACCCGCTCAGTGCCCCGACCGCGCTGATGCACAGCCTGAAGCACTACAAGGTGCTGCACGAGAAGAACGTCATTCTCACCATCGAGACGGCGCAGACCCCGCGCATCGACCCGGCCGAGCGGGTGAAGCTGGAGCAGATCTCGCCGACCTTCTCCAAGGTGACGCTCAAGTTCGGCTTCATGGAATCGCCCAACGTGCCGAAGGCCCTCGCCATCGCCCGCAAGCTTGGCTGGCAGTTCGATATCATGTCGACCTCGTTCTTCCTGTCGCGGAGGGCGCTGAAACCTGCGGCCCATTCCGGCATGCCGCGCTGGCAGGACCGGCTCTTCATCTCGCTCAGCCGCTCCGCCAACGACGCCACGGACTATTTCCAGATCCCGAGCGGCCGCGTGGTCGAGGTCGGTACCCAGGTGGCGATCTAGGCGGCCAAACCAAGGCCGCACTTCAAGTCGCTGCGATTTAGCTTTAACTTGCGCCGCGCGGCTCAAGCCTTTGTGGCGCTTGATTTTCGTCGCCCGAGAGGCGAGGTTGCCGCCGGCCGGGGACACCCCGGCATGCGGCCCCGCGACGTTGGAGGATGATGTGGCAAACCAGGTACAGGATCTGACCCCGGACGAGGTCTCCAAAGGTGTCGCGGAAGGGCGCTATCTGCTGGTCGACGTTCGCGAGCCGAACGAGGTGCAAGCTGAGGGCTATCCCTACGGGGTCGTGGTTCCGCTCTCGACTTTCGATCCCAAGGCGATCCCCGATCCCCAAGGCAAAGACGTCGTGTTCGCTTGCCGCTCGGGCAAGCGCTCGGTGACGGCCTCGCTCGCCGCGCAGGCGGCGGGCCTGCCCTATGACAAGCATCTGGCCGGCGGCATGCTCGGCTGGAAAGCGGCCGGTCTCCCCACCAAGGTTGGCTGACCGGACCGATGTCCAAGAGCTCTTCGCTGAACAAGGTCTTCGCCGACCTTCCGGTCACCATCTTCGAGGCGATGTCGCAGGCTGCGCGCGACAACGCAGCCATCAATCTCGGCCAGGGCTTTCCTGACGATCCCGGCCCGGAGGACATCCGCCGCGCCGCGGCCGAGGCCTCGCTGAACGGCTACAACCAGTACCCCTCGATGATGGGCCTGCCGGAGCTGCGCCAGGCGATCGCGACCCATTACGGCCACTGGCACGGCCTCAAGCTCGATCCGATGAGCGAGGTGATGGTGACGTCCGGGGGCACCGAGGCGCTGACCTCGGCGATCCTCGCGGTGGTCCAGCCCGGCGACGAAGTCGTCTGCTTTCAGCCGGTCTATGATTCTTACTTGCCGATCATCCGCCAGGCCGGCGGCATTCCGCGCCTCGTCCGGCTCGAGCCGCCGCACTGGCGGCTGAATGAGGACATGCTGAAAAGCGTCTTCAATTCAAAGACCAAGGCGGTGCTGTTCAACAACCCCTTGAATCCGTCGGCGGTGGTCTATCCGCGCGAGGACCTCGAGCTGCTCGCGCGCTACTGCCAGGAGTTCGACGTCATCGCGATCTGCGACGAGGTCTGGGAGCACGTCACCTTCGACGAGCACAAGCACATCCCGCTGATCACTATCCCCGGCATGCGCGATCGCACCATCAAGGTGGGCTCGGCCGGCAAGATCTTCTCGCTCACGGGATGGAAGATCGGCTTCGTCTGCGCGGCGCCACCGCTCTTGCGTGTCGCTGCCAAGGTGCACCAGTTCCTGACCTTCACCACCGCGCCGAACCTGCAGGCCGCGGTCGCCTACGGCCTCGGCAAGTCCGATGACTACTTCCTGAACATGCGGAAGGATTTGACGCGGAGCAGGGACCGGCTGACCAGGGGGCTGGAGAGCCTCGGCTTCCCCGTGCTGAAGTCGCAAGGCACCTACTTCCTCACCGTCGACCTGTCGCCGCTGGGGCTCAACGAGAGCGACACCGAATTCTGCTGGCGCATCGTGAAGGATTACAAGGTCGCGGCGATCCCGGTGTCGGCGTTCTACGAGCAGGATCCGGTGACCTCGGTGGTACGCTTCTGCTTTGCCAAGAAGGACGAGACCCTCGACACCGCGCTGGAGCGGCTGTCGGACGCGGTGCGCGGACGCAAGAGGTAGACAGAGATGACGAACGTCAGCCGCTCGGGACTCGGCCTTGGTCTCGCGATCGCCGCGGCGCTGACGTTGCTTTCCGCCTCGGTTCGTGCCGAGGAGCGGGTCGTCAACTTCTACAACTGGTCCAACTACATGGCGCCGGATGTCCTGGAGGCCTTCACCAAGGAGACCGGCATCAAGGTCGTCTACGACACCTTCGATGCCAACGAGACGCTGGAGACGCGCCTGATGGCCGGCAAGTCCGGCTACGACGTCGTGGTGCCCACCGCCTACTTCCTGCAGCGCCAGATCAAGGCCAATATCTTCCAGAAGCTCGACAAGTCGAGGCTGCCGAACCTGGCCAATGCCTGGCCGATGGTGACCAAGCATCTGGCGACCTACGACCCCGGCAACCTCTACGCCGCCAACTACATGTGGGGCACGACCGGCATCGGCTACAACGTCGCCAAGGTGAAGCAGATCTTGGGGGCGGACGCGAAGATCGACAGCTGGGACATCGTCTTCAAGCCGGAGAACCTCGCCAAGTTCAGGGATTGCGGCGTGCACATGCTCGATTCCGCCGACGACATCTTTCCGGCGGCGTTGAACTATCTCGGGCTCGATCCGAACTCGACCAAGCAGGCGGACCTCGAGAAGGCCGCCGAGGTCGTCGCCAAGGTTCGCCCCTTCGTGCGCAAATTCCACTCGTCCGAATACCTCAGCGCGCTCGCCACCGGCGAGATCTGCTTCGTGGTCGGCTGGTCCGGCGACATCATGCAGGCCCGCGCCCGCGCGGCGGAAGCCAAGAAAGAGAACAGCAGCGGCATCGAGATCGGCTACGCGATCCCGAAGGAGGGCGCGCAGATGTTTTTCGACAATCTCGCGATCCCCGCCGATGCCAAGAACGTCAGCGAAGCCTACGAGCTGATCAACTACCTCTACCGCCCGGATGTCGCCGCCAAGAACTCG
>RXJC01000354.1 GCA_003963435.1 Bradyrhizobiaceae bacterium | reverse complement strand
CGGTGACGTCGAGCGCGGCCCAGTCCGACATCGAGGCCTTGAAGCCGACCAGCGATTTCGGCTGGTTGTAGCCGACCATCGCCGGCAGCCGGCTGTCGCCGATGCCGCGATAGTCGTAGGTCAGGACCGCGCAGCCGCGATGGGCGAGATAGGAGGCAAAGCCGCGATAGATCTTTCGCGGGACCGCGGTCGCGGAGTTGATCAGCACGGCATGGCGCTTGGCGCCCCGGGGCAGGAACAGCGTGCCGGTCAGCCCATACCCGTCGCTCGCCGGGAAGCTGATCTCGTCGATGAAAACGTCGTCCAGTGCCGCGTCCATGGGTGCAAGGTTATCCTGCCAGTTTCCTCGCCCGCCCAGCAAATGCGAATTTGGCTTTTCTCGCAAGGGTTTGCGATGCGAAACGGATTTACAACTGGCGGGGCGGAGCCAGCCTGTGTATAAGGCGGCCCTCGCAACCCCTAGATCAGGTTGTGCTTTTTGCTTCACGGAGAGATTGCGATGTCCGAGCGGTGGACGCCCGAGTCCTGGCGCAGCAAGCCGGTGCTACAGGTGCCCGACTATCCCGACGCCAAGGCTTTGGCCGACGTCGAGGCGCAGCTTGCGACCTTTCCGCCGCTGGTGTTCGCGGGCGAGGCGCGCAACCTGAAGAAGGCGCTGGCGCGCGTATCGGCCGGCGAGGCCTTCCTGCTCCAGGGCGGCGACTGCGCCGAGAGCTTTGCCGAGCACGGCGCCAACAACATCCGCGATTTCTTCCGCGTGCTGCTGCAGATGGCGGTGGTGCTGACCTATGCCGGCGCGGTGCCGGTGGTGAAGGTCGGCCGCATCGCCGGTCAGTTCGCCAAGCCGCGCTCCTCGCCGACCGAGAAGGTGAACGGCGTCGAGCTGCCGAGCTATCGCGGCGACATCGTCAACGACATCGCCTTCACCAAGGAAGCGCGTGTGCCTGATCCGCAGCGCCAGCTGATGGCCTATCGCCAGTCGGCCGCGACGCTGAACCTGCTGCGCGCGTTTGCGACCGGCGGCTATGCCAATCTTGGCAGCGTGCATGAGTGGATGCTGGGCTTCCTCAAGGATTCGCCGCAGTCCCGCCGCTACAAGGAATTGGCCGACCGCATCTCGGATGCGCTCAACTTCATGCGCGCCTGCGGCCTCGATCTCGAGAGTCATCCGGAGCTGCGCGCCACCGATTTCTACACCAGCCACGAGGCGCTGCTGCTCGGCTACGAGCAGGCCATGACCCGCGTCGATTCCACCACCGGCGACTGGTACGCGACCTCCGGCCACATGATCTGGATCGGCGACCGCACCCGCCAGCTCGATCACGGCCATGTCGAATATTTCCGCGGCATCAAGAACCCGATCGGGCTGAAGTGCGGTCCGTCGCTCAAGCCCGACGAGCTGTTGAAGCTGATCGACGTGCTCAACCCCGACAACGAGCCGGGCCGGCTGACGCTGATCGGCCGCTTCGGCTCCGACAAGATCGCCGAGCATCTGCCGAACATGATCCGCGCCGTGAAGCGCGAGGGCCGGGTGGTGGTCTGGTCCTGCGATCCCATGCACGGCAACACGATCACCTCGACGTCGGGCTACAAGACGCGCCCGTTCGACCGCATCCTGTCCGAGGTGAAGTCGTTCTTCGCGATCCATGCCGCCGAAAGCACCCATGCCGGCGGCGTGCATCTGGAGATGACGGGCCAGAACGTCACCGAGTGCCTCGGCGGCGCCCGCGCGATCACGGACGAGGACCTCAACGACCGCTACCACACGGTCTGCGATCCCCGCCTCAATGCCGAGCAATCCATCGACATGGCTTTCCTGGTCGCGGAGCTGCTCAAGCAGGAACGCGCTGGCAAGCCCAAGCCGATGCCGGTCGCAGCGGGGCTCTGAGACCTTGCTGCGGATCTGGAAGGCCACGATCAATTCCCGTAACGGTCTGGCCTTTGCGTTTCGGTCGGAGCAGGCCGTCCGCGAGGAGATCTTTGCGCTCCTGCTGTCGGTGCCGCTCGCCTGGTTCGTCGCCGCGACCGCGATGCGGGCCGTCGAGCTGGTCTGCTCGGTTGCGTTCGTGCTGACGGTCGAGCTGCTCAACACCGCCATCGAGAAGCTCGCCGACCGGCTGACCATGGACCACGACAAGCAGATCGGCCGGGTCAAGGACATGGGCTCGGCCGCGGTCGGCGTGGCGTTGTTGATGGCCGGCGCGTTCTGGATCATCGCCATTATCGAGCGGCTGGGGTTCCTCTAGCCTGGAATTCCTCTAGCTTGGGGATCGGAGCGCCATGACCGAACGTCTCAACGAATTCGCGGTCACGCTCGCCCAGCTCAATCCGGTCATGGGCGACATCGAGGGCAATGCTGCCAAGGCACGCTCGGCCCGCGCGCGAGCCGTCGCCGACGGCGCCGATCTCGTGCTGTTTCCGGAATTGTTCATCGCCGGCTATCCGCCGGAAGACCTCGTGCAGAAGCCGGCCTTCCAGGCCGCCTGCCGCACCGCGATCGAAGCGCTGGCGCGCGAGACCGCCGATGGCGGGCCTGCGATGCTGGTCGGCACGCCCTGGGTCGAGGACGGCAAGCTCTACAATGCCTGCGCCTTGCTCGACGGCGGCCGTATCGCAAGCTTGCGCTTCAAATGCAATCTGCCGAACTACGGCGTGTTCGACGAGAAGCGGCTGTTTGCACGTGGCCCTGCCGCCGGTCCCGTGACCGTGCGCGGCGTGCGCATCGGCGTGCCGATCTGCGAGGACATCTGGCTGGAGGAGTCCGAGGACTACGAGAACGTGGTCGAGACGCTGGCCGAGACCGGCGCCGAGATCGTTCTGGTGCCGAACGGCTCGCCTTACGCCCGCGACAAGAACGATGTGCGGTTATCCGTCGTCGTGGCGCGCGTGACCGAGAGCGGGCTGCCGCTGGTCTATCTCAACCAGATCGGCGGTCAGGACGAGTTGGTGTTCGACGGCGCCTCCTTTGCGCTCAACGGCGATCTCTCGCTCGCGGCGCAATTGCCAGCGTTCGAAGAAAGCATCGTCACGCTGCGCTTCACCCGCAACGGCGACGACTGGCGCTGCACAGGGCCGATCGCGGAGCAGGTCGAGGGCGACAAGGCCGATTATGCCGCCTGCGTGCTCGGCTTGCGCGACTATGTCGGCAAGAACGGCTTTCCCGGCGTGCTGCTCGGCATCTCCGGCGGCATCGATTCCGCATTGTGCGCGGCGATCGCGGTCGATGC
>RXJC01000290.1 GCA_003963435.1 Bradyrhizobiaceae bacterium | reverse complement strand
GTGTAGAACTCGCGCGCGTAGGAGCCCTGCTCGCGGGCGCCGTAGCTCGAGCCCTTCCGGCCGCCGAACGGCACGTGATAGTCGACGCCGGCGGTCGGCAGGTTGACCATCACCATGCCGGACTCGCTGTTGCGCTTGTAGTGTGAGGCGTATTTCAGGCTGGTGGTGCAGATTCCCGAAGCGAGGCCGAACTCGGTGTCGTTGGAGATCGCGAGCGCCTCTTCGTAGTTCTTGGCGCGGATGACGGCGGCGACGGGTCCGAAGATTTCCTCACGCGCGATGCGCATGTTGTTGTTGACCTCGGTGAACAGTGCCGGCTGCAGGTAATGGCCGGGGTTCTCGCGCTTGAGCAGCTCGCCGCCGAAGGCGAGCTTGGCGCCCTCGTCCTTGCCGATCTTGATGTAGCGCAGGTCCTGGTCGAGCTGGCTCTGGTCGACCACGGGGCCGATATGCACGCCGGCCTTGAGCGCGTCGTCGACCGACAGGCTGTTGAGGCGCTCGGCCACCGCCGCGACGAAGCGGTCGTGGATGCCTTCGGTGACGATCAGGCGCGACGACGCCGTGCAGCGCTGGCCGGTGGAGAAATAGGCGCCGTTGACGGCGACCTCGACCGCGGTCTTGAGGTCGGCGTCGTCGAGCACGACCAGCGGATTCTTTCCGCCCATCTCGAGCTGGAATTTCTTCATCGGGTTCGACAGCACGCAGGCCTGTGCGATCTTGCGGCCCGTCTGCACCGATCCGGTGAAAGAGATCGCGGCGACATCGGGATGTTCAAGCAGCGTCTGGCCGACCACGGAGCCGGAGCCGACCACGAGGTTGAACACGCCGGCCGGAATGCCGGAGCGGGTGATGATCTCGGCGAGCGCATGGCCAGAGCCGGGCACCAACTCGGCCGGCTTGAACACGACCGTGTTGCCGTAGCAGAGCGCCGGTGCGATCTTCCAGGCGGGGATGGCGATCGGGAAATTCCAGGGCGTGATCATGCCGACGACGCCGACGGGCTCGCGGGTGAGCTCGACGTCGAGGCCGGGACGCACCGAGGCGCCCTTCTCGCCGATCAGCCGCAGCGCTTCACCTGCGAAGAACGCAAAGATCTGGCCGGCCCGGGCGACCTCGCCGATGCCCTCCGGCAGGGTCTTGCCTTCCTCGCGGGCGAGCAGGCGGCCGAGCTCTTCCTTGCGGGCGAGGATTTCGAGCGAAATCTTGTTGAGCGCATCGAAGCGCGCCTGCGGCGTCGACTGCGACCAGGCCGGGAAGGCCGCCTTGGCGGCGGCGATCGCCTTCTCGGTCTGCGCCTTGTCGGCCTTGGCGTATTCGCCGACGACGTCATTGGTGTTGGAGGGATTGATGTTCCTGGTGACGCCGGAGCCGTCGACCCATTCGCCGCCGATGAAGTTTTTAAGGATCGCAGTCATCTCATTCCTCCAGAGGAAGTTTCATTCTTAGTCGGGCGTGATCCTCGCGGAAAACCGGTGTCCACTTTTCCGGGATCACGCCCTAGCGAACGAGGCAGGGACGTTTGTCGTCGAAAGTCCAGCCGGGGATCAGGTCCTGCATGGCAATAGCGTCATCCCGGGCGCCAAGTCCATGCTGCTTGTAGAGGGCATGCGCGGCGTCGATAGCGGCCCTGTCGATTTCGATACCCAGGCCCGGCCTGTCAGGCACGGCGATCTTGCCGCCCTTGATCTGAAGCGGCTCCCTGGTCAGCGCCTGGCCGTCCTGCCAGATCCAATGGGTGTCGATCGCGGTGACCTTGCCGGGGGCGGCGGCGCCGACATGGGTGAACATGGCCAGCGAAATGTCGAAATGGTTGTTGGAGTGCGAGCCCCAGGTCAGGCCGTTGTCGCGGCAGGTCTGGGCGACGCGCACCGAGCCCTGCATGGTCCAGAAATGGGGATCGGCCAGCGGAATGTCCACCGCGCCCAGGCGCAGCGCATGGGAGAGCTGCCGCCAATCGGTTGCGATCATATTGGTCGCCGTAGGCAGCCCCGTGGAGCGGCGGAACTCGGCCATGATCTCGCGGCCGGAGAAGCCGGCCTCGGCGCCGCAGGGATCCTCGGCATAGGCGAGGATGCCGTGCATACCCTTGCAGAGGCTGATCGCCTCGTCGAGCGACCAGGCGCCGTTGGGGTCGAGCGTCACGCGCGCGTTCGGAAAGCGCCTTGCGATGGCGGTGACGGCCTCGATCTCCTGCTCGCCGCGCAGCACGCCGCCCTTCAGCTTGAAATCGGCGAAGCCGTAATGGTCGTGGGTGGCCTCCGCGAGCCGCACCACGGTCTCGGGCGTCATCGCCTCCTGGTGGCGGAGGTTGAACCATTCCGGCTTGCCGGTCTCGCCCTGGACATAGTTCAGCTTGCTCTTGCGGCGATCGCCGACGAAGAAGAGATAGCCGAGCGTCTCGACGCTGTCGCGCTGCTGGCCTTCTCCGAGCAGCGCGGCGACCGGCAGTCCGAGATGCTGGCCCAGCAGGTCGAGCAGAGCGGATTCCACGGCGGTGACTGCATGGATCATCACGCGCAGATCAAACGTCTGCTTGCCGCGGCCGCCGGCGTCGCGGTCGGCGAAGGCGGTGCGGATGTCGGCGAGGATGTTGTTCATCGCGCCGACGGTCTTGCCGATCACGAGGTCGCGGGCGTCCTGCAGCGTCTGCCAGATCATCTGCCCGCCCGGCACCTCGCCGACGCCGGTGTGGCCGGCATTGTCGGTGAGGATGACGATGTTGCGGGTGAAGAACGGCGCATGCGCGCCGCTGAGGTTGAGGAGCATGCTGTCGCGGCCCGCAGCCGGAATCACCTGCATCGATGTGACGACAGGTGCACCGGCGACTGATGCGCCGGAGATGTCAGTTGCGGCCATCGCTCGCTCCTCGCTGTGGTCGTCTTATTCTGCAGCCTGTTGTGACGATCGGATGGCGGGCAGCTTCTTCACCAGCGCCGCCACTTCCGCGATCTCCTGCTCGGTGAGGTCGGTGAGCGGCGGACGGACCGGGCCGGAGTCGCGGCCGATCACCTTCATGCCGGCCTTGATGATCGAAACCGCGTAACCCTTCTTGCGGTTGCGGATCGCGATCAGCGGCAGGATGAAATCCTTCAGCCCGGCCTGGATCGTGGCGTGGTCGCGCTTGCGCACGGCCGCGTAGAAATTGGTGGCGAATTCCGGCACGAAGTTGAACACGGCGGAGGAATAGGTGGTCACGCCCATGTCGAGATAGGGCAGGGCGAAGGTCTC
>RXJC01000380.1:3286-4166 GCA_003963435.1 Bradyrhizobiaceae bacterium | reverse complement strand
CATGGTCGCCACCATCGCGTTGGGCAGCAGGTGGCGGAACATGATGACGGGATTGGACACGCCGAGCGCCCGCGCCGCCTGGATGTATTCGAAGTTGCGTCCGCGCAGGAACTCGGCCCGCACGAGGCCGACCAGCGAGACCCAGGAGAACAGCAGGAGGATGCCGAGCAGCACGAAGAAGCCGGGCACCAGCACCGAGGACAGGATCAGGAGAAGATAGAGCGAGGGGATCGCGGTCCAGATCTCGATGAAGCGCTGGAAGATCAGATCGACCCGCCCGCCGAAATAGCCCTGCACCGCGCCTGCGGCGATGCCGACGACGGACGAGACGATGGTGAGGCATAGGCCGAACAGCACCGAGATGCGGAAGCCGTAGATCAACCGCGCGACGACGTCGCGGCCCTGATCGTCGGTGCCGAGCCAATTGTATTCGAGATCGCGGCAGCTCTTCAGCCCCTTCTTCTCCACGACCGGCTGGCACTGTTTCTCCGTCAACATCCAGGTCGGCGGCGAGGGCGCCGGCGTCGGCAGGTCGAGATTGTGGGTGTCGTAGGAATAGCGGATCAGCGGCCAGACGATGGTGCCGTTCTTGTCCTTGATCAGCTTCTGCAAATAGGGGTCATCCAGGTCGGCGGCGAGGGCGCCGGCGTCGGCAGGTCGAGATTGTGGGTGTCGTAGGAATAGCGGATCAGCGGCCAGACGATGGTGCCGTTCTTGTCCTTGATCAGCTTCTGCAAATAGGGGTCACGATAGTCGGCGGCGGTTTCGAAGTCGCCGCCGAAGGTGGTTTCCGAATAGGTCACGAAGGCGGGCCAATAGAGATGGCCGTCGAACTTGATCAGGAACGGCCGATCATTGGCGATCAGCTCCGCGAACAGCG
>RXJC01000380.1:0-3236 GCA_003963435.1 Bradyrhizobiaceae bacterium | reverse complement strand
CAGCGAGACCACGAACAGGGCGATGAAGATCCAGAACGACCAGTAGCCGCGGCGATTGGCCTTGAAGTTCTGCCACCGCCGCCTGTTGAGTGGCGAAGGCGCGAAGGCCTTGCGCGTGATCGGAACGACCTCGCCCAGCGGGGGCTGGGTCGTGGTCTCGACCGGAGTCGGTGCGGTGATCGTCATCAGACCTCCCGCGCCTCGAAATCGATCCGCGGATCGATCCACATATAGGTCAGGTCGGAGACCAGATTGATCACGAGGCCGACCAGCGAAAAGATGTAGAGCGTTCCGAACACCACGGGATAGTCGCGGTTGAGCACGCTCTCGAAGCTGAGCAGGCCTAGCCCGTCCAGCGAGAAGATGGTCTCGATCAGGAGCGAGCCCGAAAAGAACGCGTGGATGAAGGTGCTGGGAAAGCCTGCAATCACGATCAGCATCGCATTGCGGAAGACGTGCCCATAGAGCACACGGTTCTCGCTGCAGCCCTTGGCGCGCGCGGTCATCACGTATTGCTTGCGGATTTCGTCCAGGAACGAGTTCTTGGTCAGGAACGTCATGGTGGTGAACGCGCCCAGGCCCATGGCGATCAGCGGCAGCGTCAGATGCCAGAAATAATCGATGATCTTCCAGTACCAGGGAAACTGCGACCAGCCATCCGACGTCAGTCCGCGCAGCGGGAACCAGTTGAAGAAGGAGCCGCCGGCAAACAGGATGATCAGCAGAATAGCGAACAGAAAGCCGGGAATCGCGTAGCCCAGCACGAGAATGGTCGAGGTCCAGGTGTCGAAGCGCGTTCCATCCTTGACCGCCTTGCGGATGCCGAGCGGGATCGAGATCAGATAGGTCAGGAGCGTCAGCCAGATTCCCAGCGAGATCGAGACCGGCAGCTTCTCCTTGATGAGCTGGATCACGCTGACGTCGCGGAAATAGCTCTTGCCGAAATCGAAGCGGGCGAAATTCCACACCATCAGAGCGAAGCGTTCCGGTGCGGGCTTGTCGAAGCCGAACTGTTTCTCCAGCTTCTTGATGAAATCGGGATCGAGACCTTGCGCGCCGCGGTATTTCGAGTTGATGGCATCGCCGCCGGCGCCCAACTGCCCCGGCGCGCGCTGCGCAAAGTCGCCGCCGCCCGAGATGCGCGAGGTGCCGCCGGTGTCGGCGCCCGAGAGTTGTGCGATCACGCGTTCGACCGGGCCACCAGGGGCGAACTGCACGACGACGAAGGAGACGAACAGGATTCCGAGCAGCGTCGGAATCATCAGGAGGATGCGGCGGGCGATATAGGCGCTCATGATTATTTCGCCTGCTCGAGCTTGGCGGCCTTGGCCGGTTCATGCCACCAGATATCGGGGGCGCCGACGCCATTGGCGTAACGCGGCAGCTTTTGCGGATGGCCGAATTGGTCCCAATAAGCCAGCCGGTGCGTCTTGTTGTACCATTGCGGCACCCAATAACGGCCGGCGCGGAACAGGCGATCGAAGGCGCGGCAGGCAACGGTCAATTCCTCGCGGCTGTCCGCCGCCATGATCTTCTCGATCATGGCGTCGATGGCCGAGTTGGCGACACCCGCCAGGTTGTACGAGCCCTTGGTGTTCGCGACCTGCGACGAGAAGAACGCGCGCATGGCATCGCCTGGTGTCGCCGACATGCTGAAGCGCTGGATCGTCATGTCGAAGTCGAAATCTTCCACGCGCGCGCGATATTGCACGGCATCGACGAGGCGGAGGCTCGCCTCGATGCCGAGCGTTGCCAGATTCTTGATATACGGCGCGTGATGCGGCTGGAGCGAAGGCTCCTCCGCCAGGAACTCGATCTTGAACACTTCTCCGTTCGGCAGCACTCGCTTGCCATCCTTGATCGGCAGACCTGCCTCGTTGAGCAGTTGCTGCGCCTTGCGCAACAGGCTGCGGTCCTGCCCCGAGCCGTCGGAAACCGGCGGCAGGAATGGCGCGGTGAACACCTCGTCGGGAACCTGGCCGCGGAACGGCTCCAGCAGCTTCAGCTCTTCAGGCGATGGCGGCCCGTTGCTGGCCATGAGATCTGAATTCTGGAACGGCGACACCGTGCGGGCATAGGCGCCGTACATGATGGTCTTGTTGGTCCATTCAAAGTCGAAAGCATTGATCAAGGCCTCGCGCACGCGAGGATCCCTGAATTTCTCGCGTCGCGTGTTGATGAACCAGCCCTGCGCGCCCGACGGCGTCTCGTCGGGCACGACCTCGAGCTTGACACGCCCCTCCTTCACGGCAGCGAAATCATAGCGCGTCGCCCAGATGCGCGAGGTGAACTCCTCGCGATAGAGATAATTCTTGCCGGTGAATCCTTCGAAGGCGACGTCGCGATCTCGGTAGAACTCGTAGCGCACGACGTCGAAATTATAGGTGCCGCGGCAGGGCGGCAGATCTGCCGCCCACCAGTCCTTGACCCGCTCATACTCAATGTAGCGATTGACCTCGAACTTGCCCACTTTGTACGGACCCGAGCCCAGCGGGATATCGAGAGACGATTCATCGAAGGGACGAGAGGCGTAGTACGCCTTCGAGAAGATCGGCAGGCTCGCTGCATAGAGCGGCACGTCGCGCGCCCGCCCCTTGGCAAAGGTGACGACGAGCGTTGCATCGTCGACCGCTTCGGCGCTGACCATGTCACGCAGCTGCACGAGGATCAGGGGATGTCCCTTGGTCTTCAACGCCGTCAGCGAAAACGCCGCATCGTGGGCGGTGAGCTTGGTGCCGTCGTGGAATTTCGCCTCCGGCCGCATCGTGAAGCGATAGACCAGCTTGTCCGGCGATATCTGCACGGATTTGGCGGCAAGCCCGTACATCGCATCAGGCTCGTCGTTCGCGCGCACCATCAGCGGCGCGAAGGTCATGTCCATGCCTTGCGCACCATCGCCCTTCAGGATGAAGGCATTGAGCGAGTTGAAGGTCTGGTAGGACTGGTTATAGGCGCGCACCGACGGAATGAGCGAGAACGTGCCGCCCTTCGGCGCATCGGGGTTGACGTAGTCGAAATGGTGGAAGTCGGCGGGATATTTGAGATCGCCGAACGCCGAGATGCCGTGCGCTTCGGTCCCCGCCTCCGATGCGCGCGCGCCCTGCAAGAGCGGCGCACTGACGGACGCCCCAAGGGCGCCGCCGACACCCAAAGCCAGCACGTGACGGCGCGACATCTGCGTCATGCGGGAGATATCCTTCACGACTTCTTTGCGATCCGCGCCGCCTTGTCTGCGT
>RXJC01000479.1 GCA_003963435.1 Bradyrhizobiaceae bacterium | reverse complement strand
CATGCGGGCCTTGGTCAGGGCCTGCGCCACGCTCCCCCACGACACCTGCGGATCCGCCTTGGAGGGCTTGTGCTTCTTCCAAACCTCCTTCTGCTCATCGAGCGCTGCCGAGGCGATGGTGCGGAGCTGACGCTCGTCGGGCATGTCGCCCTTGGCCATGTGGTCGAGCATGGCGGGCAGCACGTTTGCCAGCAGGCGGAGCTTCCTGATCTGCCGGACTGCCAGACTGAGAGCGACACCGATCGCCTCCTCGGTCCAACCAAGCGCGACGAGGCGTTCGATCGCACGCCACTGGTCGACGGGATTGAGCGCCTCGCGGGCGATGTTCTCGATCATCGAGCGCATGGCGCCGTTGTCGTTCGCCGCCTCGTCGACGAGGACGTCGATCTCCTCAAGGCCGGCGGCGATGGCCTGCTTCACGCGGCGATGACCGGCATTGATGACATAGCCGTTGCCGCCGCCGGTCTCGGGCGTGATGACGGGAGGCTGGACGATGCCGACGGCCTTGATCGTCGCGAGCAGTAGGGCGTCCGCCTGCGGCGTCGACTTCGTCTGGCGCATGCGATCGGGATTTTCGTTCAGCGCACGCGGATCAATTTTGATGAGTTGCATGAGATTTCTCCTGTTCGGGGTTCTCGGACCGCGCCTCGCGGGTCCTTCCTCGTCTTCTTCCCGAAGACACCCCCGGGCCCCGCGGAGCGGTCGGGCCGGCACAACTGCGGCCGAGCATCCCTGCCAGGCCGGACAAGCAGGGCTAACAGCCCTGCGAAGGACGACGGGCTGGGATCGCGCAGGCGGCGGTTGAGCGTCAGCGCTGCCGGCCTGACCGATCTGCGAGCAGGCCTTCCCTTCCTCCCTCATCACGCTGCAATTACGCTCTCGCCCGCGCCCTCCACATCTGTCGCAAGGGCTTTCTCGACCTCCGCCAACTGCCTGCGCTTCTCGGCGAGATCGGCTGCGAATACGAATTCGCCGTCCTCGCGCGACCGGTACGAGGCGAGCTGGCGATGTGCGTCGGCGAGACGCCGGCGATAGCGCTCCCGCTCGTCCTCGAAATCGTCGAATGCATGCTCAAGGCGAGAGATCGCGCCGAGCGGCGTTACCGTGACGGGCAACTCGATCTCATGCTGTTCCCCGGTGCGGATCAGCATGGTGCCGTAGCGATAGCCGTCGCGGCCGTGACGCTCGCCGGAGTATTCGAGGTCGAACCCGCCGATCGTTGCGATGATGGTCTTGCCATCCTGCTGGAGCTGGACGAGGGTCAGGATTTCTTTCATCAGGGCGCGGCCGGCCTCCTTGCGCTCGACATAGCGCGTGCCGGCTACGGTCGCGGCGAAGGCATCGCCAACGGTCGGAACAAGGCGCTCGATATCCTTTCCGACCTCCGCGATCCGCCGCGTGCAGAACTCGATGTTGCGTTCCGCGTCTCGGATCTGCCGACGGACGGCGTGCTGGTCGTCGATATGCGCCGCGCGCAGCCGCTCGAGCCGGGCGACGTCGGCTTCGAGCCCAGCCTTTAGCATCAGCCGTTGGTCGCCGCTCGCGATCGCCTTCGCCATCGCGAACTGGTTGGCCTGGCCTTCGCCGAGGTCCTCGAGCCGACGGATCGACGTGTCGCCGGAGAGCGCCGCGGCGATGAAGCGGGCCTTGCGCTCGTTGTTCTGCCACATGCTCGCATCGAGCGAGCCCTCGGTCGCATAGGCGAAGATGTCGATCACGTCGTGCTGGTTGCCCTGGCGCTCGATCCGGCCCTCGCGCTGCGCGATCTGCGACGGCAGCCACGGCACGTCGAGGTGATGGAGGGCCTTCAGGCGAAGCTGCGCGTTGACGCCCGTCCCCATTGTATCTGAGGAGCCGATCAGGAAGCGGACCTTGCCAGCGCGTACGTCGCCGAACAGACGCTGCTTGGCCTCGGACTTCTTGAAGTCCTGCATCAAGGCGATCTCGGACGGGGGCACGCCCATGCGGACGAGTTCGTCTCTGATCCAGCGATAGGCCGAGAAGCCGCGCGTCTTCTGGACGCTGATCGTTCCGAGGTCGGAGAAGATCATCTGCGCGGCGCCCGGCAGCTCGTACGGCTTGCCGTCGGCGCGCACGTAACTGTTGTCCGACGTCTCCTTCCAGATGCGGAACGCGTTTCCGACAAGAAGATTCAGCTTGTTGTTGGGCTCGTTATCGTTGTCCGGATCGACCAGACGCAGGTCAATCGCCGCATGCCGCCCGTCGGTGATGACAGAAAGCAAAATGTCGTCACCCGGCTCCGGCGGCCGGTCGCGCGTCTCGATCGCCTTGATCCGCGCGTCGAGCAGGGCTTGGTAGCGCTTGAACGCCGGCGTCGGCTTTGCCGTCAGGATCTGGCGCTTGCCTGTCGAGACCGCTGGGACCTTCACGTACTGCCGCAGGTCCTCCGGCATCACCACGTCGGCGAAGGACCGGAACATGGCGATCAGCTCGGGAACGTTCACGAAAGTGGCGAAGCGGGTGACCGGCTTGTACCTGCCGGACGGCTGGAGTTCGAGTTCCGTCGAGACGTCGCCGAAGGTCGAGGCCCAGGCGTCGAACTCGTGCAGGCCTCGATCCTGGAGCGCGGCGTAGCCGAGGTAGCGCTGCACCGAGAACATCTCGCCGAGCGTGTTGGTGATCGGCGTGCCGGAGGCGAGCACCAGCGCCCGCCCAGAGTTCTTGGTCTCGATGAAGCGCGACTTCACATAGAGGTCCCAGGCTCGCTGCGAGCCGTTGGGGTCGACGCCCTTCAGCGTCGACATATTGGTAGCGAAGGATAGCTTGCGAAACTCCTGCGCCTCGTCGACGATGATCTGGTCGACGCCGATCTCCGAGATGGTCAGGAGATCGTCCTTGCGCGTGGTCAGCGCTTCAAGCCGTTCCTTCAATCCCTCCTTTAGCCGCTCGAGGCGCTTGCGCGAGACGCGGTCGTCGCTCTCGACCTTGGTGAGCAGCGTCTCATAGAGATCAAGCTCGTCCTGGATCATCTGCTGCTCGAAGGCGGACGGCACGCCGATGAAGCGGAAGGCCGAATGGGTGATGATGATCGCGTCCCACGTCGCGGTCGCGGCGCGCGACAGGAAGCGGCGCCGCTTGTCCTTGGTGAAGTTGGTCTCATCGGCGACGAGGATGCGGGCACCGGGATAGAGCGCCAGGAACTCGCGCGCCGCCTGCGCCAGGCAATGGCCGGGAACGACAAGCATGGCCTTGGCGATCAGGCCGAGACGCCGCTGTTCCAT
>RXJC01000404.1:5626-6251 GCA_003963435.1 Bradyrhizobiaceae bacterium | reverse complement strand
GTCGGGCACCTTGGAGCAGCCGACGCCCTGGTCGATCCAGCGCACGACATAGCCCAAAATGCCCTGGCAGTTGTTGTCGATCTCCTGCTTGACGTCATCAGGGGCCCAGTTCGACTTCGACACCGGAATGGTGAGGATGTCCGAGAGCTTCGCGCGCGGGCCGCCTTTGGTCAGCTCCTCCTGTCGCGCGATCACGTTGACCTGGTGGTAGTGCAACGCGTGCAGCGTCGCGGCGGTGGGCGAGGGAACCCAGGCGGTGGTGGCGCCGGCCTGCGGATGGCCGAGCTTCTGTTGGAGCATGTCCGCCATCTTGTCGGGCGCGGCCCACATGCCCTTGCCGATCTGGGCATGGCCGGGCAGGCCACAGATCAGGCCCATGTCGACGTTCCAGTCCTCATAGGCCTTGATCCAGGCCTGCGCCTTCATCTCGTTCTTGCGGATCATCGGGCCCGCTTCCATCGAGGTGTGGATCTCGTCGCCGGTGCGGTCGAGGAAGCCGGTGTTGATGAACATGATGCGCTTGGAGGCGCGCTGGATGCAGGCCTTGAGGTTGACGGTGGTGCGCCGTTCCTCGTCCATGATGCCGACCTTGAGCGTGTTCTCGGGCAGGCCCAGCATCTGCTCG
>RXJC01000404.1:0-5576 GCA_003963435.1 Bradyrhizobiaceae bacterium | reverse complement strand
CCAGCATCTGCTCGACACGGCCGAAGAGCTCGCAGGTCAGCGACACCTCGTCGGGGCCGTGCATCTTCGGCTTGACGATATAGGCCGATCCAGTGCGGCTGTTCTTGACCTTGGAATTGCCCTTGAGATCGTGAATGGCGAGCAGGCCGGAGACGGCAGCGTCGAGCAGGCCTTCCGGCACTTCCTCGCCCTTCTCATCCAGCACCGCGTCGGTGAACATGTGGTGACCGCAATTGCGCATCAAGAGCAGGCTGCGGCCGTGCAGCTTCACTTCGCCCTTGCCGTCGGGGGTCTTGTAGCTGCGGTCGGCGTTGAGCGAGCGCGTCAGCGTCTTGCCGCCCTTCTCGAAATCGGCCGACAGCGTGCCGTTCATCAGGCCGAGCGTGTTGCGGTAGACCAGCACCTTGTCTTCGGCGTCGACCGCGGCGACCGAATCCTCCATGTCGAGAATGGTCGAGACCGCGGCCTCCATGAGCATGTCGGCGACGCCGGCCGGATCGTCCTTGCCGATCGCGCTGTTGCGGTCGATCTTGACTTCGACATGCAGGCCGTTGTTGACGAGCAGCACCGCGCTCGGTGCGGTCGCATCGCCCTGGAAGCCCGCGAACTGCGCGGCGTTCTTCAGCGCGGTGGCGTTGCCGCTCTTCAGCTTCACCGCGAGCTGGCCGGCGACGACGCTGTAGGCGGTGACGTCGGTGTGGCTGCCGGTCGCGAGCGGCACGGCGGCATCGAGGAACGCCTTGGCCTTGGCGATCACCTTGTCGCCGCGCGCCTTGTTGTAGCCCTTGCCGCTCTCGGAAGCGTCGTGCGGGATCGCGTCGGTGCCGTAGAAGGCGTCATAGAGCGAGCCCCAGCGTGCGTTCGCGGCGTTGAGCGCATAGCGCGCATTGGTGAGGGGCACCACGAGCTGCGGGCCGCAGATCTTGCCGATCTCCTCGTCGACATCAGCGGTCTCGACCTTCTGCGTTGCCGGCTCCGGAACGAGATAGCCGATCTCCTTCAGGAAGGCGGTATAGGCATTGAGGTCGAACGCCTTGCCCTTGTTGGCCCGGTGCCAGTCGTCGATCTCGGCCTGCAGCGTGTCGCGCACCGCCAGCAGCGCGCGGTTCTTCGGCCCCAGATCCCTGATGATGGCGGCAACCCCGGCCCAGAACGCATCCGGCGCGATCCCCGTTTTCGGGGCCGCTTCCTTGGCGATGAAGTCAAACAGAACGGGGGCGATCTTCAATCCGTGGGCGTCGACGCGTTTCATGATGGGCTTTCTTGTTGGAAATGGCTGTTTTTGGCTGCTTTTGACCCGCCAGCAGCAAAATGCGCCCCCTGGGGGCAGCTTTCGGGGCCCTATTAGCCTCAAAACCAGGGCGGTGAGAAGACCCCCGGAGGCTTGTCAAAATGTCAAGAAAAGGTGGGAGCCGCAGGCGCAGACGGTCGTCCCGGCGAATGCCGGGACCCATAGCCCCAGGGAGCGGTTTGGCGAAGATACGCCGTCCAGAACGGCGATCGAGCCTCACCGAAAGATCGCGCGGTAGGGGGTCCCGGCATTCGCCGGGGACCACACCGGTGATGTGGCGCGATAATCGGCGCCTCAAATATTCGCGGCGAGATCCACGGCCTCGTCGAACAGCACGCCTGATGTCTTCAGCATCTGCTCGATCTCGTCTGCCGCCTCGGCGATCGTCCGCGTCGAGGTGTCGATCACGAGCTCCGCCGCCTGCGGCGCTTCGTAGTCGTTGCCGATGCCGGTGAACGACGCCAGCGCGCCGGCGCGGGCCTTCTTGTAATGGCCCTTGGGATCGCGCTCCTCGCACACGTCGGCAGGCGTTGCGACGTGGATCTCGCGGAACGCGGTGTCGGCGATGCGGCGCGCGGTGGCGCGGTCCTCGCGGGCCGGCGAGACCGCGGCGACGATGGCGATGTGGCCGTTGCGCGCGAGATGCGTCGCGACTTCGGCGAGGCGGCGGATGTTCTCGCTGCGGTCGGCGGCGGAGAAGCCGAGATCGCTGTTGAGGCCCGCGCGCAGCGTGTCGCCGTCGAGCAGGATCGGCGAGCCGCCATTGCTGAACAGCCGTCGCTCCAGCGCCTTGGCGAGCGTGGACTTGCCCGAAGCGGGCAGGCCGGTGAGCCAGACCACGGCACCGTTGTGCTGATAACGCGCGGAGCGCTCGTCGGGCCGCAGGGCGGATTCCACCGGCACGATGTCGACCGGCACGGCGCGCTGGCCGGCATCGACCGACAGCACCAGGCCGCCGCCGGCGATGCGCCCGGACACCTCGATGACGAGACGGCCGGTGCGCGGGTTCTCGGTATAGGGATCGGTGGCAATCGGATTCGAAAGAGAAATGTCGATCTCGCCGACATGGTTGCGGCCGATCGCCTTGTTCTCGCTGCTCGAGAGCTCTCCGGGATCGACCGCCTTCTCGATCGCCACCACGGTGGCGCGGCTTTCCTTCGGCCCGCAGCGAACCAGCAGCTGGTCGCCCTTGGCGAGCGGCTTGTCGTGCAGCCAGAAGATACGCGCCCGCAAGCGCCGCGTCTCGCGCGGGGCGGTGTCGGCATGGGCGACGATGTCGCCGCGCTCGATGAACAATTCGCGGTCGAGCGTGATACCGACCGAGCGGCCCGCGCCCTGACGGCCCGACACCGGCGTCAGTGGCCAGCTCTCGACCGTCTTGATCTTGGCGATCTTGCCGGCGGGCATGATCACGATCTCGTCGCCGGCCTTGAGGCTGCCGGATTCGATGCGGCCCGCCACGATGCGGCGGTCGTCGAACTTGTAGATCGCCTGCACTGGCAGGCGCAGCGCCAGCGCTTCCAGCGCCCGCGCCGGCTCGAGCCGATCGAGTGCCTCGACCACCGTCGGTCCCTTGTACCAGCCGATCCGGTCGGTACGCTCGGCAACGCCGTCGCCGTCGCGGGCGGAGATCGGGATCACGGCCGTCGGCTTCACGCCGAGGCCATTGAGATGCGCGGAAATCTCGTCGCTGATCTCCTTGAAACGCTCGGCCGAGAAGTCGACGCGGTCCATCTTGTTGACGACGATCGCAACCTGCTTCACGCCGAGCAGATGCAGGAGATAGCCGTGCCGCCTTGTCTGGTCGCGCACGCCTTCGAGCGCGTCGATGATCAGCACCGCGCCGTCGGCCTGCGAGGCGCCGGTGATCATGTTGCGCAGGAATTCGGCGTGGCCGGGCGCGTCGATCAGCACGATGTCGCGCGAATTGGTGCGGAAGCGGATTTGCGTGGTGTCGATGGTGATGCCCTGGTCGCGCTCGGTCTGCAGCGCGTCGAGCAGGAACGACCATTCGAACGGCATGCCGCGCCGCGCGCTGACGGCCTTGAGCATCTCGAGCTTGCCGTCGGGCAGGCTGCCGGTCTCGTGCAGCAGGCGGCCGACCAGCGTCGACTTGCCGTGGTCGACATGGCCGACGATGACGATGCGCACTTGCGGACGGGTGGTGCCGTTCGGCGTGGCGGGCGAGGTCGGGGTGACGATCATGTTCATATCGCGCTCGCGTCCTTGATCAGAGATAGCCGGCGACGCGCAGGCGCTCGAAGGCGTCCTCGGTCTCGTGGTCGAGCGCGCGCCCGGCGCGCTCCGGCACCTTGGTCTGCTCGAGCTCGATCAGGATCTCGTCGATGGTCGATGCCGTCGAATTCACGGGGTTGGTGATGTCCTGGTCGCCCAGCGAGCGGTAGCGTTTGCCGTCCTTGGCGAGATATAGCGGAATGATCGGGATGTTCTCGCGCTTGGTGTAGGCCCAGATGTCGGCCTCGGTCCAATGCAGGATCGGATGGATGCGCAAATGCGCGCCTTGCGGCGGCGAGGCGTTGAAATGGTCCCAGAACTCGGGCGGCTGGTCGCGCACGTCCCAATTGCCTTCGAGGCCGCGCGGCGAGAACACGCGCTCCTTGGCGCGCGTGGCTTCCTCGTCGCGGCGGATGCCGGCGATCAGGCCGTCGAAACCGTACTTTGCGAGTGCCATCTTGAGACCTTCGGTCTTGCGCGCGGCGGAACGGGCGGCCGGCGGCAATGTCGGGTCGACGGCGTCGATCGGCGGGCAAGGCTCGACACGCAGATCGAGATCCCACTCTTTGCCGTAATGATCGCGGAAGCGGTACATCTCCGGAAACTTCTTGCCGGTGTCGACATGAAGGGCCGGGAACGGCATCTTGCCGAAGAAGGCTTTCCGCGCCAGCCAGATCATGACGTTGGAGTCTTTGCCCAGCGACCACAGCAGGGCGATTTTCTTCAGGCGGGCGAAGGCCTCGCGGAAGATGTAGATGCTCTGCGCCTCGAGCTGGTCGAGATGGTCCATGCTCGGCGCAACATCGGCAGAAAATTCTTGCGAGCCCGCGCGTGCGACGGGGGCCGGGCTGCTCACTCCGACAGAAGCGGAATCGTCCTTGAGAAGATGCATCTCTGCCACTTTGTGTTTGGAGGCGAAAATTCTATAGTCGCGATACGGAAGAGAAGAAAAAATTTTCTCTTTGCGCGCTTGAAACGACACATATATAGAAAATAATTCCAGTCAACCCCGGATGTGGGGAAGCGAGTATCGCATGCGGTTCTTGCCGGTATTTCTCGATCTCAAGGCCGGTCCGGTGGTTCTCATCGGCGCGGGCGAGCTGTTGCGCGCCAAGCTGCGCGTGCTCGCCGCCGCCGGGGCACGCATCCGCGTGCATGCGATCGACGGCAAGCAGGATCTGGGTCTGAGTCCGGATGACGCCGCTCGTATTGAAGTCGCGACCGGTGATCCGCTCACCGCCGATCTCTCGGGCGTCATCGCGATCGTCTGCGCAGGCGCGGGCGATGTCGGCGTGGCCATGTCAGCGCGTGCCAAAGCGCTCGGCCTGCCGGTCAACGTCATGGACGATCTCGATCATTCCAGCTTCATCTTCCCGGCCATCGTCGATCGCGGCGCTGTCGTGATCGCGGTCGGCACCGGCGGGACGTCGCCGGTCGTGGCGCGCCGGGTGCGCGAGAAGATCGAGGCGCTGCTTCCGGCGCGCATCGGTGAGCTCGCCGAGTTCATCGGCTCCTTCCGCAAATCCATCAACGAGCGCATCGCCGCGTTTCCGCTGCGCCGCCGCTTCTGGGAGCGCGTGATCGACGGCCCCATCGGCGCTGCCGTGCTCGCCGGTCGCAAGGCCGACGCCGCCGCCGCGCTCGAGGCGATTGCCGATCCCTCCGCATTCGCGCGTGCCGACAAGCCCGAAGGCTCGGTCGCGCTGGTCGGCGCCGGCCCCGGAGATCCCGATCTTCTCACCATCAAGGCGCTGCGCGCATTGCAGGACGCCGACATCGTCTTCCACGACGAGCTGGTTTCGCCGGAGATTCTCGACCGCATCCGCCGCGACACCGCGCGCGTTGCCGTCGGCCGCCGCGTCGGCAAGCCCGGCATCGGCCAGGACGCCATCAACCGGCGCATGATCGAGGCCGCTCAGGCCGGCCAGCGCGTGGTGCGGCTGAAGGGCGGCGATCCCTTCGTGTTCGGCCGCGGCGGCGAGGAGGTCGAAGCGCTGCGCGCCGCAGGTGTTTCTTATTCGATCATTCCCGGCATCACCGCAGGCCTCGG
>RXJC01000159.1 GCA_003963435.1 Bradyrhizobiaceae bacterium | reverse complement strand
GACCTGCCGCCGGAAGCCCTCGATGCCTCCAAGCTGAATGCGGACCTCACCTATCCCGAATGGGACTATCGCTGCGGCTCCTATCTGCCCGATCATTGCCGCGTGCTCGCGGGCGCGGCCTCCGAGCAAGGTGAGGATTGGCGACCTGACGACGCTACGCGCCGGCATATCCGCCAGGTGCGCCGCCGCTTCGAGGTGCTGCGGCCGCGCCACGAGCTGATGCGCGCCCAGGCCGACGGACACGATCTCGATCTTGACGCGCTCGTGCGTGCGCGCTGCGATCTGCGCGCCGGCAGCGGCGGCAGCGGTCTCGACCGCATCCACGTCGCCATGCGTCCGCAAGGCCACGATCTCGCCGTCACGCTGCTCGTCGACGTCTCGCTGTCCACCGACGCCTGGGTCGACGGCTACCGCGTGCTCGACGTCGAGAAGGAGGCGCTGCTGGTGCTCGCCCACGGGCTGTCAGCCTGCGGCGATCACCACAGCATCCTGACCTTCACCTCGCGCCGACGCTCCTGGGTGCGGCTCGAAACGGTCAAGGCCTTCGGCGAGCCGATGAGCGCGACGGTGGAGCGCCGGATCGGCGCGCTGAAGCCCGGCTACTACACGCGGATCGGCACGGCCGTGCGCCACGCCGCAGCCGAGCTCGCCCGCCAGCCGCAGCGCAAGAAGCTGCTGATCGTGCTGACCGACGGCAAGCCGAACGACGTCGACCACTATGAAGGGCGCTTCGCGGTCGAGGACACCCGCAAGTCGGTGCAGGAAGCGCGCCGGCTCGGCATCGCCGCCTTCGGCGTCACGGTGGACGCCACGGCGCAATCGTACTTCCCGACCCTGTTCGGCCGCGGCGGCTACGCCATCGTCGGCAACATCAAGCGGCTGCCCGCGGCACTGCCGGCGATCTACCGGCAGGTGGCGCATTGATGTGGAGCCGAACCAGCATGACCGAGATATCCTTCTGCTGGTAGATGGCGTCGGCACTTGCTGGTAGGCTCATCTGACGATTGAAGAAGCGAGACGAGAGCCGGGGGTAGAAAGGGATGCTGATTGCCTGCGGCGATGCGCTGATCGATTTCGTGCCGACGCGAAACGCCGACGGGCGCGAGGCCGTGATGCCGTCTGTCGGCGGCTCCTGCCTCAACGTCGCGATCGGGATATCGCGGCTCGGCGCGCCGACCGGCTTCGTCGGCGGCATCTCGACCGACCTGTTCGGACGGATGATCGCCGATCACGCCGCCGCCTCGCATGTCGACCTCAGCCTTGCCACCCGCAGCGACCACCAGACCACGCTCGCCTTCGTCCGCATCGTCGCCGGCGAGTCGCAGTACGCCTTCTATGATGCCGAGACCGCGACGCGGAACTGGACCTATGGGCGTGGGACGATTCCGTTCGCCGACATCGAGGCCGTCCATGTCGGGTCGACCACCCTGGTCAGCGATCAGGGCGCGGCCGAGACCAAGGCCCTGATCGCGGATGCGCGCCCGTCCTCGACGATCTCCTTCGATCCCAACTGCCGCCCCAACCTGGTCAAGGACAAGCCGGCTTACCTGGCACGCATGACCGAGTTCGCTGGCTGCGCCGACCTTATCAAGATGTCCGACGTCGACTTCGCCTATCTCTTCGGCGAGGAGCCATATGCGCAGCGCGCAAACCGGCTGCTCGGGCAGGACACGAGCCTCGTCGTCATCACTCGCGGCAATAATGGCGCGATCGCGTGGCACTCGGGGGCAGGGCAGATCGAGGTGGATGCGCCTAAGGTCGAAGTCGCCGACACCATCGGAGCCGGCGACAGCTTTCAGGCCGCGCTGCTGTTCGCCCTGCACAAGCAGCAACGTCTTGCGCGCGAGCGGCTCAAGGACATCAGTGCCGACGAGCTCCGCCGGGCGTTGGCCTTTGCCGCCAATTGCGCCGGCCTGACCTGCACCCGCCCGGGCGCCGATCCGCCCTGGAGCCGCGAGATCAATTGGAGCTGGTAACGCCCGGTCACATCCGCGCGACGACCTTCTCGGCGCATTTGATAAACCTGGAGATCAGCGGGCTCTGGGAATCTCGCCGCCAGCACACCGCGACGTCGATGGAATCGGCGGCATCGCGCAGCGGCCTGAACACGATGCCGCGCGGCGCTCCGAGCTTGGCGCAGGCCGGCACGATCGCAAGACCTTCGCCGGCGAGAACCAGGCTGAGTGCCGAATGCACGGTCTCCACCCGGCTCGCGATCGGCATCACGATCTGATGTCGTCGCAGCAGGGCTGCGACTGCGGAGGAGGCGGGATCTTGCTCCGGCGGCGGCAACGCGATCAGAGGGCGGCCCTGCAACCGCTCCATCGGCACGGTGCCGAGCCGCGCGAGCGGCGAGCGGATCGGCATGGCCAGCATGAAGCGCTGCGCACCGATCCGCGCCACCTGGATCTCGGGATGGTTGATGGCCGGCATGCACAGCGCAACCGTGACGCTGCGGTCGAGCAGCCGGGCCTCGCGCGTCGAGGCGCTGAGCTCGGCGAAGTCGAGGTCGACGCCGGGAACCGAGCGCCGCAGCTCGGGGATGAGCCGCGGCAACATCGCATTCGCCAGCACGAACATGTAGCCGACCGAGAGCCGTCCGCGCCTGCCGGCAGCGACCGCGCGCGCGGCTTCGGCGCCGTCGACCGCCAGTGCCAGCGCCTCGCTCGCGCGTGTCAGCAACGCCTGGCCCGCCTCGGTCAGGTCCATGCCGCGGGTGCCGCGGCGGAACAGCGGCGCGCCGATCTCGGCCTCGAGCTTGCGGATCTGGACCGAAAGCGGCGGCTGCGCCATCCGCAGCCGCTCGGCGGCCTTGCCGATGCTGCGCGCCTCGGCGACGGCGACGAAATAGCGGAGCCGGCGAAGATCCATTGGCATACCGAAAACGTATGGGTTGACGATCAAAATCGTATTGGACGGCGAGTTAACAAAACTGTCATTCTCGCTGTCAATGACCTACCAATGTGCTGGGGCCAACGGCGGCCCGGTTCGGAGCGTAACGTGACCATGAACGGCGATCCCTGTCTCCTGTCAGCAACCGAGCTGCGCGGCCTCATTGCCGGAAAGCGGATTTCGCCGGTCGAGATCACCCGCGCCGTGCTCGCGCGCGCCGAGGCGCTGCAGCCCGAGCTGAACTGCTTCATCACCATCTGCGGCGACGAGGCGATGGCACAGGCCCGCGCCGCCGAGCGCAAGTTGATGGCGGGCGAAGAGCTCGGCCTGCTCCACGGCATTCCCGTCACCGTCAAGGACATCGTCAACACCAAGGGCGTCAGGACCACCTTCGGCGCCGTCCCTTACAAGGACAATGTGCCGACCGAGGACGCCGTGGCGGTGGCGCGGCTGCACAGCGCGGGCGCGATCCTGATCGGCAAGACCACGACGCCGGAATTCGGCAGCAAGTGCCTGACGGATTCCCCCTTGTTCGGCCGCACCCGCAATGCCTGGGACGCAGACCGTTCCTCCGGCGGCTCCAGCGGCGGCGCTGCGGCCGCTGTCGCCAGTGGCATCGCGCCGCTCGCGATTGCCACCGACGGCGGCGGCTCGACGCGGATTCCCGCCGCCTGCAACGGCGTGGTGGGTTTGAAGCAGAGCAACGGCGTCATCCCGCACAGCCAGGCGCTGGATGTATTCGGCAACCAGACCTATGTCACACCGATGACGCGTACTGTCGCCGACACCGCGCTGATGATGCAGGCGATGGCGGGAGAGGATGCATGCGATCCCTGGTCGATCGGCACGCCGGTGCCTGATTTCATCGGCACCGCCGCCCGGCGCGGCGATCTGCGCGGGGTGAGGATTCTTTATTGCCTGGCGCCGCCGGGCCGTCCCGTGTCCGCCGAAGTCGCCAGCGGCTTCAAGGCGAGCCTCGACCGGCTGGCAGGGCTCGGCGCCAAGCTCGAGGAATTCTCGGGCGAGGGGTTCGACATCGAGCCGATCTGGCGCGCCATCAACCACACCGTCTGGCGCACGCGCTTTGCCAGGCTCGCAGCCGAGCACGGCGAGGAGCTGAGCGAGGCGTTCCTGAAGCAGCTCGCGCTCGCGACCGAAGTGAGCGGCGTGGACTATCAGGAGGCGATGTTCGCGCGCACCGCGCTGTTCCGCCGCGTGCAATCGCTGCTTGTGCGCGGACATGTGCTGGCGATGCCGACCCTGACGCGCACCGCGCTGCCGATCGACCAGGACCTGTTCGGCACCATCGAGATTGATGGTCGGCAGTTCGACAGCGTTCGGCCACACTGGTTCCCCTGGACCATGCCGTTCAACATGACCGGCCATCCCGCCATCAGCCTGCCTTGCGGCTTTGCCCGCGACGGCCTGCCGATCGGGCTTCAGCTGGTCGGCCGCTTCCGTGGCGACGCGGAATTGCTGCGCGTCAGCGCGCTGTTCGAGGCCTCCACCGGCCTTCTGTCCCGCTGGCCGGAATGACGACAATGCCCATGCAGCAAGAGGCTCGTGCTCAAAGGACTTGCCTCCGGCGGCCGGACATGTTGATCGTGCCGCAGCTGAGCCCTGAAGCCGAGCACGCATGAGCGTATTTGTCCTCCGACGTCTGGTGACCTTGCTGGCGACGCTGGTCGGCGCATCGCTGATCATCTTCCTGGTGCTCGATGCGCTTCCCGGCAATGCCGCGCAGAT
>RXJC01000439.1:6691-9534 GCA_003963435.1 Bradyrhizobiaceae bacterium | reverse complement strand
GACCTACATGGACGGGCAGGGCGAGACCTTGATGAAAGAGGGCAGCGCCTGGACCCAGCCGCCGAAGATCAAGCACATGATCCTGGACTATTCGGATGACGTCGAGCTCTTGGAGGTGATCCTGCCGGCGGAGTTCAGGACGGTGGAGCTGAAGGCCTGACGTCATTCCGGGGCGCGCGTAGCGCGAACCCGGAATCCATCGGGCGGCGGAGACGGTGGATGAATAAATTCCGGGCTCGCCGCTCCGCGGCGCCCCGGAGTGACGGCGGAGTGAGACCTACGCCAACACCCCCACCACCGCCCCCATCAGACACGTCGTCAGCGTCCCCGACACGATCGACTTCAGCCCGAGCGCGTTGATCTCCTGGCGCCGCTCCGGCGCCATCACCCCCAGGCCGCCGATCATGATGCCGAGGCTGGCGAAATTGGCGAAGCCGCACATCGCGTAGAGCATGATCAGGCGCGAGCGCGGATCGAGCGCGCCTTGCGGCAGCTTCGAGAAGTCGACATAGGCGATCAATTCGTTGAGCACGGTCTTGGTGCCCATCAGGCTGCCGGCCGTCACCGCCTGATCCCACGGCAGTCCCATCAGCCAGCACACCGGCGCCATCACCAGGCCCAGCAGCCGCTGCAGCGAGATCGCGGCGCCGCCGATGTGTGGCAAGAGTCCGAGCACGGCGTTGACGAGATGGACCAGCGCCACCAGCACCAGCAGCATGGCCACGATGTTGAGCAGCAGCTCGAGGCCGGCGGTGGTGCCTTTCACGATGGCGTCCATCGTGCTGGACACCTCCATCTCGGGGTCTTCCAGCGCACCACCGGTTCGCTTGTCGGACGTCTCCGGCACCATGATCAGGCTGACGAGGATCGCGGCCGGTGCGCCCAACACGGAGGCGATGACAAAATGCGCGGCGGCATCGGGAATGAGGGGCGCCAGCAGCGTCGCATACAGCACCAGCACCGTGCCGGCGATGCCCGCCATGCCGCCGGTCATCACCAGGAACAATTCGCTGCGGGTCATCCGAGCGAGGTACGGCCGCACGAACAGCGGCGCCTCGACCATGCCGAGGAAGATGTTGGCGGCGGTCGACAGGCCCACCGCGCCGCCGACACCCAGTGTGCGCTCCAGCAGCCAGGCCATGCCGCGGACAACAGGCGGCAGCACCCGCCAGTAGAACAACAGCGTCGTCAGCACGCTCATGACCAGCACGATCGGCAGCGCCTGGAACGCCAGGATGAAATCGGCGCCGGGCACCTTCAGGTCGAAGGGCAGGGTGCCGCCGCCGACATAGCCGAACACGAAGGCCGAGCCGGCGCGCGAGGCCGCCGAGATCGCACCGACCGCATCGTTGATGGTGCCGAAGGCGTGTGCGACCACCGGCAGCTTCAGAAGAACGATCGCGGTGATGAAGGTGACGACGAGGCCGATCGCGGCTCGTCGCAGCGACACGGCGCGCCGATTCTCCGCCAGCGCGAAGGCGATCAACAGCAATGCGAAAATGCCGAGTGCCGATTGCAGGCGCAGCATGATGTCCCCAAACCCTCAATGATTATGGCCGCGCCCGCGCTGCAAAGGCAATGCCGGGAGGGGCTGGAAGCGCCGCATGGTTGACAAGCGGGGCCGCCTCGGCCACGCGGGGCCTGCGACATCAAGGGGGCGAGCGGTCCGAGGGTGACCCAGAAGACGATCCACGAGGCAATGCCAGAGCAGCCAATATCCGGACATGCGCCGGTCAGCGCCCGCGTGCTTCTTGCCCACCGCGCCTTCCTGTTCTTCCTGCTCTCGCGCAGCCTGTCGCGTTTTTCCAGCCAGATCGCGGCGGTCGCGATCGGCTGGCAGATCTACGATCTCACCGGCTCAGCCTTCGACCTCGGCATGGTCGGCCTCGTCCAGTTCCTGCCCACCGCGCTTCTGGTGTTCGTCGCCGGCCACGCCGCCGATCGCTTCGAGCGCAAGCGCGTGGTCCAGCTCTGCCAGCTCGTGGAAGCCGCGACCGCGCTCTATCTCGGCGTCATCACCTATCTCGGCGCGGTCAGTGAGGTGCAGATCTTCGTCGCCACCTTCCTGCTCGGCATCGCCGGCGCGTTCGAGAGCCCGACCACGGCGGCGCTGCTGCCGGCGATCGCGCCGCAGGGCTCGCTGCAGCGCGCCACCGCCATCTCCAGCGGCGCGGCGCAGGTCGCGACCATTACGGGGCCGGCGCTCGGTGGCTTCGCTTATGCCGTCGCACCGCATCTGGCCTATGTCGTCATGGTGCTGTTCTGGGTCTTCGGGATGATTCTGACCGGCTTCATCCGGCCGCGCCCGCAGGCCATTGCGAAGGAAGGAACGGACTCGGACAATATCTATGCCGGCGTCCGTTTCATTCGCGGCAATCCGGCGATCCTCGGCACCATCTCGCTCGATTTGTTCGCCGTGCTGTTCGGCGGCGTCACCGCGCTCTTGCCGATCTATGCCCGCGACATCCTGCAGACCGGCCCGGTCGGGCTCGGCGTGTTGCGCGCCGCGCCTGCGGTCGGTGCGCTGCTGATGACCATGGTGCTGGCGCGGCACGCCATCTCCAGGCATGTGGGCCTGCGCATGTTCCAGGCGGTGATCGTGTTCGGCCTCGCCACCATCGTGTTCGCGCTGTCGTCCTGGATGTGGCTGTCGGTGCTGTCGCTCGCCGTGCTCGGCGCCGCCGACACGATCAGCGTCGTGATCCGCTTCTCGCTGGTGCAGCTCTCCACAACCGACGAGATGCGCGGCCGGGTCGGCGCGGTGAACTTCCTCTTCATCAACGCCTCGAACCAGCTCGGCCAGTTCGAGAGCGGAGTGGCTGCCGCGCTGCTCGGCGCCATGC
>RXJC01000439.1:0-6641 GCA_003963435.1 Bradyrhizobiaceae bacterium | reverse complement strand
CCGCCGCCGTGCTCGGCGGCGTCGCCACCGTCGCCGTGGCGCTGCTCTGGATGAAGCTGTTTCCGAGCCTGCGGCAGGTGGAGAGCCTGGAGTAGCGG
Organism: Bradyrhizobiaceae bacterium; assembly: GCA_003963435.1. Lineage (GTDB taxonomy): Bacteria > Pseudomonadota > Alphaproteobacteria > Rhizobiales > Xanthobacteraceae > Bradyrhizobium. The sequence goes on along the minus strand of RXJC01000439.1, from coordinate 6,543 downwards.
CGGTCTCGCTCTCTCCACGTCATTGCGAGGAGCTCTTGCGACGAAGCAATCCAGAATCTTGCCGCCGAGGCAGTCTGGATTGCTTCGCTGCGCTCGCAATGACGATTGTTGAGGCAGTGTAGGGACTTAACTCGCATCGCCCCCGCAGCATGCAGCAGCAGGCGCCCCTTGACTCCTACTGTGCATGGGGTTGTTTTCGCAGTTTTCGGTTCAGCCCCGTCCCACGAACGGCATCTTGGTGGCCATCACCGTCATGGTCAGCACGTTGGCGTCGAGCGGCAGGCTGGCCATGTAGGCCACGGCGTCGCCGACCGCTTTCGCATCCATGCGCGGCTCGTGCTTGGTGGTGCCGTCTGGCTGCAGCACGCCGGGGCCGTTGACCATGCGGTCGGTCATCGGGGTCGCGGCATTGCCGATGTCGACCTGGCCGACCGCAATGTCGTACATGCGGCCATCGAGGTTGCTGGCCTTGGTCAGGCCCGTGATGGCGTGCTTGGTCGAGGTGTAGGCCGCCGAGAACGGCCGCGGCGCATGCGCCGAGATCGAGCCGTTGTTGATGATGCGGCCGCCGCGCGGGGTCTGGTCCTTCATGATGCGGAAGGCGTGCTGGGTGCACAGGAACGGGCCGGTGAGGTTGGTGTTCACCACCGCCTGCCACTGCTCGAGGCTGAGGTCCTCGAAGTTCACGGCCGGCGCGCCCATGCCGGCATTATTGAAGAGCACGTCGAGGCGGCCGTAGGTCGCCTTCACCTTGTCGAACAGGGCAGCGATGGAATCCGGCTTGGTCATGTCGGCGGTGACGCAGAGGCTTTTTCCGGCGGGGCCGAGCTTTGCGGTCTCCTCGAGCATGTCGAGGCGGCGCCCTGCGAGCACCACGGTGAAGCCGGCGTTCATCAGCGCCAGCGAGGCCGCGCGGCCGACGCCGGTGCCGGCGCCCGTCACCAGGGCGATCTTCTTTGCGTCACTCATCGTTTCCTGCCTTTTCTTGCTGTCAGGTTTTCGGTTCTTTTTCGTTCTTGTAGGGCGGCCGCGGAATGTTCTGGTGCGCCGCGCGCAACGCCGCCGACCAGCGCGAGCGCAGATCGTGGAAATAGGGCTCGCCGGCCTCGATGCGGTGGTTGAGGTCGGCCTCGCAGGCGTCGGCGCGGACCACCAGCACGTCGATCGGCAGGCCGACGCCGAGGTTCGAGCGCATGGTCGAGTCCATCGAGATCAGGCCGGTCTTCAGCGCCTCGTAGAGCTCGACGTCATAGTGCATGGCGCGGTCGAGCACCGGCTTGCCGTATTTGTGCTCGCCGATCTGCAAATAGGGCGTGTCGGTCGTGCACTCGATGAAATTGCCGGCGGTGTAGACCATGAACAGGCGCATCCGCGCGCCCTTGATCTGGCCGCCGAACAGGAAGGAGACGTCGAACGACACGTCCTCCGACTTCAGCGCCGGGCCTTCGGTGGCGTGCACCGCTCGGATGGCCCGGCCGATGCGCTGGGCGGCCTGGAACATGGTCGGCGCGTTCATCAGCGTCTCGACCTCGCCCGTGTTGGGATCCTCCAGGCCTTCGGTCAGCGTGGACAGCACCGACTGGCTGATGGCGAGATTACCGGCGCTGGCGATCGCCATGATGCGCTCGCCGGGCTTGGAGAAGATGTGGAGCTTGCGGAAGGTCGAGACGTTGTCGAGGCCGGCATTGGTGCGGGTGTCGGCGATCATCACCAGACCGTCCCGAACCAGGATTCCGCAGCAATAAGTCATTTCCAGTCCCCGAACGCGTTTGCGCGGAATTACTAGCCAATTTCGCTGGCTGCTCCAACCCCCGATTCCCCGGGGGCGGGACCTCAGTCAGCGGCATCGACGAGAAACGCCTCGTCGACCGGCACGCCGAGCGCCGTGACCAGCCTGTTGGTCTCCGCGGCCATGCCGACGATGGCGAGCATCTCGGCATATTCGGCCTCGGTCATGCCCTTCGCCCGTGCGGCGGCGGTGTGCGAATGAATGCAGTAGCTGCAGCCATGCGCGATCGACACCGCGACATAGAGCATTTCCTTGACCTTGGGATCGAGCGCGCCGGGCGCCATCACCTCCTTGATGCTCTCCCAGGTCCGCCGCAGCGTCTTCGGATCATGCGCCAGCGCGCGCCAGAAATTGTTGACGAAGTCCGACTTCCTGACCTTGCGGATATCGTCGAAGACGGCGCGCGCTTCAGGAGTGAGTTCATCGTCCGAAAGCAGTTTGACAGTGGCCATGGGGTCCTCGCGGGGGGGCTGATGCCGCGAGTGTAGCATGGCCGATGCGATCCGACGGCTGCGTCTAGCTCTGCCGCTGGGACTGCGACTGCCCGCCGCGGCCGGCCTGCTCGACCTTCACGGCGACCGTCAGCGTTTCCGCGCCGCCGCCATAGCGGGTGCCGCGCACCGGGGCCGCGCCGAGATAGTCGAGGCCGATCGCGACGCGGACATGGGCGTCGGTGGCGCAGATGCTGTTGGCGGGATCGAAGCCGACCCAGCCGAGATCGGGCACATAGGCTTCAGCCCAGGCGTGCCCGGCGTCCTGGTGCATCATGCCGTCCGCGCGCAGGAAGTGACCGGAGACGAAGCGCGCCGGCACGCCGCCGGCGCGGGCGCACGCAATGAAGATGTGCGCGTAGTCCTGGCAAACCCCGCGCTTGAGCGTGAACGCCTCCGCCGCCGAGGTGCCGCTGTGGGTGGGGTCCTCGTCGAATGTCATGTGATCGGCAATCTCGGTCATCAGCGTGTGCAGGAAGCCGAGCGTGTCGCTCTCGGCCTCGCTGCGCAACTGGCGCGCAACCGCCGCCATGGCCGGATTGACGGAGGTGAGGTCCGTGGAGCGCAGGAACATGCCGGCCGGAAAGCGCTCGTCGGTGCCGCGCAGCACGCCGCCGGTATCGTGAGTCTCGATCAGCCCTTCGGCGGTGATCCGGATGTCGCTGACAGGCCCGCAGGACAACACATGGGTGACGTTGCCGAACGCATCCTCGTGCATGTCGAGCTTGGTGTCCGTGGAGACGTCGATCTGCCATTCCGCTACATATTGCCCGTCATGGCTGCCGGGCGTCATGCGCAGGATCTGGATCACGCTCGTGGCCGGCGGCTCGTAGCGATAGGTCGTGGTGTGCTGGATTCGCAGGCGCATGGTGGACCGTGTCGTTGGTTGTGGGGCCCGACTGCCGCTGCAAAGAAGCTCGTCATGCCCGGGCTTGTCCCGGGCATCCACGCTCTTCCTCGCCGCGCGAAAGCAAGAACGTGGATGGCCGGGACAAGCCCGGCCATGACCGCATCCCATTTTGTCAGTCGATGGACATCAGATCAAATACTGCTTCGTGATGATTTCGCCCAGCCTGGAATTGTCCGTGATGAATTCCTGAATGAATTCATGCACGCCGTGCTGGAAAATGTCGTTCATGTTGCTGTGTTCCAGCCGGTTGCGGATGCCGCGGGCGTGGCGCTGGGCCGGGCCCTGGCGGCCGTAGGCGACGCCGATCTGGTCGAGGTTGCGCGTGAGGTTGTCGTAGCAGCTGGCGAGCGAGCGCGGCAGCGTGCCGTTGAGGATCAAGAGGTCCGCGACCAGCCACGGTTTGAGCGTCTCGCGATAGACCCAGTGATAGGCCGTCAGCGCCGACACCGAGCGCAGGATCGAGCTCCACTGATAGAAGTCGAGCGGCCCGCCGACATGCTCTTCCTCGGGCAGCAGCACATGATATTTCACATCGAGGATGCGCGCGGTGTTGTCGGCGCGCTCCAGATGCAGGCCGAGCCGCGAGAACCAGTAGGCATCGTTGCGCAACATGGTTCGGTAGGCCGAGCCGTCGAAGCGCAGCGAGGTCTCCTGCACGAAGCGCAGGAATTTCGCCAGATCTTCGCGCGTCGACGTGCCCTTGCTCCAGACTTCCTGCAGCTCGATCCAGGCCGAGTTGATGGTGTCCCACATCTCGCTGGTCAACGCGGTGCGGACCGAGCGCGAGTTCAGCCGCGCCGCCTCGATGCAGTTCCTGATCGAGGACGGGTTGTCCACGGAGAACGAGAGGTAGTCGACGACGTTGTGCTCGTTGGCTTCCTCGTATTTCTGGTAGAAGCTCGCGGCGACGCCGGCGGTCAGCAGCGCCGAATCCCATTCGTTGGTCTTGCCGATATAGGCGGCGGGAAGCGCGGTGACGCGCAGCGTCGCGTCGATGGTGCGCGCGAGATATTCGGCCCGTTCGACGTAGCGGGCGAGCCAGTAGAGGTTTTCGGCGGTACGCGACAGCATCTTCTACTCGTCCAGGATCCAGGTATCTTTGGTGCCGCCGCCCTGGCTCGAATTCACCACCAGGGAGCCTTCCTTCAGCGCGACGCGTGTCAGCCCGCCCGGCACGATCGTGGTGCTCTTGCTGCCGGTGAGCACGAAGGGCCTGAGGTCGACGTGGCGCGGCGCAAGGCCGGATGCCGTGCAGGTCGGGCAGGTCGAGAGCGCCAGCGTCGGCTGCGCGATGAAACCTTCCGGCTCGCGCTTGAGCTTCTCGCGGAACGCTTCGATCGTGGCTTTGGTCGCGGCCGGGCCGATCAGCATGCCGTAACCGCCGGAGCCGTGCACCTCCTTGACGACGAGCTCGCTCAAATTATCCAGCACGTAAGCGAGATCCTTCGGCTCGCGGCAGCGCCAGGTCGGCACGTTCTTCAGGATCGGCTCCTCGCCGAGATAGAACTTCACGATGTCGGGCATGTAGGAGTAGATCGCCTTGTCGTCAGCAATCCCCGTGCCGACGGCGTTGGCGAGCGTGATGTTGCCGGCCGCATAGGCCGACATCAGCCCGGGCACGCCGAGCACGGAATCGGGACGGAAGGTGAGGGGATCGAGGAAGTCGTCGTCGACGCGGCGGTAGATCACGTCGACCCGCTTCAGCCCTTCCGTCGTCCGCATGAACACTTCGTTGTTCTTGACGATGAGGTCGCGGCCCTCGACCAGCTCGATGCCGAGCTTGTCGGCGAGGAAGGAGTGCTCGTAATAGGCTGAATTGTAGACGCCGGGAGTGAGCAGCGCCACCGTCGGCTCGCTCGACGCGCTGAGCGGCGCGACCGAGCGCAGCGCCGCGAGCAGCTCGTCCGGATAGCGTTCGACCGGCGCCACCCTGTGGCGGGCGAACAGATCCGGAAACAGCCGCATCATGATCTCGCGGTTTTCCAGCATATAGGACACGCCGGAGGGCGTGCGGGCGTTGTCCTCCAGCACGATGAAGTCCTCGGCGTCGACCCGGACGATGTCGATGCCGGCAATGTGCACATAGACGTCGTGCGGCACCTGCTGGCCGTTCATCTCGGGCCGGAACACCGGATTCTGGAAGATCAGGTCGTCCGGCACGATCTCGGCGCGGAGGATGTCGCGGCCGTGATAGATATCGCGCAGGAACATGTTGAGCGCGCGCACGCGCTGCTTCAGGCCCTTCTCCAGGAGGGTCCATTCCTTGCCCGACATGATCCGCGGGATCACGTCGAAGGGGATCAGGCGCTCGGTGGATTCGGCCTCGCCATAGACGGCGAACGTGATGCCGATCCGGCGGAACAGGAGCTCGGCCTCCTGGCGGCGATATTCGAGCGCCTCCGGGGGCGTCTCCTTGAGCCAGCGCGCCAGCTCCTGGTAGGCGGGGCGAAGCTCCCCGCCGGGAATATTCATTTCATCAAACGCGACTGCCATAGATCCCGACTTGTTCTGTGGCCATGCGGCAAGAGTGCATGACTTCGAGGTGGTAGCAAGGGGCGGGCCAGCGCGATAAGCATGGACTGGCAGCATTTGCCGGGGATGGCCGGCGGCTTGCCTGAAAAAATGGCTGAGGACTGCTTATTTCGGCAGCAAAACCGCGTGACTTCAACGCGTTACCCCGGCAAAGTCGGCGCCACAGGTGAGGGACTTAAGGCATGAGCGAGATCGTTACGGCGGGCATTCTGGTCATTGGGGACGAAATCCTGTCCGGCCGGACCAAGGACAAGAATATCGGCTTCATCGCCGAATACCTGACCAATATCGGCATCGACCTGAAGGAGGTCCGGGTCGTCTCCGACGACGAGGCCGACATCATCGCAGCCTTGGATGCACTGCGGCATCGCTACACCTACGTCTTCACCACCGGCGGCATTGGGCCGACCCATGACGACATCACCGCCGACAGCGTCGCCAAGGCGTTCGGCGTCGGCATCGACCACCATCCGGAGGTCGTCGCCCGTTTCCGCGAGCGCTGGAGCGAGCAGGACCTCAACGAGGCCCGCCTGCGCATGGCCCGCATCCCGGATGGTGCCGAGCTGATCCAGAGCGCGACCATCCTCGCCCCCGGCTTCAAGATCGGTAACGTCATCGTCATGGCGGGCGTGCCGTCGATCATGCAGGCGATGATGGACATCGTCTCGCCCAAGCTGAAATCGGGCGTGCGCATGCTGTCCGAATCGGTTCGCGCCAATGCGCGGGAGGGCGATATCGGCAGTCCGCTGCGGGCGATCGCCGCCGCCCATCCCGACACCATCATCGGCAGCTATCCCTTCATGGACGAGGAGCAGAAGCCG
>RXJC01000372.1 GCA_003963435.1 Bradyrhizobiaceae bacterium | reverse complement strand
CAATTCCGTCTTCAACACCATGAGCTACAAGTCGGCGGAGATGGACAAGCTGATCGACGGCGCGCGCACCGCGGCCGCGAGCGGCGACAAGGCGGCCTACGACGCCGACGTGAAGGGCTTCGTCGATCTCGCCTTCACCGACATCCCGCGCATCCCGCTGTATCAGCCCTTCGTCAACGTCGCGATGCAGAAGAACATTAGTGGCTACCAGTACTGGTTCCACCGCCGCCTCGACTATCGCGCGATGGCGAAGGGGTGAGGGGGGCGAGTGGCGAGTAGCGAATAGGGGGACGTGATGGTTGCCGGCAGCCGCGAATATCCATTCGCCATTCGCCATTCGCTATTCACCAGCCCGGAGCGCGTCCCATGCTGACCATGATCGGCAAGCGGTTGATGTTCGCTGTTCCCTCGCTGATCGGCGTCGTTATCGTCACCTTCCTGCTGACGCGTGCGCTGCCGGGCGATCCCGCTGCGTACTTCGCCGGCCCCGCCGCGACCAAGGAGGCCGTCGAGCAGATCCGGAAAAAGCTCGGTCTGGACAAGCCGCTGATCGAGCAGTTCTTCCGCTACACCAATGATCTCGCCCATGGCGATTTCGGCAACTCGCTCACCACGGGCCAGCCGGTCGCCGCCGAGATCCGCAACCGCCTGCCGGCCTCCGCCGAACTGACGCTGCTCGGCCTCGTCGTCTCGATCGTGATCGCGATTCCACTCGGCGTGCTTGCGGCGACGCGGCCGGGATCATGGATCGATCATCTCTGCCGGGTCACGACCACGGCCGGCGTGTCGCTGCCGGTGTTCTTCACCGGCCTCGTGCTGGTCTACGTCTTTTACTTTCAGCTCGGCTGGTCGCCCGCGCCGCTCGGCCGTCTCGACGTGTTCTACAGCGCGCCGCCGACGGTGACCGGCTTCTACCTGATCGACACTCTGCTTGCCCGCGACGTCGAGGCCTTCCGCTCGGCGCTGAGCCAGCTGATCTTGCCCGCGACGACGCTTGCGATCTTCTCGCTGGCCCCGATCGCGCGCATGACGCGCGCCTCGATGCTGGCGGTGCTCGCGTCCGAATTCGTCCGTACCGCGCGTGCCAGCGGCCTGTCGCCATCGACCGTGATCGTCACCTACGCCTTCCGCAACGCGATGCTGCCCGTCATCACCACGCTGAGCATGGTGTTCTCGTTTCTCCTGGGCGCCAACGTGCTGGTGGAGAAAGTGTTCGCCTGGCCCGGCATCGGCTCCTATGCCGTCGAAGCGCTGATCTCGTCGGACTTCGCGCCGGTGCAAGGCTTCGTGCTGACCATGGCGGTCATGTACGTGCTGCTCAATCTCGTGATCGACATCCTGTACGGCGTGATCGATCCGCGCGTCAGGTTGGAGGGCTGATCATGAGCTCCGTTGCGCCTGCTGTTGAACCTGTCGGACCCGCGCGGACTTCGGGATTCGCTGCGGTCCTCGAACAGACCCGCTACGTTCTCGGCGAGAACAAGGTCACAGGGTTCGCTTTCGGGCTGCTGATCCTGATCCTGATCGCCGCGATCTTTGGCCCGTACGTCGTGCCCTATGATCCGCTCGCTTCCGATACTGCCGTGGCGCTGAAGCCGCCATCGGCGGCGCACTGGTTCGGCACTGACCAGCTCGGCCGCGACATCTTCAGCCGCGTCATCGTGGCCACACGGCTCGATACGTTCATTGCCGTCGCCTCCGTCGCGCTGGTGTTTTTGATGGGTGGTCTCGCCGGTATCGCGGCGGGCTATTTCGGCGGCTGGACCGACCGTATCGTCGGCCGCATCGCCGACACCATCATGGCCTTTCCGCTGTTCGTGCTGGCCATGGGCATCGTCGCCGCGCTCGGCAACACCGTGCAGAACATCATCCTGGCGACGGCCATCGTGAACTTTCCGCTCTATGCCCGCGTCGCGCGCGCCGAGGCCAACGTCCGCCGCAACGCCGGCTTCGTGCAGGCCGCGCGGCTCTCCGGCAACGGCGAATTCCGCATCCTCTTGGTGCATATCCTGCCGAACATCATGCCGATCATGATCGTGCAGATGTCGCTGACCATGGGCTATGCCATCCTCAACGCCGCCGGGCTGTCCTTCATCGGCCTTGGCGTCCGCCCGCCGACGGCGGAATGGGGCATCATGGTCGCCGAAGGCGCGGGCTTCATGGTGTCAGGGGAATGGTGGATCGCACTCTTCCCTGGCCTTGCGCTGATGATCGCCGTGTTCTGCTTCAACCTCCTCGGCGACGGCCTGCGCGACATCGTCGATCCCCAGCGGAGGACGTGATGGCGAATTTCGGTCAAAAATTCACTAATGATTCCAACGCCATTCTACTGTGCATGGGGTTGTTTTCGCACTTTTTGAATGGCGGCAGGCCCGCATGACCGCCCAGCCCCTGCTCGACGTCCAGGATCTCACGGTCGAATTCTCCACCCGCCGCGGCGTCGTCAAGGCGGTGCAGCACGTCAACATCTCCGTCGCCAAGGGCGAGACGCTCGCCATTGTCGGCGAGTCCGGCTCGGGGAAGTCGGTGACGTCTTATGCGGTGATGCGCATCCTCGATCGGGCGGGGCGGATCGCCGAGGGCTCGGTGATGTTCTCGGGCATTGATGTGAAAGCCGCGACCGAAGACCAGATGCGCGACCTGCGCGGCCGCGAAGTCTCGATGATCTTTCAGAACCCTCGTGCGGCGCTGAACCCGATCCGGAAAGTGGGCGACCAGATCGAGGACGTGCTGCGCACGCATGTGCAGCAGGCCCAGGTCGCCGATCACGGCGAGAAGGCGATCGAGGCCTTGGAGCAGGTCAAGATCGCCCGCCCGCGCGAGCGCTACCACGCCTATCCGTTCGAGCTCTCGGGCGGCATGTGTCAGCGCGTCGTCATCGCGCTGGCGCTGGCCTGCAATCCGCAGCTCCTGATCGCGGACGAGCCGACCACCGGGCTCGATGTCACCACGCAGAAGGCGGTGATGGACCTGATCGTCGAGCTGACCAAACGCCGCGCGATGTCGACCATCCTGATCACCCATGATCTCGGCCTCGCCGCCGCCTATTGCGACCGCGTGGTCGTGATGGAGAAGGGCCGCGTGGTCGAGACCGCCAAGGCCGCCGACATCTTCGCCAACCCGGAGCACCCCTACACCAAGAAGCTGATGCGCGCGACGCCGCGGCTTGGTGTGTCGTTGCGGGATCTGCTGCCGGAGGAGGAGGGCGCGCCCTCATCCGCATCCGTCATGGCCGGGCCTGACCCGGCCATCCATCACACTTCGGAAGACTCTTCTTCGTCGATGGACCCCCGGGTCAAGCCCGGGAGTGACGAGGCACAACAGCCCCTTCTCCTCGTTGAAAAGCTCGTCAAGGAATACCCCCGCCAGGGCGCGACCGCCACGCTCGGAAAACTGTTCGGTCGCAAGCCACCCGTGGAGCCCGATGTGTTCCGCGCCGTCGACGGCATCAGCTTCTCGATCGGCCATGGCGAGAGCGTCGGCCTGGTCGGTGAATCCGGCTGCGGCAAGTCGACGACGTCGATGATGGTGATGCGGCTGCTCGACCAGAGCTCCGGCCTGATCCAGTTCGACGGCGAGGACATCTCCGGCATCGCGCCGGCCAGCTTTGCCCGCCTGCCGCAGCGCAGCCGCATCCAGATGGTGTTCCAGGATCCGACCGACAGCCTCAACCCGCGCTTCACCGCCGCCCGAGCCATCGCGGACCCGATCATGCAATTGAGCGACATCCGGGGACGCGACGCGCTCCGCGCGCGCTGCGAGGAGCTGGCCACCATGGTCGGGCTGCCGCACAACCTGCTCGATCGCTTCCCGCATCAATTGTCCGGCGGCCAGAAGGCCCGCGTCGGCATCGCCCGCGCCATCGCGCTGCACCCGAAGCTCGTCATCCTGGACGAGCCGACCGCGGCGCTCGACGTCTCGGTGCAGGCCGTGGTGCTCAACCTGCTGCAGGACCTGAAAGCACGGCTAGGTATGAGTTATCTGTTCGTCTCACATGATTTGAATGTGGTGCGCTTGCTGTGCGATCGTGTCATTGTGATGCGGACGGGACGGATCGTCGAAGAGGGCTCTTCCGAGCAGGTCTTGAGCGATCCGCAGGACGACTACACCAAGGAACTGCTGACGGCGATCCCGCATCCGCCGTTGCCGGTGCACTAAGAGATTGTTTGGGAGCGTGATGGCCGAGCCGCTGGACGATTATATCGACGCCGTATCGAAAGCGCTGGCGCTGCCGGTCGAGGAGGCCTGGCGGCCCGCGGTGCGCGCCAATCTCGAAGTCTCGCTGCGGCTCGCCCGCCTGGTCGACGAATTCGCGCTGCCGGACGAGACCGAGCCGGCGCCGATCTTCACGGCTTGATACGGCCATGACTGCCAAGCCAGAGATGACGGCCGCCGAGATCGCAAGCGCGGTTGCGCGCCGCAAGATGTCCGCGCTCGATGCCACGGAAGCCGCTCTTGCGCGCATCAAGCAGCACGACGGCATCCTTAATTCCTTCACCGACGTCACCGCCGATCGCGCCCGCGCGAAAGCGCGCGCGATCGACGCCGACATCGCCGCCGGAAAAGGCGTCGGCCCGCTCGCCGGCGTGCCCTTCGCGGTGAAGAACCTGTTTGACGTCGCCGGCCTGCCGACGCGCGCCGGCTCGAAGATCAACCGCGACCTCGCACCCGCCAGGCGCGACGCCACGCTGATCGAGCGTATGGAAGCCGCCGGCGCCGTGCTGGTCGGCGCCCTCAACATGGGCGAGTACGCCTACGACTTCACCGGCGAGAACGTCCATGACGGTCCCTCGCGCAATCCGCATGACACGACGCGAATGACCGGCGGCTCCTCCGGCGGCTCCGGGAGCGCCGTCGGCGGCGCGCTGGTGCCGATCGCGCTCGGCTCGGACACCAACGGCTCGATCCGCGTGCCGTCATCCTTCTGCGGCATTTTTGGTTTGAAGCCGACCTATGGAAGACTGTCGCGGGCGCGCTCGTTTCCCTTCGTCGCGAGCCTCGATCATCTCGGCCCGTTCGCGCGCTCGGTCACCGATCTTGCCCTTGCCTATGACGTGATGCAGGGCCCGGACGCGGACGATAGCGCCTGCACCACGCGCGGTCTCGAGCCGACGCTGCCGCTGATCGCCAATCCGGTTTCGGACCTGCGCGTTGCGATCGCGGGCGGATATTTCCAGAAGAACGTGTTTCCGGAAGCCGTCGAGGCGGTCGGCCGCGTTGCCAAGGCGCTTGGCGTATCGAAGGTGGTCGATATCCCCGAAGCCGCGCGCGCCCGTGCGGCGGCCTATGTCATCACCACCACCGAAGGCGCCTCGCTGCATCTCGATCGCCTGCGCCAGCGGCCGAACGACTTCGATCCCGCCGTGCGGGACCGCCTGATCGCAGGCGCGATGGTGCCCGCTCCCATGGTCGACCGCGCGCAGAAATTCCGTCGCTGGTATCGGACGCAGCTCGCCGAGATCTTCAAATCGGTCGATGTTCTGCTCGCGCCGGCAACGCCCTGCACCGCGCCAACGCTCGGCCAGGTGAATTTCAATCTCGACGGCGTCGAGCTGCCGGTCCGCGCCAATATCGGCATCCACACCCAGCCGATCTCCTTCATCGGCTTGCCGGTGGTCGCGGTTCCCGTGCCGCTCGAGCCGCTGCCGATCGGCGTGCAGATCATCGCCGCGCCCTGGCGCGAAGACATCGCGCTCCGCGTCGCCTACGCCCTGGAAAAAATGGGCGTCGCCGCCGCGCCTGCGCCAAGGGGACTTTGAGAGGAATTCGAGATGGAGATCGATCTCCCCGACGTGATCGCGGAAGTCAAAGCCGCGTTCGATCGTTACGAGCAGGCCCTGGTCAGCAACGACGTCGCCCTCCTTGGCGAGCTGTTCCGCAACGATCCCCGCACGCTGCGCTACGGCATCGGCGAGAACCTCTATGGCTATGAGGCGATCTCGGGCTTCCGCGCCGCGCGCTCGCCGGTCGGATTGAACCGCCGCACCGCCAAGACGGTCATCTCAAGCTATGGCCGCGACACGGCCGTGGCGTCCACCCTGTTCTATCGCGACACCGCGCCGGGCAAGGTCGGCCGGCAGATGCAGACCTGGATTCGCTTCCCGGAGGGCTGGCGCGTCGTCGCTGCCCATGTCAGCATCATCGACGAGCCGAAAGAGGCGTGATTGCATGACGCTCGACGATTTTCCGCCAGGGACGCTGCCGACGGAGCCGGTGGTGCCGCGCGTCGACCGTCCCTCGCCGTCGCTGGAGAAGGTCACGCGCGCCGAGGAGCTGCGGCTGCAGCTCGCCGACGAGATCGTGCGCGGCGCCTTGGCCCCCGGCGCACCGCTTGACGAGACCGACATCGCGCGACGCTTCAACGTCTCGCGCACACCGGTGCGCGAGGCGCTGCGTCAGCTCGTGGCAAGCGGCCTCGTCGAGGCGCGCGCCCATCGCGGCGCGGTGGTGGCGCAGCCATCGATCGACCGTCTCAAGAGCATGTTCGAGGCGATGGCCGAGCTCGAGGCGCTCTGCGCCGGCCTTGCCGCCGAGCGCATGTCGGCGGCCGAACGACATGGCCTGGAAGCCATCCACGAAGAGCTGCGGGTGCTGAGCTACACCGGCAATCCCGATCGCTTCCATGAGGTTAACGAGCGCTTCCACAACGCGATCTATGCGGGGTCGCAGAACGGCTACATCGCCGAGATCACGCTGGCGACGCGCGTGCGCGTGCAGCCGTTTCGCCGCGCCCAGTTCCGCAATCTCGGCCGATTGGCAAAATCGCAAGCCGAGCACGACCGCGTCGTCGTCGCCATCATGCGCGGCGACAAGCAGGGCGCCGCCGCCGCCATGCGCGCGCATATCGAGCTGGTGCGCGGCGAGTACGAGATCTACGCGGTGTCGGTGTAGGATACGGAACGCGGTGCCGTAGGGTGGGCAAAGCGAAGCGTGCCCACCACCTCTATCGATTGAGAGAGATCGTGGGCACGGCGCTTTGCGCCTTTGCCCACCCTACGAGACCTGCTTTGCCGCAGCTTCCTTCATATACGCGCGCCATCCGCCGTACGCCGTGATGTCCCGCGCGTCGCGCAGCACTTCCGGCTCGACCAAAAATCCCTTCACGCTGCGGCCGTCGGCAAGGCGCACCGTGCCGATCGCCATCGGCGCGGGAATGGCGTTGACGAACTTGCCGAACGCCGACGACGACAGCGACCAGATCTCCAGCTCGATCGCGGCGCCCTTGCCTGCCTCGACGCGCAGCAGGCCGGGCTTCGGCGGCGTGGTCCGGAGCGCGAAGAGCTTGTAGTCCGGCGCGGTCTTTGTCGCCTCGATCAGCTTGGCGTCCAGCGCCGTCAGCTCGCCGTTGAGCGCCATGCCGGACAGATGCGCGCCGACCACGGCGATGGGAATCTCGTCGCCGCTGCTCGCCGGCAGCGCTGCGAGCGGAGCCTGCGCCACGCCCTTGGCGCCGAGGCTCAGCTTCGTGTCCGCATGGAACACGCGCCCGATGCTGGCCAGCATCGCATCGCGGCCCGCGGGCGCCAGCAGCGTGATGCCGAACGGGATGCCGTCGGCGCGCATCGAGGCCGGCAGCGCCAGGCCGCAGAGGTCGAGCAGGTTGACGAAATTGGTGTAGGTGCCGAGCCGGCTGTTGAGCTCGATCGGATTGGCGAGCACCTGTGCGGTCGTGTAGGCCGTCGGCGCCGTCGGCAGCACCAGCGCGTCGATTTTCGCAAATGTCCGCTCGGCGATCTTGCGCAGGCCCTGCAAGCGGTAGAGCGCGGAGAAGGTGTCCGCCGCCGTGAGCCGCGCACCGGCCGCGGTGATCTCGCGCGTCACGGGATGAATCGCATCGGGCGCGGACGCAAGCAGATCCTTGATCACGAGATAGCGCTCGGCGACCCACGGGCCCTCATAGAGCAGCCGCGCCGTCTCGTAGAACGGCTCGAGATCGAATTCGACCAGCTCAGCGCCGAGCACTGTCCAGCGCTGCAGCGCATCGGCATAGGCGGCTTCCGCCTTCTTGTCGCCGAAGAAGATCAGTTGACCCTTGCGCGGCACGCCGAGACGGAAGCCTGTCGGGAACGGCGTGATCGCGCCCAGCGGCCGGTCGCGTGAGAACGGATCGGCTGCATCGGGCCCCGCCATCACGGAGAGCGCGAGCGCGGCATCGTCGACGGTCAGAGCGAAGACCGAGATGCAGTCGAGCGTGCGACAGGCCGGCACCAGGCCCGCATTCGAGATCATGCCGAGGCTCGGCTTCAGCCCGACAATGTTGTTGAGCATCGCCGGCACGCGGCCCGAGCCGGCGGTATCGGTGCCGAGCGACAGCGGTACGAGCCCAGCGCCGACGGCGACGGCGGAGCCGGAGCTGGAGCCGCCGGGGACGAGATCGTCGCGGATCGAGTTGCGCGGGATGCCGTAGGGCGAGCGCACGCCGACGAGGCCGGTCGCGAACTGGTCGAGATTGGTCTTGCCGATGACGATGGCGCCGGCCGCACGCAGGCGCGCCACCGCGGTCGAATCGTGCGCCGGCGTGAAGGAGAAGGCCGGGCAGGCCGCGGTGGTCGGAAAGCCGAGCGCGTCGATATTGTCCTTCACCGCGACCGGCACGCCGTAGAGCGGCAGGCCGGCAGCATCCGTGCGTGCGGCCAGCTTCTCGGCCTCGGCTACCGCGTCCTTCTCGTCGCGCAGGCTGATGAAGATCGCGGGATCGTTGTGGTCGCGGATGCGCCGATAGGTCCGCGCGATCGTCTCAGCCGGCGTCAGCGTGCCCGCGCGATGCGCGGCCACAATCGCGGCGATCGTTTCAGGCTGCTCAGCCCCCAATTCAGCCCCCAATTCAGCCCTCATGGCGACAAAACTCCGGCAATCTGTCTTCGCCCGGAGCGAAGCAAACGATGTGCCATTGTGTACAATATCCGGGCAGGACGAGTAGTCCGGATATTATCGTGCGATCAGTGGCTTGGCAGATCTTTTAGGGAGCCGGCGGGCGATAGCGCCGGCGCCCTGCGCTGGGCATCTGCCTAGATCATAGGCAGTCGAGATCAGGTGAAGCCGGCGAGGATGCGGAGCAGCTGCGCCCGGTTCTCCTTGCCGATCTTCGCCTCGACGTGCCGCTCGTGCTCGGCCGCGAGCCGCTTGAATTTCGCCAGCGCCGTCTCGCCCTGCGCGGTGAGATGCAGCGCGTGCGAGCGGCGGTCCGCCTTCGACTTGACCCGCTTGACGTATTTGCGCTGCTCGAGGCTGTCGAGCAGATGCACCAGCCGGGCGCGCTCAATGCCGAGGCGCTTGGCCACGGCCATCTGCGACAGGCCCGGATTGGCGCCGATCACCGTCAGCACCGAATATTGCGTCGGCCGGATGTCGACCTCGCCGAGCGTCTTGATGAAATCCTGGAAGATCCAGATCTGAAAGCGCCGCACCGCGTAGCCGGCGTGCCCGACCAGTGCGTCGAGACCGAT
>RXJC01000567.1 GCA_003963435.1 Bradyrhizobiaceae bacterium | reverse complement strand
CGGGCCGGCATCCTCCTACGCCGGACGCGGCACCGCCGGCGGCGCCATCAACATCGTCACCAAGCAGGCCGGCGACGTCAATTTCAAGCGCATGGATACCGAGTTCGGTACCGACATGACCAAGCGCGTCACGCTCGACGTCAACCAGGTCATCGACCCGACCTTCTCGGTTCGCACCGGCGGCCTGTTCCAGGACGCCAACGTCGCCGGGCGCAATTACGTGACCGACAATCGCTGGGGCAGCTTCATCTCGACCAAGTACACCCCGACGACCGACATCAAGATCACGACCAACTACGTCCACACCGATCTCAGCGGCTATCCCGATTTCGGCGTCCCCTATTACAAGCAGGGCAATGTGCCGGTGACCTCGGCCGGTATTCCCAGGCAAAACTGGTACGGCTTCCTCAATCGCGACTTCCAGACCGCGCGGCAGGATTTCGGCACCGGTACGATCGAGTACAAGGTCAACGAGGCCATCACGCTGACCAGCAAGGTGCGCGGCGAGCATTCGTTGCTCAACTACATCGGCACGCTGCCGCAGAACCCGAACACGACCAGCCCCAATCCTCTGCTCTGGACCACGACGGCGAGCGCGCAGAGCCGCTACCAGAACGTGGACGTATGGGTCAACCAGAACGAGGCTACGTTCAAGCTCGACACCGGCGGGGTCAAGCACACCGCGGTGTTCGGCGTCGAATATTCGAACGAGAACATCTCGATCGACCGCTACACCGGCCTCTCGTCCGAGCTGTTCGGCGGCGGTTCGACCAGCAACGGCGCCGTCACGGGAGTCAATCTTTACTCGCCGCAATACACCAACATTCCGTTCAGCAACACGCCCTCGCTGGTCGGGAACCCGACGCGCTACGGAGTCAACACCAGCAGCGTGTACGTCATGGACACCGCGAATTGGCAGGACACCGTCATCCTCAATGGCGGCATCCGTTACGACGGCTACAGCCAGAGCTCTTCGACCAATTCGGCGTTCCTCAAGCAGAGCAGCGACCTCGTCAACTACAACGTCGGCGCGGTCTACAAGCCGATGTCGATCGGCAGCGTCTATGCGGCTTACGCAACCTCGGCCAATCCGTTCGGGTCAGAGCTCGACGCGACCGGCACCGATTACGGCGGCGTGCCTGCCAATTCGACCATCCTGCTCGGACCCGAGCGCAACAAGGCGATTGAAGTGGGCACCAAATGGGAGCTTGCCGATCGCCACCTGCTGGTGACCGGTGCGCTGTTCCAGACCACGAAGGACAATGCGCGCGAGACGGTCAACGGCCTGCTCACATCGGGCGCGGCCTACAGAATCCAGGGCATCGATATCGAAGCCGAGGGCCGGATCAGCGATCGTTGGAGCATATTCGGCGGTCTCGTCTTGATGCAATCCAAGGTGACGCAGAGCGGCGTTGCCTCGAATCTCGGCCTGCAGCTTGCCAACGTCGCCCACCAATCGTTCAGCATGCTGACCAAGTACAAGTTTGACGACGGCTGGGAGCTCGGCGGCCAGGCGGTGTACCGATCGAAGGTCTATGGCGGCACGTTCGCAGCCAACACCGGCAACGAATTGCCGAGCTACTGGCGCTTCGACGCCTTTGTCGAGAAGAAGATCGACAAGAACTGGACGATGAAGCTCTACGCCCAGAACCTGACCAACAAGCTGTACTACGACACGCTCTATCGCAGCGCGGTGCCGTTCGTGGCGGTGGCGCCGGGCCGGGCGTTCTACATCGTCACCACAGCGAAGTTCTGATCATGTTGACGTGCCTGCCAGGCGTTCTCAGCAAGGATGATGTGGCGGATTTCCGCCGCATCATGGACGCCAGCCCATGGGAGGACGGCCGATCCACCGCCGGCGCGCAGTCGGCCATGGTCAAACGCAACGAGCAATTGCCGCCTGACAGCGACGTCGCGCGAAAACTCGGCAACCGCATCATCTCGGCGCTGACGTCGAACCCGCGCTTCATCGCGGCGGCGGTTCCGCTGCAGATCTTCCCGCCGCTGTTCAACCGCTATGCGGCGAGCGGCGGCCACCATTTCGGCCTGCATGTCGACAATGCGATCCGCGGTGACCGGCTGACCGGCCTTCGCATCCGCACGGACCTGTCGGTGACGCTGTTCCTCGCCGAGCCGGACGAGTACGATGGTGGCGAACTTGTGATCGAGGACACCTACGGCTCACACGAAGTCAAGTTGCCGGCCGGGGACTGCGTGCTCTATCCCTCGACCAGCCTCCATCTCGTCACCCCCGTGACGAGGGGGATGCGAGTTGCGTCTTTCTTCTGGCTTCAGAGCATGATACGGGACGATCAAGCCCGGAGCATGATCTTCGACCTCGACACCGCGATACAGGCGCTGGTGGAACGGCTCGGGCGTGACGATCCCGAAACGGTCAAATTGACGGGTATCTATCACAATCTCATTCGCTACTGGGCCGAAGTATGAAGACCATGACCTCAAGAGCCAACCTTGCCGCCGCCGCGATGCTGGCGGCTGCCTGGCTCGCATCGCCAGTTTCTGCCCAGACACAAAGCCCGCCTTCGGGGGCGACGCAGCAGATGGCTCCGCCCGCGGCCAGCCCCACGCCGGCAGCCGCTCCGGCGACTTCGCCGGGGGCTCCGACTGTGACCGCGCCTGCAGCTTCGGCGCCGACCGCGGTCGTGGCTCCGGCGGCCGCAAAGCCCGAGGCGGCATCCGGTGTCGCGCCGGCGATGAAGGAATTGTCGCCCTGGGTGATGTTCATGTCGGCGGACGTCATCGTGAAGGCGGTGATGATCGGGCTCGCCTTCGCATCGCTGATGACCTGGACCGTGTTCATCGCCAAGTCGATCGAGCTGTCGGTCGCATCCACCAGGCTTCGTTCCGCACTGAAGAAGATCGCGGAGACGCGCTCCCTCGCCGAAGCGCAAATGGCGCTCGGTGCCAAGGAGGGCATCCTGCCGTCGTTCCTGGCGGCGGCCCTGCGCGAGGCGCGGATGTCGGCCGGTCTGTCCAGCGATGCCGGCATCAAGGAGCGCGCGGCCTCCAGCTTTTCCGAGATCGTGCGCGCCGAGGCGCGGCGCATCCGGATCGGCATGGGCGTGCTTGCGACCATCGGCTCCACGTCGCCCTTCGTCGGCCTGTTCGGCACGGTCTGGGGCATCATGAACAGCTTCATCGGCATCTCGAAGTCGCAGACCACCAACCTTGCCGTGGTCGCGCCCGGCATCGCCGAGGCGCTGCTCGCCACCGCGATCGGCCTCGTCGCCGCCATTCCCGCCGTCATCATCTACAACCACTTTTCGCGCGTGACGAAGGGCTATCTCGAGCTCGTCAGCCGCGCCTCGGGTGCCGCGGCGCGGCTGCTCTCGCGTGATCTCGACCGCAGCCACGGCAGCGTGCATTCGCGCGCAGCGGAGTGAACCATGGCCGTTTCGCTCGCCGATAATGACGACGACGACGACTTCTCGGAAACGCATGACATCAACGTCACGCCGTTCATCGACGTCATCCTGGTTCTGCTGATCATCTTCATGGTCGCAGCGCCGCTGTCCACGGTCGATCTGCCGATCGACCTGCCGTCGTCGAGCGCGACGCCGCAGAAGAAGCCGGACAAGCCGACCTATCTCAGCATCAAGCCCGACCTGACGCTGGCGATCGGCGAAAATCCGGTCCACCGCGCCGAATTGATCGGCACGCTCGATAGCCTGTCCGACATGAGCAAGGACAAGTACGTGTTCCTGCGCGCCGACAAGTCGGTGCCGTATGGGGAGTTGATGGGTGTCATGGAGCTGTTGCGCTCAGGCGGCTATACGCGGGTGAAGCTGGTGGCGCTGGAAGGCCCGCCGCCCGGGGCGCCTGCGGCAGGCGCCGCTCAGCCCTAGAGTAGGCACGCTATGTCGGACGAGCTCAGACCTTCCCGAAAGCTCTGGATTTTGGCTGCGGTGGCAGCGCTCGCGCTTCATCTGGGCGGCGCTGCGCTCGCGCTGGCCCATTTGCGGGCCGACGACGACGGCGACGGCCTGGGTGCGGCCGGTGCGGAGTTCGCGGTCGAGATGGCTTCGCCGGAAGTTCAAGAATCCGACGCTCCGGTCGGGGCGAACGATTCAATGGCGCAGGAGGAGCGCCCGGAACTTCCAGAGCAGAAGGCCGAAATGAAGGAGACGGAGCTTCCGCAGGATCGACCGCAAGAGACCGAGGAGCCCGATCGTATCGTCAGCGAAAACAAGGCGAAGAAGGAGCAGGACGACGATCCAAAGGTGGCCGCAGTCGAAACTCCAGCCATGGAAGCGGCGCCAAAGCAGATCGACCAGGCGCGGCAGACTTTCGAAGACGCAACGCGCGAGGCCGACAAGGCGATGGCCCCGGTGGTCGGCATCGGCAAGGATATCCTGAAGATCACGGCCGACTGGAACCGCAAGATCAGCGCCCATCTTGCGGCTCACAAGGTCAATCCGGAGGGCAAGGATCCCCACAACCAGACTGTCAAGGTGAGCTTCGCCCTCAACCGGAAAGGCAACGTGATCTCAGTCGACGTCGCGGAATCGTCGGGAGATGCAGCTTACGACGCTGCCGCAGTTGCCATGGTCCACAAATCCGATCCGTTCCCGACACCGCCAGCCGCGATAACCGAGGACCGGATCGAACGCACCGTCCCCATCATCTTCAAGCCCCCGGAAGAGAAGAAAAAGAAGAAGACCGCTCAGCGCCAGTAGAGTCGGATCCCGACATAGACCACGACGAGGCACGCGAAGATCAGCGCCACCGGGAGCGGACGTTTCTGGACTCCGCTGGCTGCGCCTGTCCCGAAGAAGCTGGCAGTCTTCGGCTTCGGTGCCGGGCGGCGGAAGGCGGTAACATTGTCCGCCGTCGGTTCGGATGCCCGAGGACGCACATCGGGTGGAGTTCCGCCGCCCCCCATCTCGACATAATAAGCCTTGTAAATCGCACCGATGGTGGCCTCGGTGGCCTCGCCCTCGCTCATCTGCGCGAGCAGGTTCTGGTAGCTCGCCAGGAATTCCTGGGCATCCGCCGGCAACGCGGACGACCCGTTGAGCTTGGCCATCATCTTCCAGGTGGCGAAATCGGCGCGGGCGCGGGTGTCGGCGCGTCGCGCGATGAGCATATCGGCAGCTTTGACCAAGTCGGCCTCTGGCCCTTCGGCTTGTGTTCGGTGGCGCTGTTCAACTACGCATTGCCGGTCAGGAAGAGAACAGCCTGAATCACATAACCGGTCAACGTTCGCAGTATTACTGAAATAACATCAAGATTTAGACCGAACCGGGACCCTGCGAGCGGCAGCAGGATCAGAAGGCCGATCAGGATCAGCATCCCGAATGGCTCGAGCCGGGCGAGCGGCATGGCGAGGACGCGGGGCAGCAGCCCGACAGCGACGCGCCCGCCGTCGAGCGGCGGTATCGGCATCATGTTGAACACCGCCAGCACCGCGTTGATCAGGAGGGCGTTCTTGAGATTGTCGGCGACCCATTTCGCCGAGCTTGCGGGCACCAGCGGCATGGCATGGAAGGCGAGGGCCGCTGCCAGTGCCAGCAGGATGTTGGTGGCAGGCCCTGCCAGCGCCACCCAGACCATGTCGAGCCTGGGGTTGTTCAGCTTGCGGAAATTGACCGGCACCGGCTTGGCGTAGCCAAACAGGAAGGGCGAATGTGTAAACAGCAGCATCGCAGGCAAGATCACGGTGCCGAACGGGTCGATATGCTTGATCGGGTTGAAGCTGACGCGGCCGAGCTGCGAGGCCGTGTTGTCTCCGAGCCGGTCCGCCACGAAGGCGTGCGCGGCCTCGTGA
Organism: Bradyrhizobiaceae bacterium; assembly: GCA_003963435.1. Classification (GTDB taxonomy): domain Bacteria; phylum Pseudomonadota; class Alphaproteobacteria; order Rhizobiales; family Xanthobacteraceae; genus Bradyrhizobium. Next base: position 2,557 of record RXJC01000567.1, on the reverse strand, counting down.
AGGGTGATGGCGAGCACCAGTGGCAGCACCCACACCGAAAGGTCATAAAAGGAAATGTCCACGGCTCGTCCGTCCCGGTTTGCCTGCGGCCTTGCAGCCGTCCCAGCCAACCGGCGGTGCAGCAACGCTTCGGCTCAACATAAGGTCGCCGGTTCCGAAATGCCACGCCGCAGGTGATCGGCCAGCATGGCCGCCGGGCGTGACAAAGTGTGCGCGCGGTGGAGACGGATGTCGGCCGCCGGCAGCGGTGGCAGGCCTTCGCGCTCCGACAGCATGCGCAGGCGGGCGGGCAGCGTGCCGGCCTTCACGACCGTGACCGCAAGGCCCTGCGCCGCGATCGCTTCCACCGCGGCAAGGGTCCGGCTGACAAAGGCCAGTCGCCAGGGCCGGCCGGCTGCATCAAGGGCCTCTGCCGCCCATTGCCGGAACAGGCATCCCGGCGGGTAGAGCGCAACAGGCAGTGTGTCGTGCCCAGCCTCGACTTGATACGACTTGGCCGCCGCCCAGACCGCCTGCTCGCGCCGCAGCAGCTCGCCGCCGCCGCGTCCTTCCGGATGCATGGCGATGACGAGGTCAAAGGCCTCGCCGAGCCGGGCCGGCATCGTTGCCGTCAGCCCGGTCTCGATCTCGACCCGGATCTGCGGATGGCTTCTGGCGAATTGCGCCAGCAAGGGTGGAACGACGATCGTGCCGTAGTCGTCCATCACGCCGAGGCGGACCACCGCTTCGCGCTTACGCATGCGGAGTGCATCGATGGCCTCTGCGTTGAGGTCGAGCAGCCGCTTTGCATAGACGAGGAGTTCATCGCCCGCTGCGGTCGGCGTGACGCCGGCCCGGGTGCGTTGAAACAGTTTTGCGCCAAGCCGTTCTTCCAGGCGCCGGATCTGGACGCTGACCGCCGATTGGGTCCGGTTGAGCACCGTGGCGGCGCGCGTGAAGGATCGATGCTCGGCGACGGCGGCAAACGCCTTCAGCAGATCAGGATCGAGAACAGGTGAGCTCATGACGAAAGCTTATCCTGGCATGACGGAAATTCCATTCCCTGCTTCGGCGCGCCTCCTATGCTGCCTGCAAAGCATCTACGGGAGGAAGCGTGGGCGAGATTCTTGGCGTTCTGGCCGCGGTGCTGTCGAGCGCGCTGGGCGGCACTTCGATCGGCGCCACGCGCTATCTCGTGGGCAGTCTCGATCCGCTGGCGATCGGCTCGTTCCGTTTCGGCATCGGCTTTCTTCTGCTGCTGCCGCTGACGCTGCTGCGCGGCGATCGCTGGCCGGGCCGAGGGGACTGGGCCGCCGCGATCGGGCTCGGCATCCTGTTCTTCGCGCTGTTCCCGATCCTGTTCAACGCATCGCTCATCTTCACGACCGCCGCGCGCGGTGCGCTCGCGCTGTCCACGCTGCCGCTCTTGTCGCTTGTGATCGGAGCCGCGCTCGGCGCCGAGGCTCTGACCTTGCGCAAATCGACCGGTGTGGTGATCGCCACGCTGGGCGTTGCGGTCGCGCTGCTTTCCGACCTGACCTCGGCGCCCTCAGGCGCCTGGCGCGGCGATCTCCTGATGACGGCGGCTGCGCTGTGCATGGCGCTCTACGGCATCTGGTCAAAGCCGTTGATCCGGCGCTCCGGCCCGATCGCCTTCACCACGATGAGCATGGCGGCGGGCGCGGCCTGCCTGATCCTGCTCTCCTATGTCCGCGGCAGCTTTGCGCCGGTCGCAGGCTTCGGCACCCCGCAATGCCTGGCGGCTGCCTATCTCGGTGCCTTTGGCGCGGCGCTGACGTTCTATCTCTGGGCCTTCGCGCTGGAGCGCACGACGCCCACGCGGGTCGCGATCTCGGTGACGGTCAACCCGATCACGGCATCGCTGGTCGGTGCCTGGCTTTTGAACGAGCCGCTGCGCTGGAATCTGGCGGCCGGCATCGTCGCGGTGTTTGCCGGAATCTGGATCGCGACGACGAGCGGGCGTACTCAACCAGCACGTGCGCCTGCGTCAGATCAGGCCTGACGTCACGCCGGGATCGTTCCCTGATATTGCACCAGGCCGTCGTCGAGCTTGAGCCAGGCCAGCTTTTCCGACACCCAGATGTGCTCGGTCGGCGCGAATGCGTTGCGGTCGTCGAAGGTGGCGAGTGCCACACCGGCCAATGTGCCATTGCGCCGCCAAGCGAACAGGCGCGTGCCGCAGCGCTTGCAGAACACGCGGTCGATCGCCTCGGACGAGGCATAGCGTTCCGTTTCGCCTTCCACGCTCAGCGCCCGCTGGTCGAACTGCGCGCGGGCGAAGAACGGCGAGCCCATCGCCTTCTGGCAAATGCGGCAATGGCAGACGCGGACGTTGAGCGGCTCGCCCTCCGCCTTGAACCGCACCGCGCCGCACAGGCATCCGCCTTCGTGGATCATCACGCCACCCGCCATTCGCCGACCTGGCGCGCCATGGTCCAGTTGAGGTTGTCGAGGTCGCCATCCATGTCGGAATTCCCGCGCCTGGTGTTGGTGAAGGCGGCCCAGCAGAAGCCGCCATGGGTCCGGACCGCGATCGTGCTGGTGCCCGGCAGGCTGC
>RXJC01000098.1 GCA_003963435.1 Bradyrhizobiaceae bacterium | reverse complement strand
ATGACGGAGGATGCCGCGGCAGCTCGCCGCAAATTACCGCAAGCGCGATCCATCAGAAATGCCCCGCACCATCCGCGTCATTGCGAGGAGCCCTTGCGACGAAGCAATCCAGGACTGCCGCCGCGGAGGGATTCCTGGATTGCTTCGCTGCGCTCGCAATGACGGAGGATGCCGCGGCCGCCGTTTCCTACCGGGTCATCTTGATCTGCCGCACGACCGGGATCGTCGGCAGCGAGCCGGTGTGCTCGGTCTCTTCCTTAGCTTGGGGCGAGCCGGGGGCGCGGGCGGTGGCGTCGGGGAAGCGCTGCTTCATCTCGCGCAGGAAGCCGTCGAGCGTGTCGACGCTGGCGGCGAGCTTGGCGATCTCGGCGAATTCGGCGCTGGAGGCCGCGGCCGGCTTGCTGGCGATGTCGAAGGCGAGACGGTCGGCGCTTTCGCTCATCAGCGGCGCGTATTTCTCGCGGAAGCGCGACAGGCCGATCGAGTCGTCGGCGAGCGCATAGCCGACGGCGGCGCGGATGATGTCGCTCTTCTCGACCGCGTTGAGCGGCTTGAAGTCGCGAAAGCGTTCGCCGTAGTAGAGCTCGATCTGCTCGGCGGACTCGCGCCAGCGCCTTGCCGCCCAGAAGATGTCCGAGCGCAGGCGGAGCACTTCGCGCCCGGAGACGTTGGAGACGATGTCGAGCGCGAGGTCATGACGGCCGACGTCGCTCTGCGCCCGCGCTTCCAAGAGCAGGCGCTGCTGCCTGAGCTCGCCGGAGAGATCGCTGATGCGGCTGGCACGCAGCGCCGAGATCGCCATGTCGGGCTTGCGGTTGGCGAGATAGATCATGGCAAGGCGCGCGGCGACCTGGGCGCGCGCGGCGCCTTCGAGGCGGTGATCGACCTGGTATTGCAGGAGCTCGGCGGCCTGGTCGAGCAGATCGATCGAGGCGAGACGGTCGGCGAGCCGGCGGATCAATTCGTCGCCGCGACGGCCGATTGGCGTCAGCTCGCGGAACTCGTAGAACATCCCGAGCGCCTCGACCGGCGGCAGCTCGTCGCCCTTCGGCCCCAGGAATATCTGCGTGAACAGCTCGGAGGCGAGGTCCTGCGCCTGACGCGAGGCTTCCGCGTTCGGCTGCAGCCGCGTCGCGGTGCGCGCCGCGGTGAGCGCGTCGCGGTAGCGCCCGCTCTCGGCGTACATCTTCGACAGCATCTGCAGCGTCTTCACCTCGATCGAGTCGCCGCGCCAGGTCATGGACAGGGTCTCGAGCTCGCGCAGGGCGTCTTCCTTGCCGATCTCGTCGCGCTTCTGCCGCAGCGCGACCTCGAGCTGCTTGGCCTCGGCCGCGGCGGGCCGGTCGTTCGAGGCGACCGCGAACTTGTAGTCGTCGAGCGCGTCCTTGTCGTGGCCGAGCGCCTCGGCGAGCCGGCCGCGCAGCACGGCGAAGCCGGGCGCGGCCTCGGGCGGGACGCCGACCACTTCGAGCTCGCTGCGACGCTTGGAGGCGCCGGCATAGTCCTTCACCTCGAGCGAGGCGCGCATCGCGTCCATCGTCACGATGCGCTGGATGTCGAGCGGCAGCGAGGCGATGGCGAATTCGACGTTCTTGAACTTCTCGCGCGCGTCCGCCCATTTGCCCTGGCGCGCATAGGCGAGCGCCTTCCAGAGCTGGGAATCGTGGCTGTTGCCGATCACGGGATTGGCGAGGTCCTTCAGCCCCTGCGCCGGCCGGCCGATCAGGATGCTGGCGATCGCATGCATGATCAGCGCGCCGCTCTCCTCCTTGTTGGAGGGATCGGTCAGCATGACGTCGGTGACGGCCTTGGCCTCGTGATACATCGCGCGCGACATGTAGAACTGGGCGAGATCGAGCCGCGGCAGCGAGCGTAGCGCCGGCTCGACATTGGAGATCGCCGTGATCAGCTCGTTCTGGCGCGCCCAGAAGTTCTCCGACTGGCCCTTGCGCCAGCCTTCGGGGCTGAACACCGGGCGCACCGCTGTCGGCGCCCGCTCGGCCGAGATGTCGACCGGCGACAGCGTCAGCCCGCCCTTCTTGCCGAGGATCACCTTGTCGGCGCCGACCTCGACGCCGACCTCGTCGGAGTTCGGCCGGATCGCGATGCCGTGCGCGGATTCCAGCAGCGAGAGATCGACGAGGTCCTGCCGCTTGATGAAGCCGCGCACCGGCCGCTGCGCGGTGACGACATAGAGCGTGTCGCCGGCATCGGGGTCGGTGAGCTTGTGCAACTGCCCCGGATTGGCGAAGGGGATCGCGATGTTGGCGAGCGCGGGGTCGGTGATGTTGCGCGACATCATCAGCGGCAGCGGCGTCGTCTGGATCTTGTCGGCCAGCGTCAGCAGCCAGTTGGTCTCCTTGCCGGCCTCCTCGCTCGCCAGCGAATAGACCAGCGGGCGGGTGAGACGGATGCGCACCGCCTGTCCCTTGTCGAGCGGAATGCGGCCGACTTCGCCGATCATCGCGCCGCCCTTGGCTCGGATCGCCTCGACATCGATCGGCTTCGGCGTGTCGAACACCAGCCAGACGGTGTCGCCGCGGCGGAACGCGGCCGCTGGCGTTGCAACCGGGATCGGGAACGTCACGCGCAAGCCGTCGCTGTCGCGGCGCGCATCGACGCCGGCGACGGTCGGCTGCGGCGCTGCTTTGGCGGCTTCCTTGACCGGCTCCTTCGCAGCCGCTTCGGCAGGCGCAGGCTTGGCCGGCGCGGGCGCAGCTTCGGCAGCAGGAGGCGCCGGCCTCGCAGCTTCCTTGACCGTTTCCTTGGGTGTTTCTTTGGGCGCTTCCGGAGCGGGTGCGGCCTCGGTCGCGGCAGCCGGCGCCGGCTTCGGCGCTTCAGCTTGCGGCATCGCGGCGGGCGCGTCCGGCTTCGCCTCGGGCTTTACGTCAGGCTTGACCTCGATCCTGGCTTCGCGCGCGATCGCCTCCGACGTCGGCGGCACGATCTCGCGATGGGCGTCCGTCGGCTTCTCGGCCGTGGGCTTGTCGGGCGCAGGCTGCGGGCCGTGACCGGCAGGCTTCATCTGCGCGATCGCCGCCTCGGGCGTCGCGGCGGTCTTGCCCCTATCGGCCTGGAAGGAGACGTCGACGACGTAGTTCTTCTCGTCGCGGAACGAATGCACGTCGGAATCGCCGATCAGCGCGATCTCGACATTGGTCTGGTCGATGTCGGCCTTCTGCTTGATCGAGGCGACGTTCGGTGGTGCCGCGACGACCGCATCCGCCAGATCGAAATTGAGGTTGGCGTTGAATGCGAGCGTGAGCTTCTGCTCGTTCAGCACGGAGGAGACGCCGACGCCGTCGGGCATCTCGAACACGAAGCGCACGAAGGTCGGCTGCACCGAGGCGCGCACGCGGATCGGCGGACGCTTCCTGGTCTCGGCCGCGGCGCGCTGGGCGCGCAGCGCGCGCTCGGCCGCGCGGGCGCGCTCGGCGAGCTCCTTGACGACGTCCATCGGCAGGCTCGGCGGCGCTCCCTTCCAACCCTCGGGCAGGAGGTCGACGAAGGTGCGCTCACCGGCGTTCATGGTGTTGACGGTGACGCGCCGCGCCAGCGACAGGCGGATGGCGGTGCCATCGGGATCCCGGCGCGCCGAGTTGACGTAATCGGGCGCGCCTTCCGGCACGCG
>RXJC01000712.1:3324-3864 GCA_003963435.1 Bradyrhizobiaceae bacterium | reverse complement strand
GCTGCTGCCGGGCGATCAGATTTTCTCGATCGGCGGTCCCACCACCGTGCGCGGCTATCCCTCCAACGCGGCCTCCGGCGACAGCGGCTATTATGTTAACGCCGAGCTGCACTACAACTGGTCGCAATGGTTGAGGGGCTTCGACACTTATGTCTTCACGGATTGGGGTGCGGTGTATTCGACCTTCCCCGGCGTCACTGAAATGGCCTCTGTCGGCGTCGGCTTCTCCTGGACCTATGCGCAGTTCATGACGTTCGAGGCGAATTACGCGACGCCGCTGAAGATGGCGGTGTCCACCCAGAACCACTACGAGGCCTATGGCCGCGTCATCTTCCGGCCGCTGCTGATGTTCCAGAAGCAGGACAACGCGGCGCCGATGGCGGCGGCGCGCAGGTCGTAACGGGGGTGTGACGCTCTCTCCCCGTCATTGCGAGGAGCCCTTGCGACGAAGCAATCCAGAATCCCTCCGCGGAAAGACTCTGGATTGCTTCGCTGCGCTCGCAATGACGGCGGATGGACCACCGCTGACGTCTGACTTTC
>RXJC01000712.1:0-3274 GCA_003963435.1 Bradyrhizobiaceae bacterium | reverse complement strand
CCGGTGCTCCCATTTCGCCTGCTCCAGCTCCGGCTGGTCGCATTCGACCTCGGGATAGCCGATGCAGAGATAGGCGATGAACTTCCAGGATTGCGGCAGGTCGAGAATGGCGTGCATGCGCTCCGGATTGAGGATCGACACCCAGCCGATGCCGATGCCTTCGGCGCGCGCGGCGAGCCACATCGCGGTGATGGCGGCGACCACGGAATATTCCGTCGTCTCCGGCATGGTGGCGCGGCCGAGGCCGTGGCCGATGTCGCTGGCCTTGTCGGCGAACACGGCGAGATGGCCGGGCGCCTGTTCGAGGCCGGACAGTTTCAGCGTGGCATAGCGCGCGGCGCGCTCGCCGGAATAACAGCCCAGCGCATCGGCATTGCACGCCCTGAAATCGTCCATCACGGCACGGCGCCGCGCGGCGTCGTCGACGACGACGAAGCGCCAGGGTTGGCTCAAGCCGACCGAAGGCGACAGGCAGGCGGTCTCGATCAGCCGGTCGATCGCACCCTCCGGCAGCGGATCGCTGCGGAAGCGGCGCACGTCGCGGCGCCACACGAACAGCTCGTGCAGGTGCCGGCGGAAGGTGTCGTCGAACTCGACCATCAGTCAGCCTCCCATCTGGAAGGACGCAGCGACAAGCAGGATCAGGATCTCGCCCAGCTGCTCGAACGCACCGAGGATGTCGCCGGTCTGCCCGCCGATCTGCCGGATGGCAAGTCGCGCCAGCATTAGGCCTGCGAGCGACAGCAGGATCACGCCCGCCAGCGCCTTGGCGGGTCCGAGCGCGAGAGCGAGGGCGAGCGTTCCCAGCGCGAACGCAACGGCGACGCTGCGTCCGGGCGGCGCTCCCGCACTCGCCGAAAGTCCGTCCGGCCGGGCGGGCGGCACCAGCGTCATGAAGGCCGGCACGCCGGCGCGGCTTGCTGCATGCGCGGCGCACAGCGCAAGCGTAACGGCAAAGGGACTTCCGATCGTCGCGAGCGCGCTCCAGCGCAGGCCGAATGACAGGATCAGCGCGCAAACGCCATAGGTCCCGATCCGGCTGTCGCGCATGATCTCGAGCTTGCGCTCGCGCGTTCGCCCGCCGCCGAGCCCGTCGGCGGTGTCGGCGAGACCGTCCTCGTGGAGTGCGCCGGTGATGAGGGCGGTCGTAGTCAAAGCGAACAGGGCAGCAAGGTTCGGTGTCAGTCCGCAGCGGATGGCGACCTTGTAGACGAAAGCGCCGGCGAGGCCGACCAGCAGTCCCGCGATGGGAAGCGCCCAGGTCGCGCGCGCGACGGCGCCGTCGCCTGCGGGCTTCGACGATGCCACCGGCAGGATCGTCACGAACGATGCCGCCATCCTGAGATCGGCGACGATGTCTTTGAGAAGCTCAGCGCGCGGCATCATTTCAGCTTCATGGGGAGACCGGCGACGACGAACTCGACTTCATCGGCGACCGCCGCGATCATCTGGTTCATGATCCCGGCAGCGTCGCGAAAACTGCGCGCCAGCGCGTTGTCGGGGACGATGCCGAGGCCGACCTCGTTGGTGACGAGGACAACGGAGCTCTTCAGACGGGGCAGGGCGCCGGCGAGCTCGGTCACTTCATGCTCCCAGTCGCGCCTCGCATGCATCAAATTGGAAAGCCACAGCGTGAGGCAGTCCACCAGCCGTGCGCCACCGCCATCGGTCGTCACCAGCGCGGGCACGAGGTCGAGCGGCACCTCGCGTTCGATCCAGTCGGCTCCGCGCCGCGCGCGATGCGCTGCGATGCGCGCTTCCATCTCGGCGTCGAGGGCCTCAGCCGTCGCGACGTAGACGGGCTGCCCGGGAAAGGCGCGCGTGCGCATTTCCGCACGCTTGCTCTTGCCCGATCGCGCTCCGCCGGTGATCAAGATGACGGCCATGAAGGTCTCCTGGAGGGCCTGACTAACCACCAATCGCGGCCAAAGACAAAGCCGAAATCAGGCCGACAGGGGCTTGCGCTTGCCCCTCGCTTTGCGCAACAGGGGCGGGACAGGAGGCGGGATTGGACTTTGCGGGCGCGATGGTGGTGGCGATGGCGGTGGATGCCCTTTTGGGCTGGCCGTCTTGGCTGTTCGCGCGGATCGGCCATCCCGTGACGTGGCTGGGCCGGCTGATCGGCGCCGTCGATGCCGGCTGGAATCGCGATTCCGACTCGCCGGCGCTCCGCCGCGCGGCCGGTATTGCAGGCGCGCTTTTGGTGATCGCATTCGCCGTTGTGATCGGCTGGGTGCTTCAGCTTTTGCTTCCCTCGGGTTGGATCCAGATCGTGCTGGTGGGAATCCTGGCTTGGCCGCTGGTCGCGCTGCGCTCGCTGCATGATCACGTGGCCGCCGTCGCAAATCCCTTGCTGGCCGGCGACATCGCCGCCGCGCGCGAGGCGGTCTCGCGCATCGTCGGCCGCGATCCCGCCGCGCTGGATGAAGCCGGCATCGCGCGCGCCGCGATCGAGAGCCTTGCCGAAAACGCCTCCGACGGCATCGTTGCACCGGTGTTCTGGGGCGCGCTGTTCGGCCTGCCTGGAATTTTGGGCTACAAGGCGATCAACACGCTGGATTCCATGATCGGCCACCGCAGCGAACGGCACGAGGCCTTTGGCTGGACAGCGGCGCGCATCGACGATGTCGCCAATTTCATTCCGGCGCGGCTGACCGGATTTCTGTTCGTGCTGCTGGCGCCAAGGCGATCGGAGGCGCTGTCGTGCATGACGCGCGATGCGCGCCGTCATCGATCGCCCAATGCCGGCTGGCCGGAAGCGGCCATGGCCGGCGCGCTCGGTGTGCGGCTCAGCGGCCCCCGCATCTATCACGGCAGCATCACCAACGAGCCCTGGCTGAACGAGGGCGCGCGCGATCCGCTCGCCGCCGACATCGGTGAGGGATTGACGGTGTACCGCCGCGCCATGCTGCTGCTTGCAGGCGTCCTTGCGATCCTGGCTTTCGCGTGAAACAACGGAGCATGCGCGAGCACGGTGGAAATCTCGATCTGGCCCAGCAACATTTTGGCGGGCGCGCGGACGATTGGATCGACCTCTCGACCGGGATCAACCGGTTGCCTTACCCCGTGGGCGAGGTGAGTGCGCATGCCTGGAGCGCGCTGCCGTCGCGCGCCGAGATCGAGGCGCTGCATCAGGCGGCGCAGCACGCCTATCGCACCCGCGCTCCGGTCGTCGCGCTTGGCGGCGCGCAGGCCGCCATTCAGTTGCTGCCGCAACTCGCATCGTCCGGCCGTGCGCGCATCCTCGCGCCGACCTACAATGAATATGCCGGCG
>RXJC01000317.1 GCA_003963435.1 Bradyrhizobiaceae bacterium | reverse complement strand
GAACGACTTGTAGAGCGCGACGAGCTCCTGCGGCAGCGCGAAGCGAATGCCGAAAGCCTCGGCGACCGCGCTCCTGACGTCGCTCAGAATCGGGAACGACAGCTTGTTGTCGCGCTCCGACTTCCGGCTGTTCGGCGCGGTCTGCGGCGAGATCGCAACCAGGCTGGCACCGCGGGCGACGATCTCCGGCAGCGCCTCCTGGAGCGCCTGAAGCTCGAGATTGCAATAGGGGCACCAGACGCCGCGATAGAACGACACCACCAGCGGTCCCCTGGCGAGCAGGTCACGCAAGGCGACCGGCTTGCCCTCCGGGTCTTTCAGCGCGAAGTCCGGCGCGGCGTCCCCGGCCTTTTTTGCGCGTTGCGCCTGACCGCTCGCGATCAGCTCGGCGGTGGCGCGGTGCATGATGTCGAGTACCTCCCGGCTGGGCTTGAGCGGCAGACGGCCGCCTTCAAAATCGGCTTTGAAGGCATCAAGCTTGTCTTGCAGGGCCATGGCGAAACTCCATCGGTTGCTGTTGGCCCGGCCTATCTGGATCATTCGCAAGCCGAGGGGTATACCGCTCGGGCGGAGAAGATTTATTTGGAATCCAAATGAGCGACCGGCTTCAAGAAATGACGGTGTTCGTCCGGGCCGCCGAATGCGGCAGCTTTTCCAGGGCGGCCCGCGAGCTCGGCCTGTCGCAGCCCTCGGTGTCCCGCATCATCGGCGAGCTGGAGGCGCGTCTCGAGGTCAAGCTGCTGCTGCGGACCACGCGCCGCATCACCGTGACCGACGCCGGAGCGCTCTTCCTGGCCCGCGCACGTGAGGTGCTCGCCGACATCGAGGACGCCGAAGACGCCGCGCGCGGTATCGACTCGCTGCGCGGAACCATTCGCATCGCAATGCCCATCATGTACGGGATGCGGCAAATCATCCCGCATCTGCGGAAATTCCTGGCGATGCATCCCTTGCTCCACGTCGAGCTGTCGGTGGCCGACGAACGGCAGAATCTCGTTGCCGAAGGCGCCGATCTTGCCATCCGCCTCGGCGAGCTCGACGATTCCGCGTTCGGGGCGCGCAAGCTCGAAACGTTGCAGCGTCTCCTGGTGGCCTCTCCCGCCTATCTTGCCGCGCGCGGCACGCCGAAGACTCCGGCCGATCTCGCGTCACATGATTGCATCTTCGGACCCGGCCATTCCGGTCGGGCGAGCTGGGTGTTCACGCGCAACGGCACGGAGACGTCGGTGGACGTGCGCGGCCGCATTCACACCGACTCAGGCCCGGGCGTATTCGCCTGCGCCCTGGCGGGCCTCGGCATTTCGATGGCAACGTCCGTGATGGCCGCTCCCGAAATCAAGTCGGGCGAGCTCGTCCCGCTGTTACGAGGCTACAAGGCCTCTCCCCTCGCCGTGCACGCCGTCTTCCCGGGCGGCCCTCGTCCGTCGACCAAGATACGGGCGCTGGTCGACTTCCTGGCGGAGGAGTTGAGAGAGGCTGCAAGGCCCTGAACTCGCTCGACATGCAGGAGAAGCTAGTGCGTCTCGACGATGCGGATCACACCTCCCCCCGCGCGCGCCTGCTGGGTCGAGAAACCGCGCGCCAGCCGTACCTCGCTCGCGCTCAGCATCGCGGCATCGAGCCTACCTTTCCGCGATCCTTCCAGAGCACAGGCGAAGATGCGGTAGAACTGCGCGCCGTCATAGGCGACCAGCAGCAGATCGACGCCGGCATTGATCGCCTCGACCACGGCCTTGCAGACGTTGTTCTGGTAGATAGCGCCCATCACAAGGTCGTCGGTCATCACCATCCCCTGGTAGCCCCATGTCCCGCGGATGATGCCGTCCACGACGCGCTTCGAATGCGAGGCGGCGCGATCGGGATCGACTGCCGTGAGCGTGACATGGCCGACCATCAGCGCACTGCGCGAATGCGACAGCACCTGGCGGAACGGGAGCCAGTCGGACGCCTCCAGCTCCCTCACCGGCGTGTCGAGATTGGCGCTGAAATGATGCGTGTCGGTGCGCACGCGGCCGATGCCCGGGAAATGCTTGAGCGTGGCACCGACGCCTGACTCTTCCAGCCCGCGGACATAGGCGCTTGCGATGGTGCTGACGACCACAGGATCCGTTGCAATTGCGCGCCGGCCGATCAGCGTGTGGAAATCGAGCCGGTTGCGCCTCTGCGGCGGCTTGAGGTCGAGCACCGGGGCGAGATTGAGGTTGACGCCGAGCCCGGCGAGCTCACGACCGTGGATGCGGCCGAACTCTTCTGCCTTCGCCTGCTGGTCGTCGGGAGCAAGCCCGGCAAGCGTCGCCAATGCCGGCACCTTTGTCAGCGGCGGCGAAAGATGCCCGACGATGCCGCCCTCCTGGTCCGCGGCGACGACCAGCGGCGGCAGGCCTGCTGCGCGCCTGATATCCTGGAGCGCGGCGATCTCGGTCCGCAGCGCCTCGACGCTCCCGCCGCGGATGTTGTGCCGGGTGACGTAGATGCCGCCGATCAGGCCTTGCCCGGCCAGGCGCGCAACCTCCGGGAAAGAGGAATAGCCGACCATGAAGTGGGGTCCAAGCTGGCGCGCCTCGGCGGCGAGGGCGCCGAGAACCCAGTGCTTGCGCAACTCGAACTTCAGATGCGCCGCGGACATCAAGACCGGCGGCAGGCACCAGAGTGTCACGAGCAGCTTGCCCGCGAGGGTACGCCAACGCCCTCTGCGCAGCAGGAGGATCGCGACCATGATGCTTGCGACGACAAGCGCGAGGTTTCCGGTGCCGCGCAGCACGAGCAGATATGGATCGTTCTTGTTCGCCGCCGCGAACGCGACGGGCGGCGCGGCCAGCCAGAGCAGGATGAGACCGATGCGACGGAGCAATTGCATGATGTGCCACAGGCGATGAGGGCGAATGCTTCGCACCTATCAAAGCGAATTGCGCTGTGCGAGAGGCAAACGCGCGCCTGCACGAAATCTGCAAAAGACTCCTGAAACCGTGCAGACGATGATCCCGTCTTCTGCACAAGAGGTGTTCAGTCTTCGTGATGCCAACCATCACGAAAGGTCTTTCGGATATGACAAGCCTGGCTTCGACGATCGTAGAAGAGATCAAGCCGATCGGTCACTCCTCGATCCCGACCAAGGTCGGCCTCGCGCTGGTGCTGGCCGCGCTCGCCGACTGGCTGTTCTACGGGCAGCGGATCGGGCTGTCGCTGACACTCTTTGCGATCGCGCTCGCCGGCGTGTCGGCGCTCTTCAATCATGCCGCACTGGACTTGCGCCGCGCCATGACCGGATCGGCTATTCTCGCCGCTGGTCTCGTGCCTGTGATCGAGGAGCTCAACACGCTCTCGTTCCTGATCCTCGTCGCCTCGCTGGCGATTGCGTTGCTGCTCGTGACCAATGCGGAAACAACCGGGCTCGTCGACCGCGCCCGCGCGCTGCGCAACTTCGTCCTGCTCGGACCCTTCAGGTTCTTCCTCGACGCGCCCCAGGCGTTCAACGCAACGGCGCTGACCCGTGGCATCGCGCGCTGGCTGCTGCCGGCGGCGCTCAGCACGGTCTTCGTCGCACTGTTCGCCTCGGCCAATCCGGTGATCGAGCAGTGGGTATCCCTGCTCAATCCGAAACTCTTCCTGCAATATGTCAGCATCCCGCGCGTGCTGTTCTGGGCCTTGATGCTGGCGCTGGTCTGGCCGTTCATCCATGTGCGCTGGCGGCGCAGGACGGTCGTCATCACCGTGGTCGCGGAAGGACTTGTCCCGCCGCCGCTGCCACCGCTGGTCTCGGCGGAGTTTCTTGGTCCCTCCACCATTCTGCGCTCGCTGATCCTGTTCAACCTGCTGTTCGCGGCGCAGTCCATCCTCGACGGCATCTATCTCTGGGGCCACGTCGCGCTGCCCGATAATCTGACCTATGCAGGCTATGCGCATCGCGGCGCCTATCCGCTGATCGTGACCGCCCTGCTCGCCGCGGCCTTCGTGCTGGTGGCGATGCGGCCGGGCGGACCGGCGGAGAAATCGATGGTGATCCGGCCGCTGGTGTATCTCTGGGTGGGGCAGAACGTCCTGCTCGTCGCCTCCTCCATCCTGCGCCTCGACCTCTATGTCGACATCTACATGCTGACTTACTGGCGGATCGCGGCCTTCATCTGGATGGGCCTGGTGGCGCTGGGATTGATCCTGATCGTAGCCCGTATCGCCCTCAGCCGGTCCAACCAATGGCTCGTGGGCGTCAATCTGGTTGCCCTTGCGATCGTGCTCTATGGCTGCGCGCTCGTGAACTTCGATGCCTTCATTGCCGACTACAATGTGGCCCACAGTCGGGAAGCTTTGGGCAGCGGCGTGGAGGTCGACACCAATTATCTCCTCTCGCTCGGGCCGCAGGCATTGCCCGCGATCGACAAAGCCATCGAACTCCTGGCCAAGTCCAAGGAGAGCGATCTTTCGGCGCGCGGCTACCGCCTTGTGTCGCAACGCGACCGCCTTGTAGAACGGCAGCGCCAGGATCTGGCCTGGCGGAGCTGGGGCTTCCGGAGCTGGCGGCTGCAGCGCAGGCTGGACGCGCTGGCAAATGACCCGTCCGGCAGCCGGCCGGCAGGGTGAGCGGAGAGTTTCTTGGCGCATCGCATTCTCATCGTCGACGACGAGGGCCACATCCGCGAGGTCATTCGTGTCGCGCTGAAGAAGGCCGGCATGGACGTGATCGAGGCCCGCGACGGCAAGGAGGCGCTTCTCCGCGTTGCCGCCGACAAGCCCGACCTGATCGTGCTCGACATCGGCATGCCCGAGTTCGACGGCCTCGACGTCTGCCGCGAGATCCGCAAGACGTCCGACGTGCCGATCCTGTTCCTGTCGGCGCGCGACGAGGAGATCGACCGCATCCTCGGCCTCGAGATCGGCGGCGACGACTACGTGACGAAGCCGTTCAGCCCGCGCGAGCTGGTCGCGCGGGTCAACGTCATCCTGCGCCGGCTAAGTCCGCGCAATGGCGAGGTCAAGGCTGGACCAACCGCGCTTGCGCAAGGCGGCCTGCTGCTCGATCCCGAGCAGCATGTCGCCACGTTTGCAGGCACGCCGCTGAAGCTGACCGCGATCGAGTTCGGCATCCTGCGCGCGTTCCTGACCCGGCCGACCTCGGTGTTCAACCGCGAGCAGCTGATGCGGGCAGCCTATCAGCTCAACATCCAGGTCTCCGACCGCACCATCGACAGCCACATCCGCAACATCCGCGCCAAGCTCGCGGCGCAGAATTGCGAGAGCGTGATCGAGACCATCCACGGCGTCGGCTTCAAGCTCGGCCGCTGCGAGAAAGAGGCATGAGCGCGGCGCCCGACAAATGGCGGCCGTCGCTCGGCCTCGTGATCTTCACGGTGCTGGCGACCGTCGCCGTGCTGCCGCTGGTCGGCCTGTTCTTCTTCCGCCTCTACGACAACCAGCTGATCCGCCAGACCCAGGCCGAGCTGATCGCGCAGAGCCGCGTGC
>RXJC01000333.1 GCA_003963435.1 Bradyrhizobiaceae bacterium | reverse complement strand
TCGTCGCCATCACCGGCACCAACGGCAAGTCGACCACGACGGCGCTGATCGCGCATCTGACCAAGGTTGCCGGTTACGACACCCAGATGGGCGGCAATATCGGCACCGCGATCCTGTCGCTGGAGCCGCCGCGCATGGGCCGCGTCCACGTCATCGAGATGTCGTCCTACCAGATCGACCTCACGCCCTCGCTCGATCCGTCCGTCGGCATTTTGCTCAATGTCAGTGAGGATCACATCGATCGTCATGGCACCATCGCGCATTACGCTGCGGTGAAGGAGCGCCTCGTTGCGGGCGTGCAAGACGGCGGCACCGCGATCGTCGGCGTCGACGACGGCTTCTGCCGCGACATCGCCGACCGGCTCGACCGCGCCGGCAAGAACGTGGTGCGCATCTCGGTCAAGAATCCTTTGGCTTCAGGCATCCATGTCGAGCACGGCAATATCGTGCGCAACTCAGGCGGTGCGCGCAGCGAGGTCGCAGCGCTCGGTGGCATCGGCTCGCTGCGCGGCCAGCACAACGCGCAGAACGCGGCCGCCGCCGCGGCCGCCGCGCTGGCGATGGGCATCAGTCTCGATGTGCTGCAGAGCGGCCTGCGCAGCTTTCCCGGCCTTGCCCACCGCATGGAGCAGGTCGGCCGCCGCGGCAACGTGCTGTTCGTCAACGATTCCAAGGGCACCAACGCGGACGCCACCGCGCACGCGTTGTCGTCCTTCGCCGACATTTTCTGGATCGCGGGCGGCAAGCCGAAGGCGGGCGGCATCACCAGTCTCACCGGTTTCTTTCCGCGCATCCGCAAAGCCTATCTGATCGGCGAGGCCGCGCAGGAATTTTCGGGCACGCTTGCCACGGTCGCGCACGAGATCAGCCAGACGCTGGACGTCGCCGTCGAGCACGCTGCGCGCGATGCGGAAGCCTCCGGCCTCACGGATGCCGTCGTGCTGCTGTCGCCGGCCTGCGCCTCGTTCGACCAGTATCGCAATTTCGAGATCCGCGGCACCAAGTTCCGCGAGCTGGTGCAGGCGCTGCCGGGCGTGAAGCCGGTGGTGTGAGGATGTCACGGCGCCGCTGGATCGGGATTGGCGCCGTTGTGCTCGCCGTTCCGGTCGTTGCGGGCTTTCTCTTTGTTGTCGTCATCGACAACATCATGAGCGGATTCGGCGCATGCCGCGTCGTTCGCCAGCGTGCGTTTGCCTCGCCAAGCGGCAGCCGGTTGGTCGTCGTGGTCTGGAAGTCATGCGGCGCGACGGTCCCTGACAGCACGCAAGCAAGCATCATCGCGCGCGGCCGGACGTTTTCGCCCGAGAGCACGCCGACCTTCGTCAGCGTGCGCGGACATCTTGAGCCTGTCGTGGTCTGGAGCAGCGAGCGGGCGGTCAGGATCGGATTCATCCCCGGTCCGGAGCAGGTCTACAAGCGCGATCAGCGCGCGGGGGACGTCGCGATCAATTACGAGTAGGGTTCTCATGTTCCGGACGCGGTGCGTCACAATAAGCGCGCCTAAGCTTGTCTTCGACGCGCTATGGTGACGCTCCGCAGAGCCGGGGCGCTAGACTCTTGAAAACTTGAACGATTCATTAACCTTGCGGTAACCAACCTCGGCGACCAATGGGCGGACCTCTGTCCGAAAGCGGCCGCCCATGCTCTCCCGTGAAGAACGCACCCCCTTTTCCGAGTGGTGGTGGACCGTCGACAAGCCGCTGATGGGTGCCATCCTGGCGCTCATGCTCATGGGCGTCATCCTGTCGCTGGCGGCAAGCCCGCCGGTTGCGACGCGCATCGGGCTTGATCCGTTCCACTTCTTCAGCCGCCACGTGATGTTTCTGCTGCCGTCCTGCATCGTGCTGCTCGGGGTGTCCTTCCTGTCGCCGCGGTCGATCCGCCGTTCGGCGCTGATCATCTTCGCGGCGAGCATCATCCTGATCGTGCTCACGCTCGCGGTTGGCCCGGAGGTGAAGGGCTCGCGGCGCTGGATCACGCTGCTCGGCGTCAACATTCAGGCCTCCGAAATCGCAAAGCCGTCCTTCGTGGTGATCGCCGCATGGCTGTTCGCGGAATCGACCAAGCGGCCGGAGATGCCGGCGACCACGATGGCGCTGGTGCTGCTCTTGATGCTGGTCTCGCTGCTGGTGATGGAACCGGATTTCGGCCAGACCATGCTGATCCTGATGGTGTGGGGCTCGCTGTTCTTCATCGCGGGCATGCGCATGATCTGGGTCTTCGGCCTTGCCGGTCTCGGCGCGGCCGGCCTGTTCAGTGCCTATCTGTTCGTCCCGCACGTGGCGGGACGCATCAAGCGCTTCATGAACCCGGCCTCGGGCGACACTTTCCAGGTCGATACCGCCATGGAGGCCTTCTACAACGGCGGCTGGTTCGGCCTGGGGCCGGGCGAGGGCATCGCCAAACGCAGTTTGCCGGACAGCCACACGGACTTCGTGTTCGCGGTCGCCGCCGAGGAGTTCGGCATCATCCTGTGCCTGGCCATGCTGGCGCTGTTCGCTTTCGTCGTGATCCGCACGCTGTCGCGCGCCTACGCAAATGAGGACATGTTCTCGCGCTTTGCCGCTTCGGGACTCGCGATCCTGTTCGGCGTGCAGGCCGCGATCAACATGTCGGTGAACCTGCAGCTGATCCCTGCCAAGGGCATGACGCTGCCCTTCATCTCCTATGGCGGTTCCTCGATCGTATCGCTCGCCTATGGCGTCGGCATGATGCTGGCGCTGACGCGGTTGCGCCCACGCACCGAGGTCGAGGCCAGCGGCCACGCCGAAGCGATGCGCAGTTACGCGTAAGGCGTCATTGCGAGGAGCTCTTGCGACGAAGCAATCCAGGGTGTCTCCGCCGGGACAGTCTGGATTGCTTCGCTGCGCTCGCAATGACAGCAAAGGCCTTGTAAAAGGGCGTTTATGGACAATTCTCCCCTGATTCTTCTCGCCGCGGGCGGGACCGGCGGCCATCTGTTTCCGGCCGAGGCGCTCGGCGTCGAGCTGATCCGGCGCGGCTTTCGCGTCCGCCTCGTCACCGACGAACGCGCGCTGCGCTATAGCGGGCTGTT
Source organism: Bradyrhizobiaceae bacterium (assembly GCA_003963435.1). Lineage (GTDB taxonomy): Bacteria > Pseudomonadota > Alphaproteobacteria > Rhizobiales > Xanthobacteraceae > Bradyrhizobium. The sequence continues at coordinate 3,264 of RXJC01000333.1, read as the reverse complement.
CAGCAAGGACATGATCGACGTCGTGGCCAGCGAGACCGCGCGCGGCCGCAATCCGTTGCAGCTCGCCTATGCCGGTCTCACGCTCGCGGCCGGCACGCTGTCGGCCTACGCCCTGATCAAGCGCTTGAAGCCGGTCGCCGTCGTCGGCTTCGGCGGCTATCCGACGCTGCCGCCGCTGGTCGCCGCAAAATTCGCCGGCGTGCCCGGGATCATTCACGACGCCAACGCCGTGCTCGGCCGCGCCAACCGGTTCCTGTCGAGCCGCGTGCGCGCCATCGCGACGTCCTTGCCCGGCGTGCTCGACCGCGATCCCGCACTCTCCGGCAAGACCACGACGGTCGGCACGCCGATGCGCCCGGCAGTGCTCGCCGCCGCCGCCGTGCCCTACGCCGCGCCCGAGGTGAACGGTCCGCTGCGCCTGCTCGTGGTCGGGGGCAGCCAGGGCGCGCGTATCATGGCCGACATCGTGCCCGGCGCGATCGAGCGGCTGGAGCCCGCGCTGTGGAGCCGCCTCGTTCTCACCCAGCAGGTCCGCGACGAGGACATGAGCCGCGTGCGCGCGGTCTACGACAAGCTCAAGATCAAGGTGGAGCTGGCGCCGTTCTTCACCGATCTGCCGGCACGGCTCGCTTCCAATCATCTCGTGGTATCGCGCTCCGGCGCCGGCACCGTGGCCGAGCTCGCCGCGATCGGCCGGCCCTCGATCCTGGTGCCGCTGCCCGGCTCGATCGACCAGGACCAGTTCGCCAATGCCGGCGTGCTGGTCAAGGTCGACGGCGCGATCCGCATCCCGCAGACCGAGTTCACGTCCGATCGGTTGGCGTCCGAAATCTCCGCCTTCGCCGCCGAGCCCGCCCGTCTCGCCGCCATGGCCGCGGCCGCGAAGGGAGCGGGGCGGCTCGACGCCGCCGAGCGGCTGGCCGATCTGGTGGTCAAGGTCGCGGGACTTTGACGCGAAAAAGCCCTTGTCTTCGCCTTCTAAAGCGGGGCATCCAGTAGGAAAGGCACGCGGCTGATTTGGCCGTGACCTTCGCCAGATGTCGCCTGCGCAAGGCGGCGAGGTCAGGAAACAGAGCATGAGACTGCCGCGCGAGATCGGACCCATCCACTTCGTCGGTATCGGCGGGATCGGTATGAGCGGGATCGCCGAGGTGCTGGTCAATCTCGGCTATGCCGTGCAGGGCTCGGACGCCTCCGACAATTACAATCTCGATCGCCTGCGCAAGAAGGGTGCGAAGGTCTCGGTCGGCCACAAGGCCGAGAACGTCGACGGGGCCGAGGTCGTCGTGGTCTCCACCGCGATCAAGCGCGACAATCCGGAACTGATGGCGGCGCGCGAGCGCCGCATTCCCGTGGTGCGCCGCGCCGAGATGCTGGCCGAGCTGATGCGGCTGAAGAGCTGCGTCGCCATCGCCGGCACCCACGGCAAGACCACGACGACGACGATGGTCGCAACGCTGCTCGACGCCGGTGGGCTCGATCCCACCGTCATCAACGGTGGCATCATCAACGCCTACGGCTCCAACGCGCGGCTGGGGGCAGGCGACTGGATGGTGGTGGAGGCCGACGAGAGCGACGGCACGTTCCTGAAGCTGCCGACCGATGTCGCGATCGTCACCAATGTCGATCCCGAGCATCTCGATCACTTCAAGACCTTCGACGCCGTGCAGGATGCGTTCCGCCATTTCGTCGAGAATTTGCCGTTCTACGGCTTCGCGGTGATGTGCATCGATCATCCCGTGGTGCAGAGCCTCGTCGGCAAGATCGAGGACCGCCGCATCATCACCTACGGCGAGAATCCGCAGGCCGATGCGCGGCTGCTCGACCTCACGCCGATGGGTGGCGGATCGAAATTCAAGGTCGCGTTCCGCGATCGCAAGACCGGCGCCGTCCATGAGATTCCGGATTTGATGCTGCCGATGCCGGGCCGCCACAACGCATCCAACGCGACCGCCGCGATCGCGGTCGCGCGCGAGCTCGGTGTTTCCGACGGAGCAATCCGCAAGGCGATCGCCGGCTTCGGCGGCGTCAAGCGCCGTTTCACCAAGACCGGCGAGTGGAACGGCGTCACCGTGATCGATGATTACGGTCATCACCCCGTGGAGATCGCGGCGGTGCTGAAAGCGGCGCGGGAATCCACCAACGGCAAGATCATCGCCGTGGTGCAGCCGCATCGCTACACCCGCCTGCAATCGCTGTTCGAGGAATTCTGCACCTGCTTCAACGACGCCGATGCGGTCGTCGTCGCCGACGTCTATGCCGCGGGCGAAGCGCCGATCGAAGGCATCGACCGCGATCATTTCGTCACAGGCCTGCGCGCGCATGGGCATCGCGAAGTCGTGCCGCTGCCGGCAGCGACGGAGCTTGCCGGCATCGTCAAGGGATTGGCGAAGTCCGGCGATCTCGTCGTGTGCCTCGGCGCCGGCAATATTACGCAATGGGCGTATGCCTTGCCCGACCAGTTGAAGGCGCTGGGGTAGGGTGGTGAGTTTCCCCGACATCACGCCAGACCTCAAAGCCGCGATGCCGCAACTGCGCGGCAGGCTGCTGGCCAACCAGTCGCTGGCCGAGCTGACCTGGTTTCGCGTCGGCGGTCCGGCGCAGGTGCTGTTCACGCCGGCGGATGAGGACGATCTCGCTTACTTCCTGGCGCGTCTTGCGCCCGACATCCCCGTCTATGTCGTAGGCGTCGGCTCCAACGTCATCGTGCGCGACGGCGGCATTGCCGGCGTCGTGATCCGTCTGGCGCCGCGTGCCTTCGGCGAAGCGAGCGCGAGCGGCGACGTCGTCACCGCCGGCGCGGCCGCGCTCGACAAGCGCGTGGCGGAAGTGGCGGCCGCCGCCAATATCGGCGGACTCGAATTCTACTTCGGCATTCCCGGCACCATCGGCGGCGCGCTGCGGATGAATGCGGGTGCCAATGGCGGCGAGACCAAGGACGTGCTGATCGAGGCGAGGGGCGTCGGTCGCGACGGCACCAGGCACGTGTTCTCCAATGCCGACATGAAGTTCGTCTACCGGAGCAGCGGCGTCGATCCCTCCATCGTCTTCACCTCCGCGCGTTTTCGCGGCGAGATCAGGGATGCGGAGGCGATCCGCGCGCGCATGGCGGAGGTGCAAAGCCACCGCGAGACCGCGCAGCCGATCCGCGAGAAGACCGGCGGTTCGACCTTCAAGAATCCGCCCGGCCATTCCGCCTGGAAGCTGGTCGACGCTGCCGGTTGCCGGGGCTTGCGCGTCGGCGGTGCGCAGGTCTCGGAGATG
>RXJC01000704.1:3330-5264 GCA_003963435.1 Bradyrhizobiaceae bacterium | reverse complement strand
GAGGCTAGCGCCCTGGGCCGACCTTAGCGAACAGTAAACTTGTGTGATGCGATATACTCTGCGGAATCATTCCGTCCAGAGCGCATGAGCAAAGTGGCCGCCCCCCAAATCGAGCTCGCCAGCGCCGATCCTTCGATCGCGCAGGAGATGACGCGCTGGCTGTCGCATCTCGGCGCCGAGCGGCGGCTGTCGCCGAAGACGCTGGAGGCCTATGGCCGCGACTTGCGGCAGTGCCTGGATTTCCTCTGTGCCCATTGGGGCGAGCGCGTGACGCTCGCGCGTTTTGCTGCGCTGGAAGCAGCCGACGTCCGCGCTTTCATGGCGATGCGGCGCGCCGACGACATCGCCGGCCGCAGCCTGATGCGCGCGCTGGCGGGCCTGCGCTCGTTCGGCCGCTTCCTCGAGCGCGAGGGCAAAGGCAAGGTCGGAGCCTTGTCTGCGATACGCGCGCCAAAAGTCGCAAAAAGCCTGCCGAAGCCGTTGCCGATGGCGTCAGCAAAACGCCTTGCCGATGCCGACGAGCGCGCCGGCGAGGACCGCGAAACCTGGATCCTCGCGCGCGACGCCGCGGTGATGGCGCTGTTGTACGGCTCGGGCCTGCGCATCTCCGAAGCGTTGGGGTTGAAGCGCCGCGAGGTGCCGAAGCCCGGCGAGGGCGACGTGCTGGTCGTGACCGGCAAAGGCAACAAGACCCGCATGGTGCCGGTGCTGCAGAACGTGCTGGAGCTGGTGCAGGAGTACGTTGCGATGTGCCCTTATCCGCTGCCCGCAGAAGGTCCGATCTTCGTCGGCGCGCGCGGCGGGCCCTTGAGCCCGCGCATCATCCAGCTCGCGATGGAGCGGCTGCGCGGCGCGCTGGGCCTACCTGACAGCGCGACGCCGCATGCGCTCCGCCATTCCTTCGCCACGCATCTGCTCTCGCGCGGCGGCGACCTGCGCGCCATCCAGGAATTGCTCGGCCATTCCTCGCTGTCGACGACGCAGGTCTATACCGGCATCGATTCCGAGCGCCTGCTCGAAGTCTACGCCAGCGCGCATCCGCGGCGGTAACCGCCGCTGATTCCTGACATGAAGCTGTCACAGCAAGCGTGCCTCTTGCGCAGGCCGCGCGGTTCGGTCAATCGTTGCGGAACCGAAGCGGAGGGGAATCATGAGCGCACATGAAAGCATGGAGCATGCCGAGCACGCCGAACACGCGTCCGGCTCGAACAAGAAGATCGCGCTCCTGATCGCGGTGCTGGCGCTGTTCCTGGCGGTCTCGGAGACGCTCGGCAAGGGCGCCCAGACCGAATCGATCAGCAAGAACGTCGAGGCCGCCAATCTCTGGGCGTTCTTCCAGGCCAAGAGCATCCGCCGCACCGTGGTGGTGACCGCGGCCGAGCAGGGCAAGCTCGCGCTCGCCGCCGCGGACGAGGCGCATAAGCCCGCCGTGCAGAAACAGGTCGACGACTGGACCAAGACCGCGGCGCGCTACCGCTCCGAGCCCGAGACCGGCGAAGGCACCGAGCAGCTCGCCGAGAAGGCCAAGCACGCCGAGCACGATCGCGACGAGGCAACCGCGAAATACCATCACTTCGAGCTGGCCTCGGCCGCCTTCCAGATCGGCATCGTGCTGGCCTCGGCCACCATCATCACCGGCATGTTCGCGCTGGCCTATGTCAGCGGCATCCTGACGCTCGCGGGCCTCTTCATGACCGCGCTCGGCCTGTGGTGGCCGCATTTGTTGCATTTGCATTAGGAGTGGAGATCGCTGTCCTCTCCGCGTCATTGCGAGGAGCCCTTGCGACGACGCAATCCAGACTGCCTCCGCAGAAAGATTCTGGATTGCTTCGCTGCGCTCGCAATGACGGAGGATAGAGACGCGCGCCTCCGCAGCTCACCGCGCCTGATGCACGCTCTTCCTGAAACGCTGGATCAGGCGCAGCGTCCGTGAC
>RXJC01000704.1:0-3280 GCA_003963435.1 Bradyrhizobiaceae bacterium | reverse complement strand
GCGGATACGCTGCTTGATCGGGTCGACCAGCTCGGCGGCCTTGGCGCGGATCTTCAGCACCAGCTCGTAGATCCGCTCGAACCAGTGCATCTCCAGAAGCTTGTCGCGCGTCACGTCGAACACGAAGGCGGTGACGCCGACACCGAGCAGCTTCGCGAACAGGATCGTGAAGACCGCGCTGGTCCAGTATTCGTGCGTGAGCAGCCACAGGCCGACCAGCTTGAGCGGAAACAGCGGGATGACAGGCACCGCGAACACGATCAGCGTCATGGCCGGCGACAGCGCGTCGACGCGCTCCGTCAGCCATTGCTTGAAGCGCGCCAGCGGGATCGCTGCGACGACCTTCGCGACGATGGGCTCGAGGTGATCCCACAGCCAGGCTTCGATCAGGAAGACGATCGCAAGCAGGACCCAGACCGGTTGAAGGAGGCGGCGCAGCATATGTTTCCCGCCCGATTCAGCGCTGGGCGCGCTGCTACATATGGATGGCCCGCTTGCCGACTGCAAGCGCGGCCTCCTTGATGGCCTCCGAGCGGGTCGGATGGGCGTGGCAGGTGCGCGCGAGATCTTCCGCGCTGCCGCCAAACTCCATGAGCACGGCCGCCTCATGGATCATTTCGCCGGCTTCGCGGCCGATAATGTGAACGCCGAGCACGCGATCGGTCTTCGCATCTGCGAGAATCTTCACAAAGCCGTCGGTGGTCTGGTTGACCTTGGAGCGGCCGTTGGCGGTGAAGGGAAACTTTCCGACGGTATAAGCGGTGCCCGCCTGCTTCAGCTCCTCCTCGGTCTTGCCGACGGAGGACACTTCCGGCGTGGTATACACGACACCGGGGATCACATCGTAGTTCACGTGGCCGGCCTGGCCTGCGATGATCTCGGCGACCGCTACGCCCTCATCCTCGGCCTTGTGCGCGAGCATCGGGCCTGCAACGACGTCGCCGATGGCATAGACGCCCTTGAGGCTGGTGGCGAAGTGCGGATCGATCTGCACGCGGCCGCGATTGTCGAGCGCGACGCCGGCTTCCTTCAGCCCGAGCGCGTCGGTGTACGGCACGCGGCCGATGCAGACGAGCACGACGTCGGCTTCCAGCGTCTCGGCGGCGCCGCCGGCAGCGGGCTCGATCGTCGCCTTCAGCGTCTTGCCGGAGGTGTCGACGGCGGTGACCTTGGCGCCCAGCTTGAACGCAAAGCCCTGCTTCTCGAGGATGCGCTGGAATTGCTTGGCGATCTCGCCGTCCATGCCGGGCAGGATGCGATCGAGGAATTCGACCACGACGACTTCCGCGCCGAGACGGTGCCAGACCGAGCCGAGCTCGAGGCCGATCACGCCGGCGCCGACGATCAGCAGCTTGCCCGGGACCTTTTCCAGCGACAGCGCACCGGTCGACGACACGATGCGCTTCTCGTCGATCTCGATGCCCTTGAGGCGCGCGATATCCGAGCCGGTCGCGATCACGATGTTCCTGGTCTCGACCAGCTGCGACTTGCCGTCGGCGGAGACCTCGACCTTGCCGGTGCCGAGGATCTTGCCGGTGCCCTTGAGCACGTCGATCTTGTTCTTCTTCATCAGGAACTCGACGCCCTTGACGTTGCCGTCGATGCCCTGCTGCTTGAAGTTCATCATCGCAGGCAAATCGAGCTTCGGCGCGGAAACGCTCACGCCCATTTTCGCGAAGGAGTGGCCGGCTTCCTCGAACATCTCGGAGGCGTGCAGCAGCGCCTTCGACGGCATGCAGCCGACATTGAGGCAGGTGCCGCCGAGCGTGGCATTCTTTTCGACCACGGCGACTTTCATGCCGAGCTGGCTGGCGCGCACCGCGCAGACATAACCGCCAGGTCCGGTGCCGATGACGACGAGATCGTAGGTAGCCATGAGAGAAAGTCCCGTAAGTTTAGCGTGATGAGATGTGTCAGGGTCCGCGCGGCGCGTCAGCGTCCGCCGGACACATCGAGAGTGGCTGCGGTGACGTAGGAGGCCTCGTCCGACATCAGCCAAAGGATCGCGCTCGCGATCTCGTCGGCGGTGCCGACGCGCTTCATCGGCACCATATGGGCCAGACGATGATGCCGGTCGGGCTCGCCGCCCGAGGCGTGGATTTCGGTGTCGATCAGGCCCGGGCGAATGCCCGCAACGCGAATGCCCTCGCCCGCGACCTCGTAGCCGAGACCGGTGGTGAAGGAATCGATCGCGCCCTTGGACGCGGCATAGTCGACATAGGTGTTGGGGGCGCCGAGCTTGGCCGCAACCGACGACAGATTGACGATCACGCCGCCCTCGCCGCCATGCCGGGTCGACATCCGCTTCACGGCCTCGCGCGCGCAGAGGATCGAGCCGGTGACGTTGACCGCGAGCACGCGCTGGATGCGCTCGGCCGACATCTCGTCAACGCGCACGCCGCTGGTGCCGACGATGCCGCCGTTGTTGACGAGCGCCCCCAGCGTGCCGAACTTGTCGGCCTCCTTGAACAGGTCGACGATGTCGCGTTCCTCGGCGACGTCGCATTTCACCGCGATCGCCTTGCCGTTGCTGGCTTCGATCTGCGCCACCACCTCGTCGGCGGCCTTCTTGTTGCTGGCGTATCCGACCACGACCCGGTAGCCGCGCGCGGCCGCCGCAAGCGCGGTCGCCCGCCCGATGCCGCGGCTGCCGCCGGTGATGACAACGACTTTATCCGTCACGCGCGCCTCCATGGTTCGACATGCGCCGTCGCGAATGGCGACGGCGCTCGCAGAGCATCAGGAATCAGAGATCGAGCACCAGACGCGCCGGATCTTCCAGGCTCTCCTTGACGCGAACCAGGAAGGTGACGGCTTCCTTGCCGTCGATGACGCGGTGATCATAGGACAGCGCCAGATACATCATCGGGCGGACCTCGATCTTGCCGCCGACGACCATCGGCCGCTCCTGGATCTTGTGCATGCCGAGGATGCCGGACTGCGGCGCGTTCAGGATCGGAGTCGACATCAGCGAGCCGTAGATGCCGCCATTGGTGATGGTGAAGGTGCCGCCCTGCATCTCGTCGATCTTGAGCTGGCCATCACGGGCGCGGCGACCGAAATCGGCGATGCCCTTCTCGATGTCGGAGATCGACTTGTGGTCGCAGTCGCGCACCACGGGCACGACGAGGCCCTTGTCGGTGCCGACGGCGACGCCGATGTGGTAGTAGTTCTTGTAGATCAGGTCAGTGCCGTCGATCTCGGCGTTGACGGCCGGGATGTCCTTGAGCGCCTGCACGACGGCCTTGGTGAAGAAGCCCATGAAGCCGAGCTTGGCGCC
>RXJC01000108.1:7210-7473 GCA_003963435.1 Bradyrhizobiaceae bacterium | reverse complement strand
GCACGCAATGGTCCGGCCACAGCACCTGCTTGCCGTAGGGAAGGTCGACGGTCTCGAACGGCTTCTTGCCGGAATGTACCGACGCAAACGAGATATGGCCCGGCGTGTGCCAGTCCTGCGTCATCACCACGTTCGCGAACGCCTTCGAGATCTTGTTGATGACCGGCACCACCTGCTCGCCCTCTTTCACGGCAAGGCTGCCGCCGGGCAGGAAGCAGTTCTGCACGTCAATCACGAGCAGCGCGGAGGCATCGTCCGGCTTG
>RXJC01000108.1:5725-7160 GCA_003963435.1 Bradyrhizobiaceae bacterium | reverse complement strand
TCCGGCTTGATCGATGCGGCTGCAAGCAGCGCGCTCGGCGCGAGAGTCACCAGCGCCGTCGTTCCCAGCATTGCCAAGACTTGTCGCCGATCCAGCATCATTCGCCTCCCCTTGGGATGATCCAACGGGAGGGAAGCCTAGTTCCGCTTGTGTACGAACGAAAGCCCGAAAATGCAGCCGGGTCTGGTGAGAGGTTGGGCTGTCAGCCCGTCGTCCCGGGGCGCGCAAAGCGCGAGCCCGGGCTTCGCTTACCCCTTCGGCTGAATCCCGTCGCGCACGGCGCGGAAGCGGGTGAAGGCGGCCTGCCACTGGTCGCGCGGGGCGCTGGCGATGATGCGCAGCGAAGCGCCGCCGCTCGAGAAGCGGATCCACTGCACCACGGTCACGGGGGTCTTGTCCTTGCCGCTGACGCCGTCGATCCGGGTCTCAAAACCTTGCTGGCCGTTGATGCGGATCGGCTCCGACATGGTGACGCGGGATTCACGCACGCCGGGGATCTGCAGCGCCGCCTCCTGGGCGAAGCGGGCGCGGTCGTCGGCGGCTTGCGGGGTGGCGCCGATCACGCCGAGGATCATGAACGGCTTCGATTCATAGCCGGCGCTCTCGTTGCCGTCGGCGAGGATGATGCTGGAGCCCGGCGCCAGCGTGCGGATGTCCTTGAAGTCGGCGAGATCGGTGATCTTGAACGGCATCAGCGCGATCTGCTCCTCGGCCGAGACCTGCTTGCGCGTGGTGGCGCTGGCAAACATCTGCCGCACCGCTTCGTCGGTGTAGATCTTGGTCGCATTCTCCGGGATCTGCACCGCGACATAGCCGGAGAAGCCGGCGCCCGGCACGATCATCGAATAGCGCTTCACCGCCGTGTCGCCCGCCTTGCCGCTCTCGGTGGTGAAATAGGCAAGGCCTGCGGGCGTCTCGATCTTGTCCTGCTTGACGCCGCCCGTGCCGGCCGGATTGGAATTGAAGGCGCTGACGACCTCGCCATAGGCCGCCGGCGGCAGCTCGGTGATCAGCACCTTGACGCTGCCGTCCTCGCTTTCAAAACCCGGAAAGGTCTTGGCCGTGTTGAGCCCGACCAGCGGCACCATGCCGAGGCGCAGGCCAGGCGGAAACACGGCGTCGGCGGCAAGGGCCGGTAGCGCGGAGCTAACGAGAAGGGCGAGCGCGGCGAGGGGGCGGATCAGCTTCATGGGCACCCTGATTGGTTCACATTGAGGCCGTTCGATGGTCGTCCACCGGGCCGCTTTGTCGCGCGGAGCAGCTGTGGCGGCTGCTCCGGCCGGTCCGCCTTGTAGCGGGTTTGGGCTTGCGGCAACAGGGCGGGACGGAGCTTGCGGTAGCGGGGGCTTGCTGACGCCTGAACCTGTTAATAATTCCTCACCCGCAAGGGCGGTCGAGCCGGATATCAACTTCCAAAACCCAATGTTTTAGCGGC
>RXJC01000108.1:0-5675 GCA_003963435.1 Bradyrhizobiaceae bacterium | reverse complement strand
CAGAAACCTGGCTTCGGTCCTTGCGGGCCCCTCCCCCCCTCCTATATGAGCCTCAATCATCGCAATATCGCGGATGTTTGATCTTAGGGGGTTTCGGTTTGGGTGCCTTCTGGGCCCAGCCAACCTGCCGCAAAAAGAAGGATATCAGGACCATGGGAAAGGTCATTGGGATCGACCTCGGCACCACGAATTCGTGCGTCGCCGTGATGGATGGCAAGAACGCCAAAGTCATCGAGAATTCCGAAGGCATGCGCACGACGCCCTCGATCGTCGCCGTCACGGACGACGGTGAGCGACTCGTCGGTCAGCCGGCCAAGCGCCAGGCCGTCACCAATCCCGAGCGCACCTTCTTCGCAGTGAAGCGCCTCATCGGCCGCCGCTACGACGACCCGATGGTCGAGAAGGACAAGAAGCTCGTCCCCTACAAGATCGTGAAGGCTTCCAACGGCGATGCCTGGGTCGAGGCCGACGGCCAGACCTACTCCCCCTCGCAGGTCTCGGCGTTCATCCTGCAGAAGATGAAAGAGACCGCGGAAGCTCATCTCGGTCAGAAGGTCGACCAGGCCGTCATCACCGTTCCCGCCTACTTCAACGACGCCCAGCGCCAGGCGACCAAGGACGCCGGCAAGATCGCGGGCCTCGAAGTGCTGCGCATCATCAACGAGCCGACCGCGGCCGCGCTCGCCTATGGCCTCGACAAGACCAAGGCCGGCACGATCGCCGTCTACGACCTCGGCGGCGGCACGTTCGATATCTCCATTCTCGAAATCGGCGACGGCGTGTTCGAGGTGAAGTCCACCAACGGCGACACCTTCCTCGGTGGCGAAGACTTCGACATGCGCCTGGTCGGCTATCTCGCCGACGAATTCCAGAAGGAGCAGGGCATCAACCTGCGCAACGACAAGCTCGCGTTGCAGCGCCTGAAGGAAGCCGCTGAAAAGGCCAAGATCGAGCTGTCGTCGACGACGCAGACCGAGATCAACCTGCCCTTCATCACCGCGGACCAGACCGGTCCGAAGCATCTGACGATGAAGCTCACCCGCGCCAAGTTCGAGGCGCTGGTCGACGACCTCATCCAGAAGACCGTCGAGCCCTGCCGCAAGGCGCTGAAGGATGCCGGCGTCACCGCCGGTGAGATCGGCGAAGTCGTGCTGGTCGGCGGCATGTCGCGCATGCCGAAGGTTCAGGAAGTCGTCAAGCAGCTGTTCGGCAAGGAGCCGCACAAGGGCGTCAACCCCGACGAAGTCGTGGCGATCGGCGCCGCGATCCAGGCCGGCGTGCTCCAGGGCGACGTCAAGGACGTGCTGCTGCTCGACGTGACCCCGCTGTCGCTGGGCATCGAGACGCTGGGCGGCGTGTTCACCCGCATCATCGACCGCAACACCACGATCCCGACCAAGAAGAGCCAGGTGTTCTCGACCGCCGAGGACAACCAGAACGCGGTCACCATCCGCGTCTTCCAGGGCGAGCGTGAAATGGCGGCCGACAACAAGATGCTCGGCCAGTTCGACCTGATGGGCATTCCGCCGGCTCCGCGCGGCATGCCGCAGATCGAGGTGACCTTCGACATCGACGCCAACGGCATCGTCAACGTGTCGGCCAAGGACAAGGCCACGGGCAAGGAGCAGCAGATCCGCATCCAGGCCTCCGGCGGCCTGTCGGAAGCCGACATCGAGAAGATGGTCAAGGACGCCGAGGCCAACGCCGAGGCGGACAAGAAGCGCCGCGAGGCCGTCACAGCCAAGAACGAGGCGGATGGCCTGGTGCATTCGACCGAGAAGGCCCTGGCCGAGCACGGTTCGAAGGTGGCCGAGAGCGAGCGCCGCGCCATCGAGGACGCCGTCAGCGACCTCAAGGAAGCGCTGAAGGGCGACGATGCCGAGGCGATCAAGGCCAAGACCCAGACCCTGGCCCAGGCTTCGATGAAGCTCGGCGAGGCCATGTACAAGCAGCAGGCCGAGGCCGACGCCAAGAAGGACGCGGCCAAGGACGACGTCGTCGACGCGGAGTTCACCGAGGTCGACGACGACAAGAACAACAAGAAGTCCGCTTAAGCCCCGAGAGGGTGACGATGCGGACGGCTTGGACCCCACACGCGCTACCGGCCCCCTCCCTTGTGGGGGAGGCCGCCGTGTCGGGACAGGGCGAGGCGCCCGTTACGATCAATCAATTCCCGACCGTTATGCTGAACGCTGGCATGCTGCCCTCTGCCGCCAGGCAGAAGGCTGCCTATATCGTCGCGTGGCGACGTCGTTTTGCTCCAACTTGAATCGCGATTGGATAGACCGAGCTCAACATGTCCACGTCCACCAAGCGCTGCTACTATGAGACCCTCGAAGTCGAACGCGATGCCGACGAGAGCAAGCTGAAATCGTCGTTCCGCAAGCTGGCGATGAAATTCCATCCCGACCGCAATCCGGGGGACGACACCAGCGAAGTCAAGTTCAAGGAAATCAACGAGGCCTACGAGGTCCTCAAGGACAAGGACAAGCGCGCGGCCTATGACCGCTATGGCCATGCTGCTTTCGAGCAGGGCGGCGGCGGTGCCGGCTTCGGCGCAGGCTTTGCCTCCTCCTTCTCCGACATTTTCGAGGACCTGTTCGGCATGGCCGGGCAGCGCGGCCGCGGCGGCCGCGAGCGCGGCGCCGACCTGCGCTACAACATGGAAATCACGCTCGAGGAAGCCTTTGGCGGCAAGACCGCGCAAATCGAGATTCCGGTCTCGGTCACCTGCGAGGCCTGCTCGGGCATCGGCGCCAAGGCCGGAACCAAGCCGAAGACCTGCTCGACCTGCGGCGGCGCCGGCCGCGTGCGGCAGTCGCAGGGCTTCTTCACGCTGGAGCGGACTTGTCCGGGCTGCCAGGGCCGCGGCCAGATGATCGAGGATGCTTGCCCGTCCTGCTCGGGACAAGGCCGCGTCACCCGCGAGCGCACATTGTCGGTCAACATCCCGCCGGGCGTCGAGGACGGCACCAGGATCAGGCTCGCCGGCGAAGGCGAGGCCGGCGTGCGCGGCGGCCCGCCCGGCGACCTCTATATTTTCCTGTCGCTGGCCCAGCACCAGTTCTTCCAGCGCGACGGCGCCGATCTGCATTGCCGCGTGCCGATCTCGATGGTGACGGCCGCTCTCGGCGGCGAATTCGAGGTGCCGACCATCGAGAAGGGCAAGGCCAAGGTGAAGGTGCCGGCCGGAACCCAGTCCAACCGTCGATTCCGCATTGCATCAAAGGGTATGCCGGTGCTGCGGTCGCGCCAGATGGGCGACATGTATGTTCAGGTCGTGGTCGAGACCCCGCAGAATCTCACCAAGAAGCAGCAGGAATTGCTGGCCGAGTTCGAAAAGCTGTCCTCCGGCAATACCCAGCCGGAATCGGAGGGCTTCTTCGCCAAGGTCAAGGATTTCTTCGGTAATCGGGCGGGTTGACTCGGCTTGACCGTATCGACTTCGGCCTATACGTCTTTATGACCATTTTCTGACACGCCGCGGTCCCGCGGTCCCGTCCGGTCCAGACATGCCATTGCCATCGTCCGCGCGTGCGTTGAAGAAGCCTCGTCTCGACGACGAGGTGCGCTTTCTCAGGTCGTGGATCGAAAAGCCGCTGCACATGGGCGCGGTGATGCCGTCGGGCAAGCTGCTGGCGCGGACCATGGCTCACTATGTCGATCCCGATTCCGATGCGCCGGTGGTCGAGCTCGGGCCGGGCACCGGCGCCATCACCTCCGCCCTGATCGAGCGCGGAGTCGACCAGAAGCGTCTCGTCCTCGTCGAATACAATCCCGGCTTCTGCGCGCTGCTGCGCGACCGCTACCCGCAGGCCAAGGTGGTGCAGGGCGATGCCTATCGCCTGCGTGACACGCTCTGGAACGTGCTGAGCGCGCCGGCTTCCGCCGTCGTTTCCGGCCTGCCGCTCGTGACAAAACCGATGCTGACGCGGCTGCGGCTGATCCGCGACGCCTTCACGGCACTCGCGCCCGGCGCGCCCTTCGTCCAGTTCACCTATGCCGTGGTGCCGCCGATCCCGAAATCGCTGCCCGGCGTGTCCACAGAGGCCTCGGAACGGATCTGGATGAACCTTCCGCCGGCCCGCGTCTGGGTGTATCGCAAGGACTAATTCCGCCGGCTTGCTTCGATGCGCGGCGGGCTGGTTTCGCCGAACGCAGGGAAGCGGATGTCCGCACCCAAGATCCTGATCATTCCCGGCTCGCTGCGCACCGGCTCGCACAATGCGAAGCTGGCGGCGGTCATTGCCTATGAATTTGCCCGCGCCGGCGTCGACGTCACCCGGATCTCGCTCGCCGATTTTCCGCTGCCAATCTACGACGGCGATCTTCAGGCCAAATCCGGCGTGCCCAAGCATGCCATCAACCTCAAGCGCATGATCGGCGCGCATCATGGCGTGCTGTTCGTCACGCCCGAATACAACGCCTCGGTCCCGCCGCTGCTCAAGAACGCGATCGACTGGGTCAGCCGCGTGCAAGAGCTGCACGAATCTCGCGGCGAGGTGTTCCGCAACCGAGTCTTCGCGCTCGCCGGCGCCTCGCAGAGCCGGTTAGGCGCGGCCCGTGCGCTGCAGGCCTTGCGTCTGATCCTGACCTCGTGCCACGCCAACGTGATCGCCAGCCAGCTTACGCTGGCCTTTGCCGACCAGGCCTATGACGATATGGACAGGCTCAAGAACGAGGGCGATATCGCCGCGTTGAGAGAGCTTGTCGCGCAATTGATCGACATTTCCCAACGCATGATGTGAGGTGACATGACGCCAGCCGAGATCGCCCCGAAGGACCGCCTGATCGTCGCGCTCGATCTGCCCAGCGTCGACGCCGCGGAGGCGACGATCAACCGTCTCGGCGACAGCGTCACCTTCTACAAGATCGGCTATCGCCTCGCTTATGCCGGCGGATTGCCGCTGGTCGGCAAGCTCGCCGACAAAGGCAAGAAGGTCTTTCTCGATCTCAAGCTGCACGACATCGGCAACACCGTGATGCAAGGCGTCGAGAGCATCACCAGGCTCGGTGCCACCTTCCTGACCGTGCACGCCTATCCGCAGACCATGAAGGGCGCGGTTGAAGGCCGCGGCAATTCGAGCCTGAAGATCCTCGCGGTCACGGTGCTGACGTCCTACAACGAGGACGATTTGCACGCAGCCGGTTATCGGCTCGGTGTTTCCGAACTGGTCGAGGCGCGCGCGCAGCAGGCGCAGGTGCTCGGCATCGACGGCCTGGTGTCGTCGCCGGAGGAAGCCGGCGCGTTGCGCAAGATCGTCGGCCACCAGATGCGCCTCGTCACGCCGGGCATCCGACCCGCCGGATCGGCGACCGGTGACCAGAAACGCATCATGACGCCGGGCCGTGCGATTGCGGCCGGCGCCGATTATCTCGTCGTCGGGCGTCCGATCGTGGAGGCCGCTGATCCTAAGGCCGTCGCAGACGCCATCCAGGCCGAGATCGCGCAGGCGCTGGGAGCATGATCCGGACCCGAAGGGCCGCGTTAGCGCAAAGTGTGAAACGGTTTTCCGATCAGATCATGCTCAAATAGAGATCAAAAACACAGGGAGAAGAACGATGGCAAAGGGCTACTGGATCGGGCGCGTCGACGTGAACAACGACGAGGGCTACAAGCCCTACGCCGTCGCCAACGGTCCGATCTTCAAGAAGTGGGGCGGCCGCTTCGTCGT
>RXJC01000514.1 GCA_003963435.1 Bradyrhizobiaceae bacterium | reverse complement strand
TCGAGCATTCCTCGCGGTTCGAGGCGCGGCTCGACGGCAGCGGCGTTGCGCTGGTGCTGCAGCATCCCGGCGCCGCCGACGAACGCAAATCGGTGCACCTGCACATCAATTTCGGCCTGCTCGCCGGCATCCTGCGTGAGCTCGCCGGCAGCGTCGCCGGCATCCCCAAGGACGACATCGCACACCGCGAGCAACTCGCGGAGGCGCTCGACGAATTGCGGCGGGCGCTGCGGACCTCCTGAGGGCTACTTCACTTTCGCCGGGATCGGCTTCGGAGCGGGCGCCGCCGCCCATTCCTTGTCGGCGCGCGGGCCGTTGAGGTCGCCGGTCAGGCCGACGAGCTGGCCGGGCACGACGTCGAGGGTCTGCTGCCAGGTCTGGGTCTGGCACAGGAATTTTATCAGGCAGCCTTTCAGCTTCAGGCG
Organism: Bradyrhizobiaceae bacterium; assembly: GCA_003963435.1. Lineage (GTDB taxonomy): Bacteria > Pseudomonadota > Alphaproteobacteria > Rhizobiales > Xanthobacteraceae > Bradyrhizobium. The sequence continues at coordinate 19,082 of RXJC01000514.1, read as the reverse complement.
ATCGGCGGATTCACGCCAGAGCGAGACCGAATAGAGCTTGCCGTCCTCGGCATTGTAGATCTCGCCGGCAAACCGCCCCTCCGGCGTCGCCTGCAAGCCCATGATGAGCTGGTGGCCGAGCAGCATGCGGGCGCGCTTGTCCGGATCCGGATTCTGGCTGTCGCGGTAAGGCTGACCGCGCTTGTCGGCCGGCTCCTTCATCCAGACAATGAAGCCGCACAGGCGCTCGCGCGACGGCCCGCAGCGCTCGAGGCGGATGCGGGCGCGGCCGTCCTCGACCAGCCATGTGCCGCTCGGATCCGCCGGCGTGACGGCGCCGGCGCGACCGCCAAACGCCAGCATCACGATCGTGATCGCGATGCGCAGCACGAAGCGAAGGAGAATGTTCATCAGCAGCACCTTTCGTTGCATGGATCGCGGCGTCAGTTCAGCTGCGCCATCAGCGCGTCGGCGCCCTTGTCGAGGCCGGCCGTCGCGGCCGCGAGCGCGCCGGCGGTGGCCTTGATGTCGTAGGCAGCTGGATATTGCTTGGTGACGTAGGCGGAGAGCAGCCGCGAGGTCGTCGCGTCGAAGATCTCGACGCCGTAGATGACCGAGCCGGTCATCGTCCCCTCGCCATCCCGCGCGGCCTGCACGCCGTTGTAGATCGCGCCGGCCATGTCGAAGCGCGAGAGCGTGCCGAGCACCGGCGTGTTGGCGACGGCGCCGGTGAGCGTCAGCCTGATCCGCAGCGTGTTCGGCCCGCGCTCGCGCACCAGCGTGAAGCGGCCGCGGAGCCGGTCGGCGAAACAATTCTGCATATAGGCGGCGAGCGTCGCCTTGTCCTTGTCGGACATGTCGCCGAACTGGTGATCCCGACCGCGATAGACCACGACGGGATCGAGGATCGCCTTGTTATAGGCGCGCCAGTCGACCGGCGTGGAATAGCGGTAAGGCACCCGGCCGGAGGCGTCCGACTTGTCCGGGGCCAGGTAGGCGGAGGACGCCATCTCCGAATAGGGCACCGGCGCGACCGAGGCGCAGCCGCCCATGCTAACGCCAAGCACCAGCGTTCCCAGACCGCGCAGGGCGATCGAGCGATTCATCTCAGACTCCTCTTGGCACTGTTCAGTGCGGTGGCGACCGCAGCCGCGTCTGGGACCGGACGCGGCTGCGGCGCTCGCCATTGCCAACCCTCGGCTTCGTTGGGGGCCATCTCGGAAGCTTCGGGCTGCCTCAGTGCCGGGATCTATAAAACCGACCAGACGGTTTGTAAAGTTCGACAATGCGGGCATGGCGCATTTGGCCGCAGGCGCGACTTTGGGCAGGCCACGCTGAGGTTTCGTTAACGATCGATCAGGCGCGCTTGCGCCGGCTCGCAGCCTTCGCGGCCGGCGCCGTTCCGGATTTGGCGGCGCGCGCTGCCGCCGGCCGCTCGAGGCCGGTCCATTGCGAATCGTCGAGCAGGCGCGCGAACAGCCGCTGATGGTCATCCTTGCCGAGCGGCGACATGCCGAACAGCGAGCTCAGCAGCAGTCCCATCGCTCCGGCCCAGCGCAGCATGGCCAGATCCGGATCTGTGGCCTCGTCCCTGATCGCCGCCATTCGCTCCATCTCGCGCTCGCGCGGCAGCGCCATCAGATTGGGATTCTCCACCATGGCCGCAACCAGCGCCAGCGCGGCGGAATTCGGCGAGGTGGCCGCTTCGCGCACGGTCGCGAGCTGGGTCGCCAAATTTGGATTGGCGGAGGTCTCGCTCGCCTTCGCCATATAGCGCGTCGAGAACGCCTCGAAATGCGCCATCTGCCGTTCGAGCAACGCCTTCAGCACCGCCTCCTTGGTGCGGAACTGGTGCATCACGCCGCCCTTGCTGAGGCCGCTCTCGCGCGCGATCGCATCGAGCGTCAGCCGCCCGGGCCCGTCTCGTGCGATGATCGCGATGGCCGCTTCGAGCGCGGCATTGCGGGATCGTTCGGAGCGCGTGGCATTGTCCATGGCCGACTTGTCTCCGTGACGCGACGATGAATCAAGTGAAAACAGGACGCGCTGTACATTTTTTGTGCGAACGCTGTCGAGACTTTCATCTTGCGGCGCCGAACGAGACTGTGTGAGCCTCGACCTCGGATGGGGACTGGGATGGGCTGGCCAAGCTTTGCACGCATGACGTCGCGAAGCGTTTTCGGCTGGTCTTGATTGAGAAAGATACGACATGCCGAAACGAGTTTTGCTTGGTCTCCTCCTGGCTTGCGGCCTTGCGGCCCCGGCGCTGGCGCAAGAGCCGAAGACGGGCGGTGTGATCAACGCGGTGATCCAGCCCGAGCCGCCCGGCCTGATGCTTGCGCTGGTCCAGAACGGCCCGACCCAGATGGTGTCGGGCAACATCTTCGAGGGGCTGCTGCGCTACAGCCCCAAGCTCGAACCCCAACCCGAACTCGCCGAAAGCTGGAGTGTCAGCGCGGACGCCAAGACCTACACCTTCAAGCTCAGGAAGGGCGTGACCTGGCACGACGGCAAACCCTTCACCGCCGCGGACGTCTTGTTCTCGATCGAGATGCTGAAGCAGACGCATGCGCGTGCCCGCACCAATTTGGCGCAGGTCGACAAGGTCGAGGCGCCCGACGATTACACCGTGGTCTTCACGCTGAAGCAGCCGTTCGGCCCGTTCCTCGGCATCTTCGAGGTCGGCTCGATGCCGATGGTGCCGAAGCATCTCTATGAGGGCACCGACTGGAAGACCAATCCCTACAACAACGCACCGGTGGGCACCGGCCCCTTCATGTTCAAGGAATGGCAGAAGGGCTCTTTCATCCGCCTGGTCAAGAACCCGAACTATTACGAGAAGGGCAAGCCCTATCTCGACGAGATCTACTGGCAAATCATTCCCGACGCGGCCGCGCGCTCGGTGGCCTACGAGACCGGCAAGGTCGACGTGCTGCCCGGCGGTTCGGTCGAGAATTTCGACGTGCCGCGGCTGTCGAAGCTGAAGGACACCTGCGTCACCGGCGCCGGCTGGGAGTTCTTCTCGCCGCTGGCCTGGCTGTGGCTCAACAATCGCCAGGGTCCTCTGGCCGACAAGCGGGTGCGGCAGGCGGTCATGTACGCGATCGACCGCGATTTCGCCAAGGACGTGATCTGGAACGGGCTGGGCAAGGTCGCCACGGGCCCCTCGGCCTCGACCATCAAATACTACACCGACGACGTGAAGAAGTACCCGTACGATCCGGCCAAGGCCAAGGCGCTGCTGAAGGAAGCCGGCTACAAGGGCGAGAAGATCCGCCTGCTGCCGCTCGCCTATGGCGAGACCTGGCAGCGCTGGGGTGAAGCCGTGAAGCAGAACCTCCAGGACGTCGGCATGAACATCGAGACCATCGCCACCGACGTTGCCGGCGGCAATCAGAAGATCGGCGACTGGGATTACGACATCGCCTTCACCTATCTCTACCAGTATGGCGATCCCGCGCTCGGGGTCGGCCGCAACTATATCTCCAGCAACATCGCGAAGGGCCAGGTCTTCAACAACGTCGAGGGCTATTCCAACCCCGAGATCGACAAGCTCTTCGCCGACGGCGCGGTGGCAACCCCCGACTCCAAGCGCAAGGAGATCTACGAGAAGGCGCAGAAGATCCTGGTCGAGGACGTACCGGTGGCCTGGATGCTCGAGCTGCAATTCCCGACCATCACCCGCTGCAAGGTCAAGAACCTGATCACGACGGCGATCGGGGTCAATGACGGCTTCAAGGACGCATGGCTCGACAAGTGAGCTCTTACCTCTCCCCGCCCGCGGGGAGAGGTCGACACGCTCGCAGAGCGTGGCGGGTGCGGGGGTACAGGTCCATCGGCATTCTCGCGCGTAGAGAGGCCCCTTACCCCAACCCTCTCCCCGCAAGAGCGGGGCGGGGGAGCGCACCGCCCTAGCGGTCAAAGGTCATGTCACCAATAAAGAACCTACAATAAAATGCTCTCCTTCGTTGCCCAGCGTGTGCTCAAGGGCGTGATCGTCCTGCTCGCGATCGTCGTCCTCAATTTCTTCCTGATCCGGCTTGCGCCCGGCGATCCCGCGGTCGTGATGGCGGGCGAGGCCGGCGCCAGCGACCAGGTCTTCGTCAAGCAGCTCCGGGAAAAATTCGGCCTCGACAAGCCGCTGCCCGAACAGCTGCTCATCTACGTCAAGGGCGTCGTCAGCCTCGACCTCGGCTTCTCGTTCCGCCAGCAGGCGCCGGTGACGAAGCTGATCGGCGAGCGGCTGCCGGCGACGCTGCTGCTCACGCTGACGGCGTTCGCGATCTCGCTGATCCTCGGCGTCCTGTTCGGCACCTTCGCCGCCCGCTTCGCCGGAACCTTTCTCGACACCGCCATCACCGTGTTCGCGCTGATCTTCTACGCCATGCCGATCTTCTGGGTGGCGCTGATGGGCATCCTCTTGTTCTCGGTCACCGTGGATTGGTTGCCGAGCTTCGGTTACGAGACCGTCGGCGCCAACCTCACGGGCCTTTCCCACGCGGTCGACGTCGCAAAACACCTGATCATGCCGGCGATGACGCTCGGCCTGTTCTTCATGGCGACCTACACCCGCATGACGCGCGCCTCGATGCTGGAGGTGAAACGCCTCGACTTCGTCAAGACGGCGCGCGCGAAGGGCCTCTCCGACGCAGTGATCCAGCGCCGCCACGTGCTGCGCAACGCGCTGCTGCCGGTCGTGACGCTCGCAGGCGTCCATTCCGGCACGCTGATCGGCGGCGCCGTCATCACCGAGACCGTGTTCGCCTGGCCCGGCATCGGGCGGCTGATGTACGACGCCCTGCTGCAGCGCGACTACAACCTCCTGCTCGGCGTCTTCGTGATCTGCTCCGCCATGGTGCTGATCTTCAACCTCATCACCGACCTGGTCTATCGCCTGGTCGATCCGCGCATCGAATTCGCCTCATGAAACAGTTCTGGTCATCGATGCTCAAGAGCCCGAGCGGCGTCATCGGGCTCATCATTCTTCTGCTCGCGGTCGGAATCGCATTGTTCGGACCGATGCTGTTCCCGAATTCGCCGTGGCGCATGGTGCAGCGGCCGTTCCTGCCGCCGTTCACGTTGTCGACGGTGCCGCTCGGCACCGACGCGCTCGGCCGCGACGTCTTCGCCGGCATGATCTTTGGTGCACGAGTCTCGCTGCTGGTCGGTCTGGTCTCGACCCTAGTCGCGCTCGTGGTCGGCATTCCCATCGGCGCCATGGCCGGCTATTTCGGCGGCAGGGTCGACGACGCCCTGATGCGCTTCACCGAATTCTTCCAGACCATTCCGAGCTTCGCGCTGGCGATCGTGCTGGTCGCGATCCTGCAGCCCTCGATCTACTCGATCGTGGCCTCGATCGCGCTGGTGAGCTGGCCGCCGGTCGCCCGCCTCGTCCGCGGCGAGGTGCTGTCGCTGCGCACGCGCGAATATGTCCAGGCCGCGATTGTCACAGGTCAAAGCAACAGCTGGATCATCCTGCGCGAGATCCTGCCGAACGCGCTGTCGCCGGTGATCGTGCTGGCCTCGCTGATGGTGGCGACCGCGATCCTGTTGGAATCCTCGCTGTCGTTCCTCGGCCTCGGCGACCCCAATCTGATCTCCTGGGGCTACATGGTCGGCGCCGGCCGCACCGTGATCCGGCAAGCCTGGTGGATCACCGTATTCCCCGGTGTCGCCATCCTGATCTCGGTGCTCGGCCTCAATTTGATCGGCGAAGGCCTCAACGATGCGCTCAATCCGCGCCTGTCGCGGGAGGGCCGCTGATGACCGCTCCTTCCGCCGTCTCCATCAAGAACTTGCGGATCGCGCTGCCCAAGGGCGCCGAGCGTCCGTTCGCCGTCGACGGCGTCTCGCTCGACCTGCGGCCGGGCAAGATCGTCTGCGTCGTCGGCGAGTCCGGCTCCGGCAAATCAATGTGCGCACATGCGCTGATGGGCCTGCTGCCTGACACTGTTTCAGTCACCTCTGGCGAGATCCAGTTCGAAGGCCGCGACCTGCTCAAGCTCGACGACGCCGGCTGGCGCGATCTGCGCGGCCGCCGCCTGGCAATGATTTTTCAGGAGCCGATGACGGCGCTCAATCCCTTGATGCGGATCGGCGACCAGATGGCCGAGATGTTCGAGGCGCACGGCCTGCTGACGCCGAAGGAGCGCCGCGCGAAAGCGTTGTCGCTGGCGCGCGAGGTCGGCCTGCCCGACCCCGAGCGCATCGTCCGCGCCTATCCGCACCAGCTCTCCGGCGGCCAGCGCCAGCGCGCCATGATCGCGATGGCGCTGGCGCTCGAGCCCGCCGTGCTGGTCGCGGACGAGCCGACCACCGCGCTCGACGTCACCACGCAGGCGCAGATCCTCAAGCTGATCCGCAACCTCCAGCAGAGCCGCAACATGGCGGTGATGTTCATCACCCACGATTTCGGCGTGGTCGCCGACATCGCCGACCAGGTCGTGGTGCTCCGCCACGGCAAGGTCGTGGAGGAAGGCCCCGCTGGCTCCGTCTTCAGCGAGCCGCAGCATGACTACACCAAGGCCCTGCTCGCCGCCGTGCCATCAATGGATCCGCCGGCGCGAGAGCCGCTCGACGGTCAGGTCAAGGCGGTCGAGGTGATCGGGCTGGACAAGACCTATGTGACATCGGGCGGCTGGTTTCGCGAGGACCGCCGCGTCGATGCGGCGCGCGGGGTGAATTTCGATATCCTCAAGGGCGAGACGCTCGGTCTCGTCGGCGAATCCGGCTCGGGCAAATCGTCGGTCGCACGCCTCGTGATGCGGCTGATCGAGGCCGACCGCGGCACCGTGCGGATCGGCGACACCGACCTCACCTCTCTCGCGGGCAAGGCACTGCGCGCCGAGCGCCATCGTATCCAGATGATCTTCCAGGATCCGTTCGCCTCGCTCAATCCGCGGCGAAAGATCGGCCACATCATCGTCGACGGCCCGATCGCGGCCGGCACCGATCCAAAGGTCGCGTTCGATCGCGCCCGCGATCTGCTCAAGATGGTGGGCCTCGATGCCGGCGCGCTCGAACGCTATCCGCATGAATTCTCCGGCGGCCAGCGCCAGCGCATCGGCATCGCACGCGCACTGGCACTCGAACCCGAGATCATCGTCGCCGACGAAGCCGTGTCCGCGCTCGACGTCTCGGTGCAGGCGCAGGTGTTGAAGCTGCTCGAAGACCTCAAGGCGCGGCTTGGCCTCTCGATGCTGTTCATCACCCACGACTTGCGCGTCGCCGCGCAGATCTGCGACCGCATCGCGGTGATGCAGCGCGGCGCCATCGTCGAGCTGAGGCCGACCGCGCAGCTGTTCGCCGCGCCGGAGCACGCCTATACGCGCGAGCTGCTGGCGGCGGTGCCGGGACGGAAACAGCGCGCGCCTGCGGCGTGACACGTTTTCGCATCGGGTCACCAGAATTCGGGATGGTTCCAAAAACTGGTGCCCACGAACGTGAAACATATTCGATAGGACGGCATTTGCTTTTTGAAATGATCCTTGCTGACGAAGGCAAGGAGTAAAGCCGAACCGGCATTCGCGCGCATGGCCGCAGAAGGGCCTTGCAACGAATATGAAGTGGTGAACGGCTTCTCAACCCGGCGCATGAGCGGCGCCGGATGAGATGTCCGGGGTGCGCTCACGCGTTTTTTATTCGGTCGTGATCGGCCGCACCGCTGCAAAGGCGAATCCGGGACCATAGATCGCAATGGAATGATTGACGTCATCTCATAGTGACGCGTCCAATTGATACGGAGCCAACATGGGCGAAGTTATTCGATTTGTCTCGAAGTCCGAGCGCGAGCGAACGCGTCTCATCGAGGAGGCGCGTGCCATCTACGACAGCATCTTCCCTTCGGCTGATCCGGCCAGCGAAGGTCACGACAAGACGCCGCCTGGCCGGACATTCGTCGGCGACGGGAGCACCCGGTCGTGATCAAGATCATCGCGGTGCTGTGCAGCCTCGCCTCGCCGAGCAATTGTCACGAGCAACTCGTCACCTCCTCGGATTTCGCCGAGGTCTCGGTGCAGTCCTGCCTGATGGGCGCGCCACAGCTCGCCGACTGGATGAACCAGCATCCGGCCGAGCGGCTGGCGGCATGGCGCTGCGTGATCGGAAACCAGGCCCGCCGGGGCATTTAGCGGCCTCGCGCTATCGGGTCGTGTTGCTCCAGGTCGGAACGGAATTGGTCACGCCGACCGACGGCCAATTGTAGGAGCCGATCGAGGGCGCCGTGACGGTGCCGACCGACTGTCCGGACGATCCATAGGACGGCGTCGGCTGCGCCGCCGGCGATGCAGCGCCACCGTAGTTCGGCGCCACCACGCCAGAGCTGTAATGCCTGGTCGAGCGCTTCTTGGCCTCAGCCGCAAAGGGCGCAAAAAGCAGTCCGGCAGAGACGAACGCGGCGATGGCGAATTTGATGCCTGTCATGGCTGACCCTTCCGAAGCTGGCGCCTTCTCGCCATGTGTTCATTCACCGGACGATGTCCAGAGGCGCCCGTTCATAACTCCGTGCGCGGAGGGAAGGTGCCGAGGCGCGCCTTCGGATGGACCCGAATCAGCGCTAGGGCATTGACCTCATCGACTTCGCGTCTTGAGGCGACATGACCGGCCCCGAACTGAAGCAGCTGCGCGCCGACCTCTCCGATGCCCTGGAGCGGACGCTCACCGCGGCCGACATGGCAAAGCTCTGCGGATTGCCTGAGAAGGGCGGCGTCGACACTATCCGGCGCTGGGAGGTGAGCGGCCCGACACCATCGGCGACCAGGGTGCTGCGCGTGCTCGCGATGGCGAGCGAGCGCTATCCGATCCTGGAGAAGTTCGACATCTTCGACCGCCACGACGTGCGCGAGGAGGATCGTCCCGCAAAGCGCGCCGCATTCCGCCAGCAGATGCGGGACGAGGCGCGCCGGCGTCTCGGTTAACGAAGCGCGCGCAGAGGTTACCGGAGAGGGGCGACGTTAAGCCTTCCTTCACCACTTCTTAAGCCGCCATTAAGTACGAAAACCGATTGCAGCCCAATAAGTTAGGTTGGCTGCTGCTGTGCCACGGATGTGACAGCATTTTCGTCAAAAGCGAGCTATCTGCAAAACCAACGCGGCGCGGAAAGCGCGCCTGCCGGGGACATTGAGTGCTGGAGTTCAAGACGATGAAGAAGATTCTGTTTGCGACCGTTGCGCTGCTCATGGTGGGCGCGGCTGCGCCGGCCGTCGGTGCCGATCTCGGCAACCGCAACTATTACAAGGCGCCCGCGCCGGCCTATGCCGCGCCGATCTACAACTGGACCGGTTTCTACATCGGTGGCCATGTCGGCGGCGCGTTCTCCAGCGACAACAATTTCAACGGCCTCTCCACCGGCAACAACGGCAACGGCCGTTTCCTCGGCGGCGTGCAGGCCGGTGCGGACTGGCAGATCCACCCGAACTTCGTGGTCGGCCTCGAAGGCCAGTATTCCTGGCTTTCCGGCAGCGTCGGCGCCGTGTTCCCGGGCGGCATCGCCTACACCAACGACCAGCGCGGTCTCGGCTCGATCACCGGTCGCGTCGGCTACACCTGGGGCCCCGGCCTCGTCTACGTGAAGGGCGGCTACGCCTATTCGGACAACAACGAGAAGGTGACCGTCGGCGGCGTGCCGGCCGCCTTTGTGATCACGGGCGATCACCGCAACGGCTACACCGTCGGTGCCGGCCTCGAATACATGTTCGCCCCGAACTGGTCCGCCAAGGCCGAGTACCAGTATTACAATTTCGGCGACGCGAGCTTCACCGCGGGCCCCCTCACCGGCACCGGCAGCTTCACCACCGACGACCACACCATCAAGGCGGGCGTCAACTACCGCTTCAACTGGGCAAGCCCGGCGGTCGCGCGCTACTGATCGGTTACCAAGACCTTTACGACAAACGGGCCGGCGATCTCGCCGGCCCGTTCTTTTTTCGCCCTGCGGAACGTCAGCAACCGTTTGCGGAGATTGCGAATTCTTAACCCCCGGTGCCGATACTGCCGCCACAAAGATAAGCAAGAGCTGGGGGAATTTTCGATGGCGATCCGTCTGGGGCTTGGCCGCTTGGGCCGTTTTATGCCTCGCATCAAACTGCCGAGCTGGGGCGTTCGCGGCAGCCTGTTCGCGGCCTTCACGGTGATCGCGGGCATGGGCCTCGTGATCGCAGCCGGCGCCGGCCTGGCGCTGCAGAATCTCGGCGGACGCATGACCGATCTCAGCGGGCGGGACATTCCGCGCCTTGCCGCCAGCCTGCAATTGTCGGCTTTGAGCGCGAGCCTTGCGGCACAGGGACCGGCCCTGCTCGCGGCGCAAAGCGAGGACGCCCTGAACGAGCGCACCAAGAAGCTCAAGGAATTGCAGGAGCAGACGCAGCAGAAGCTCACCGAGATCATCCAGCTCGGCGGCGACAAGACCGTCGTCTCCGGCCTCAGCGAAACGATGAAGAGCATCAACGAGGCGGCGCAGAGCCTGGCCAAGGCCGCCCGCGAACGGCTGGATATCGCCGCCCTTCACGACAAGCAGTATGACGCGCTGCGCAACGCGCAGGGCGCCTTCGTCGGCGCGGCCAGCCCGGCGATGCTCGACGCGCAGACCCGGGTCAACGCCATTCTCGGCTCGGCCGACCTGTCCGCTGCAGACGCCAGCGACGCCGCACAGACCGTCGGCCAGCTCGGCAACGTCGTCGCCAGCGGCAATCTCGCCGCCGCCGACATGAGCGCGGCGCTGTCGGCTAACACGAGCGACAAGCTCGACGACATCCAGAAGGAATTCAAGACGGCGCAGGGCCGCCTGCGATCCAACCTCGATCTGTTGCCGGACAACCAGGGCAACAAGATGCTGCGCGAGACGGCGGAGAAGCTGCTCGCGCTCGGCACCGGCAAGACCGGCGTGTTCAATCTGCGCGAGAAGGAGCTCGACTCCATCGACTACGGCCAGACCATCCTGGACGAGACCCGCAAGCTCAATGTCGGCCTCGGCATCAGCGTGCAGCAGCTCGTCGACGGCGTGCAGAAGGAGACCAACGCCTCGACCACCCAGGCGCAGCAGGAGACCTCGCTCGCGACGACCGTGATGCTGGCGCTCGGGGCTTCGATGCTGGTCGGCTCGGCGCTGTTCGTCTGGCTCTATGTCGGCCGCAACATCCTGCGCCGCATCCGCGAGCTTCAGCGCGCCATGCAGCTGCTGTCGGCCGGCGACCTCGACACCGAGATCGTCCGCTCCCGGCAGAACGACGAGATCGGCGTGATGAAGGAAACGCTGACCGTGTTCCGCGACAGCATGATCGAAGCGCGGGCGCTCGCCGGCGAGCAGGAGAAAGACCGTGTCGCCAAGGCCGAGCGGGCCGCGCGCATGGAAGCCAAGATCGCCGAATTCGAGAACACGGTGCGCTCCGCGCTCGACAATCTGGCGCAGTCGGCCAATTCGATGCAGTCGACCGCGCAGAGCATGTCGACCACCGCCGACCAGTCCAACGCGCTGGTGAACGCGGTCGCCTCCGCCGCGGAGGAGACCTCGGTCAACGTGCAGACCGTGTCGTCGGGCACCGAGCAGCTGTCCTCCTCGATCGAGGAGATCAGCAAGCAGGTCGTCACTTCGGCTGCGATCGCCAAGAAGGCGGTCGACGAGGCCGGCGCCACCGACGCCACGGTGCAGAGCCTCGCCGACAGCGCGAGCCGCATCAGCGTCGTGGTCGACTTGATCCAGACCATCGCCTCGCAGACCAACCTGCTCGCGCTCAACGCCACCATCGAGGCGGCGCGCGCGGGCGAGGCCGGCCGCGGCTTTGCGGTGGTCGCCTCCGAGGTCAAGAGCCTCGCAAGCCAGACCGCCAAGGCGACGGAGGAGATCCGCACCCAGATCGCCAGCATGCAGGACATCACGACCTCTGCAGTCGGCGCCATCCAGGGCATCGGCCGGATCATCGGCGAGATCGACAACGTCACCACCACGATCGCGGCCGCGGTCGAGGAGCAGGGCGCGGCGACGCGCGAGATCGCCCGCAACATCCAGCATGCGGCCGGCGGCACCAGCGAAGTCTCCAGCAACATCGTCGGCGTCTCCACCGCCTCCGCCGAGGCCGGTGCCGCGGCGAACGAAGTGCTGGGCGCCTCCGACGCGCTACGCCGCGAAGCCGACATGCTGCGTGGAGAGATCGACGCGTTCCTCAACAACATGCGGGCGGCGTAAGCCGCCGCTTCGCAGCCCGGATGGAGCGTAATCCGGGCTGCGGAAAACTGCCGGTATGACCGCCATGCGGAGACCACGGCCCGCCCTTTTTCGGCTGGCGCGCCGCCCGCGGCGGGTTTAAGCCGATAGCATGAACGCAAAAACCGACACCGCCCAATCCTCGGCCGAGGCCCTTCGCTACCCCTGGGAACAGCATCCCGGCCACGACGAGATCGTCGAGGTCAGGCCCGGCGTGTTGTGGGCGCGGCTGAAGTTGCCGTTCCGCCTCAACCACGTGAACATCTACCTGCTCGCCGACGGCGACGGCTATGCGATGGTCGACACCGGCTTCGGCAACGAGGAGACGATCGAGGCCTGGACCAGGCTGTTCGACGGGCCATTGAAGGGCGTCACCATCACGCGCCTGATCGTCACCCATTCCCACCCCGACCATGTCGGGCTTGCGGGCTGGGTGGTCGAGCGGTTCAACTGCCCGCTGGTGATGTCGCAGGTCGAATATCTGCAATCGGTCTATCACCAGAACCGCGGCACCGCGGAGCGGCAGGAAGCGCAGCGGCTGTTCTTCCGCCGCCATGGCATGGACGAGTCGCTCACCGAGAAGCTGCTCGGCCGCGGCCAGGACTATCTCAAGCGCGTCTCGGTGCTGCCGCCCTCCTACCGCCGCATCTCCCACGGCGACGACGTCGTGATCGGCACGCGCCGCTTCAAGGTGATCACCGGCGGCGGCCACGCGCTCGACCAGGTGATGCTGTATTGCGCCGACGACAAGCTGTTCCTCTCCGCCGACCAGGTGCTGAGCAAGATCTCGCCCAATGTCAGCGTCTGGGCGGTCGAGCCCGACCAGAACTCGCTCGGCGAATATCTGGCCTCGCTCGCCAGCCTCACCACGACGCTGCCCTATGACCTGCTGGTGCTGCCCGGCCACGGCGTGCCGTTCTACGGATTGAAGACCCGCATCAAGCAGCTCGCCGACCATCACGAAGAGCGCTGCCGCCTGATCGCGGACGCCTGCCGCGAGGTGCCGCAGACCTCGCGCGCCCTGGTGCCCGTCGTGTTCAACAAGCACGTGCTCGACGAGCACCAGATGGGCTTTGCCGCCGGCGAGCTCGTCGCCCACGTCAACTACATGATCGTCGAGGGCCGGCTGACGGCCGAGACGAAGGACGGCGTGCTGCAGTTCCGGACGACGTGATGTCTTCGCCTCTCCCCGCAAGCGGGGCGAGGGAGCGTACCCCTCACTTCATATTCGCGATCGCGTGCAGCGCTGCGATGTAGCCGAACGGACCCAGCCCGCAGATCACCCCGGTCGCCACGAACGAGATCCTGGAGTGGCGGTGATATTCGTCGCGGGCGTGGATGTTGGAGATGTGGACCTCCAGCACCGGCCCCTCGAACGTCTTGATCGCATCCATGATCGCGACCGAGGTGAAGGAGAAGCCGGCCGGATTGATGACGACGGCGTCGGCATCCTGCCGCGCCGACTGGATCAGGTCGACGAGAACGCCTTCGTGGTTGGACTGGTGGAAGGCGAGCTTGAGGCCGAGCTTGGCCGCGACGTCCTCGCAAGCAGCGTTGACCTCCGCGAGCGTCGTCGTGCCATAGATGTGCGGCTCACGGATGCCGAGCATATTGAGGTTGGGACCGTTCAGAATCATGACACGTTTCATCGAGGCGTCCTTTCGCATGAGCTTGCCGGGCACCGATCCGCGCCTCACCGACGCAAGGCGACGGCATCGGCGCGGCCGGCTCAGCCATCATGGACGGAGTGCGCCCATGGACAAAATGTCCAAGCCGGCGGCGGCGGTCCCTCGCCTTGCCGGGAGCTTTGGCGCGCGCCGGCGGGCACGTGTTAGGCGTTTGATCCACATCAACTATCGCCCGCGATACGGCGCTATCAACATACCCGCGCGCCTCGCCAGAAAAGTGTGCTGGCGCATGGACATTGGAGCTGGAAAAGCTCTAAAAACGAATGGCCGCCGTGGCCGGGTTCCGTTGCAGGTCTTGCCGATGGATTACAACCAGTTCTTCGATTCCGCCCTCGATCGTCTCCACGCCGAGCGGCGCTACCGCGTGTTCGCCGACCTCGAGCGCACGGCCGGCCGATTCCCGCACGCGGTCTGGCACTCGCCCAAGGGCAAGCGCGACGTCGTGATCTGGTGCTCCAACGACTATCTCGGCATGGGCCAGCACCCCAAGGTGGTCGGCGCCATGGTCGAGACCGCGACGCGCGTCGGCACCGGGGCCGGCGGCACCCGCAACATCGCCGGCACACATCATCCGCTGGTCCAGCTCGAGGCCGAGCTCGCCGACCTCCACGGCAAGGAAGCGGCGCTGCTGTTCACATCGGGCTATGTCTCGAACCAGACCGGCATCCCGACCATCGCCAAGCTGATTCCGAATTGTCTCATCCTGTCGGACGAGCTCAACCACAATTCGATGATCGAGGGCATCCGCCAGTCGGGCTGCGAGCGGGTCGTGTTCCGCCACAACGATATGGCGCATCTCGAGGAGCTGCTGAAGGCGGCGGACCCGAACCGGCCGAAGCTGATCGTCTGCGAGAGCCTCTATTCCATGGACGGCGACGTCGCCCCGCTCGCCAAGATCTGCGATCTCGCCGAGAAGTACAACGCGATGACCTATGTCGACGAGGTCCACGCGGTCGGCATGTACGGCCCGCGCGGCGGCGGCATCGCCGAGCGGGACGGCGTCATGCACCGCATCGACGTGCTCGAAGGCACCCTCGCCAAGGCGTTCGGCTGCCTCGGCGGCTACATCGCCGCCAACGGCCAGATCATCGACGCCGTGCGCTCCTATGCGCCGGGCTTCATCTTCACCACCGCGCTGCCGCCGGCGATCTGCTCGGCCGCAACCGCCGCGATCAAGCATCTGAAGACCTCGAGCTGGGAGCGCGAGCGCCACCAGGACCGCGCCGCCCGCGTCAAGGCGATCCTCAACGCCGCCGGCCTGCCGGTGATGTCGAGCGACACCCACATCGTGCCGCTGTTCGTCGGCAATCCCGAGAAGTGCAAGCAGGCGTCCGACATCCTGCTCGAAGAGCACGGCATCTACATCCAGCCGATCAACTACCCGACCGTTCCCAAGGGCAGCGAGCGGCTGCGCATCACGCCCTCGCCCTATCACGACGACGGCCTGATCGATCAGCTCGCCGAAGCCCTGCTGCAAGTGTGGGACCGTCTCGGCCTGCCGTTGCGCGCAAAGTCGCTGGCCGCGGAGTAGGGTTCGCTTCCACCCTCCCCTGGAGGTCCGGGACGAGCGTAGCTCGCCCGTGGGTCGGCTCACATTGAGCGCAGCGAAATGTGAGACGGGGTGGGGTGACGGTGTCTCCTCATCCAACAGTGCCCGAGTGGATAGATCACCCCACCCCGCTCGCGCTGCGCGCGATCGACCCTCCCCCTCCAGGGCCCCTCCAGGGGAGGGTAGGGCCAGTGCCTCAAGCGACGCACTTTAACGACATCCTCGGTTCCCGCCCTCACCCGGCATTTCGCTGTCGCCTCGCCCCCTCCAACGCGCTAGATTTGCAGGGAAAATGAGCTTGGGCGCCGCCGGCGCCCTTTCGAGAAGCGCGTTTCCCATGCTGCACGACTGGGGCGTGATCGCCGCCGCCTTCGGCTATATCGGCTTCCTGTTCCTGGTGGCGAGCCACGGCGACCGCCGCTCGCCGGCCGGACGCGGGCGCGCCTCCGGGCTGATCTATCCGCTGTCGCTGGCGATCTACTGCACCTCCTGGACTTTCTTCGGCTCGGTCGGCTTCGCCACCCGCACCTCGACCGACTTCCTCGCCATCTATGTCGGCCCGATCCTGATGATCGGGCTCGGGGCCGGCGTCCTGCGCCGCGTGATCCAGCTCGCCAAAGCCCACAACATCACCTCGATCGCCGATTTCATCGGCGCCCGCTACGGCAAGAGCCAGGCGGTGGCGGCGACCGTCGCCGCAATCGCGATCATCGGCTCGGTGCCCTACATCGCCCTCCAGCTCAAGGCGGTCGCGTCCTCGCTGGAGACGATCCTGAGCGAGGATCAGGCCTTCTCCCACATTCCGATCCTTGGCGACGTGGCGCTGATGGTGACGCTGGCGATGGCAGCCTTCGCGGTGCTGTTCGGCACGCGGCAGACCGACGCCACCGAGCACCAGCACGGCCTGATGCTGGCGGTCGCGACCGAATCCATCATCAAGCTGGTCGCCTTCCTCGCCGCCGGCATCTTCGTCACCTTCTGGATGTTCTCGCCGCACGAATTGATCGAGCGCGCCATGAAGACGCCGGAGGCGGTGCGCGCCATCAACTACGCGCCGTCGATCGGCAACTTCCTGACCATGACGCTCCTGTCGCTGTGCGCGATCATGCTACTGCCGCGCCAGTTCCACGTCAGCGTGGTCGAGAACTCCTCGGATGCCGAGGTCGGCCGCGCCCGCTGGCTGTTCCCGCTCTACCTCATCGCCATCAACGTGTTCGTGATCCCGATCGCGCTTGCCGGTCTCGTCAGCTTCCCCTTTGGCGCGGTCGATCCCGACATGTACGTGCTGGCGCTGCCGATGGAGGCCGGTGCGGGCCTCCTCAGCGTTGCCGTCTTCGTCGGCGGCCTCTCGGCGGCGACCGCGATGGTGATCGTCGAATGCGTCGCGCTCTCCATCATGGTCTCGAACGACCTCGTCGTTCCCCTGGTGCTGCAGCGTCGGCCCGAGGGGCGCGCCGGCGGCGCGGATTTCAGCAATTTTCTGCTGCGCTCGCGGCGGCTCGCGATCTTCGCCATCATGGTGATGGCCTATTTCTACTACCGCGCGCTCGGCAACACCCAGCTCGCCGCGATCGGCCTGCTCTCCTTTGCCGCGATCGCGCAGCTCGCCCCGAGCTTCTTCGGCGGACTGTTGTGGCGTCGCGCCACCGCGCGCGGCGCCATCGGCGGCATGCTGGTCGGCTTTGCGGTGTGGCTCTACACGCTGTTCGTGCCGAGCTTCATGGATTCCTCGACGTCGGGCATCCTCTTGCTCCAGCACGGCCCGTTCGGCATCGAGGCATTGCGGCCGCAGGCGCTGTTCGGCGCCGACCTGCCGCCCTTGATGCACGGCGTGATCTGGTCGCTGTCGCTCAACATCCTGACTTATGTGCTGCTGTCGCTGGCGCGAAGGCCGTCGTCCATCGAGCTGCTGCAGGCCGATCTGTTCGTGCCCAACACGCTGGCGCCGATCTCCCCGAGCTTCCGCCGCTGGCGCACCACCGTCACGGTGCAGGACATCCAGACCACGGTGGCGCAATATCTCGGACCCGACCGCGCGCGGCATTCCTTCGAGGCCTTCTCCGCGCGGCGCAATCTGCGGCTGGAGCCAGGCGCGCCCGCCGATTTCGAGCTGTTGCAGCACGCCGAGCACCTGATCGCCTCCTCGATTGGAGCTGCCTCCTCGCGCCTCGTGATGTCGCTGCTGCTGCGCAAGCGCACGGTGTCGGCGAAAGCCGCGCTCAAGCTGCTCGACGATTCGCACGCGGCCCTGCATTTCAACCGCGAAATCCTGCAGACCGCGCTCAACCACGTGCGCCAGGGCATCGCCGTGTTCGATGCCGATTTGCAGCTGATCTGCTCCAACCGGCAGTTCGGCGATCTCCTCAACGTGCCGCCGCACATCGTCCAGTTCGGCACGCCCTTGCGCGAGATCCTGGAATTCATGGGCGTCAGCGATCCCGACCATCAGGCCGACCGCGAGGCGATGATCGAGCAGCGGCTCATAGCCTACACCACCGACAGCGAGCCGTATCTCGAACGCCTGCCGGAACGCCACATGGTGATCGAGGTGCTCACCAACCGCATGCCCGGCGGCGGCTTCGTCATCACCTTCACCGACGTCACGCCCACCTTCGAAGCGGCGGAAGCGCTGGAGCGCGCCAACGCGACGCTGGAAAAGCGCGTGCGCGACCGCACCGAGGAGCTGACACGGCTGAACTCCGAACTGGCGCTGGCCAAGAGCGCGGCGGAAGACGCCAGCATTTCCAAGACCCGCTTCCTCGCCGCCGCCAGCCACGACATTCTCCAGCCCCTGAACGCGGCGCGGCTCTACGTCACGAGCCTGGTCGAGCGCCAGCACAGCGGCGAGGAAACGCGCCTGGTCGAGAACATCGACGAATCGCTGCAGGCGATCGAAGAGATCCTCGGCGCGCTCCTGGACATCTCGCGTCTGGACGCCGGCGCGATGACGACCTCGATCTCGAGCTTCAAGATGGCCGATCTGATGCGCTCGCTGGAGATCGAGTTCGCGCCGATCGCGCGCGCCAAGAACCTGGAGCTCACCTTCGTGCCCTGCTCGTTGCCGGTCGAATCGGATCGGCTGCTGCTGCGGCGCCTGCTGCAGAATCTGATCTCGAACGCGATCAAATATACCCCGCGCGGCCGCGTGCTGGTCGGCTGTCGCCGGCAAGGCCCGTCGCTCAAGATCTGCGTCTACGACACGGGCGTCGGCATCCCCATGGTCAAGCGCGGCGAGATCTTCAAGGAATTCCACCGGCTGGAGCAGGGGGCGCGGATCGCGCGCGGGCTGGGGCTTGGGCTCTCGATCGTCGAACGGCTTTCGCGGGTGCTCAAGCACGGCATCGCCATCGACGGCAACAAAGGCGGCGGCTCGGTATTCTCGGTGACCGTGCCGACGGCCAAGGCGATCACCCACACCGCGGCCGTGACCAGCGCGACGCCGCTGGCGCGCACGCCGATCTCGGGCGCGCTGATCGTCTGCATCGAGAACGACGCGGCGATCCTGGACGGCATGCGCACGCTTCTGAAGGCGTGGGACGCCGAGGTGATCGCGGTCGCAGATCCCGAAGGCGCGATTGCCGCGATCGAGGCGGCCGGCCGCCGCGTCACCGGCCTTCTGGTCGACTATCATCTCGACCGCGGCAACGGCATCGCCGCGATCCGCGAGATC
>RXJC01000428.1 GCA_003963435.1 Bradyrhizobiaceae bacterium | reverse complement strand
TTGCGCGTCGTCGACGCCTCGGTCATGCCCACCCTGATCGGCGGCAACACCAATGCGCCGACCATCATGATCGGGGAGAAGGCGGCGGACATGATCCGGGGGGAGATGCGGGCGGGTTGAGGCACGGTGTCGCCTAATTCTCCACCCTCCCCGTCACGCCGCGCGTCGCCTGCGAGACCGGCAGCAAAATTGCGTCAGTGACGAGAACGGTTTCTTTACCGGCGTCGAAGAGCCCTGACACTGGCAATCACCCTTACGTTTCTGGAGGGCGTCGATACAGACGATTTTAGCGATCTGAAACCGGAATGATCCGACTTGCGTTCACTTGCTCCATCAAGGCAAGGTTGTGCTCATGAACAGTTTCGATCTCGCCGTCTATGCCGCCCTCGCGATTGCGATCGGCTTCGGTTTCAGGACCGGATTGCTGCGCAGCGCCATGACCATTCTCGCCTATCTTCTCGCCGCGCCGATTGCGGTTGCGCTGATGCCGCTGATTGCGCCGCAGATCGCGGCCAACCCGAATTCGCCGCTGCTGCAGAACTGGATCTGGTTCTTCGGCATCTTCGTCGTGGTCGGCATGCTGTTCGGCCACATCGGCCGCATCGCGCTGAACGACACCATCGGCGAGGCCGGCATCGGCGACCGGCTCGGCGGCGCCGCGCTCGGCGCCATCAGGGTCGGCCTCGTCGCCACCACGCTGGTGCTGGTGTTCGACCAGATCGTGCCGGCGAACCGCCAGCCGCCGTTTCTCGCCGGCTCGCATCTGCGGCCGCTGCTCTCCACGGTCGGCCAGATGGGCTTCAAATCGCTGCCGCCGGAAGCGGCGTCCGCGATCGACCGCCTCAAGCAGGAACGGCGGATCTGATCAGGCGCTTTTGCATCGCTGGCGCCGAGCCGCATGCATTTTGGTGCGGGCCTCTCCCTTATCAGCGGCGCCACTCTTGGCTAGAGTGCCGCCATCCAAAACCTGCCTGCTATTTTCGGGAGTGAAACAGTGGATCTTGGGATCAAAGGTCGCCGCGCCATCGTCTGCGCATCCAGCAAGGGCCTCGGGCGCGCCTGCGCCATTTCGCTGGCGGAGGCCGGCGTCGATGTCACGCTGACTGCACGCGGCACTGAGGCTTTGAAGAAGACGGCGGACGAGATCCGGAAAGCATATCCGGGCGTGAAGGTCACCGAGATCGTCGGCGACATCACGACGCCGGCGGGCCGCGAGGCCGTGCTGAAGGCGTGCCCCGAACCCGATATCCTGATCAACAATGCCGGCGGCCCGCCGCCCGGCGATTTCCGCAACTGGACCCGCGACGACTGGATCAAGGCGATCGACGCCAACATGCTGACCCCGATCGAGCTGATCAAGGCGACGGTGGACGGCATGATGGCGCGCAAGTTCGGCCGCATCGTCAACATCACCTCGGCGGCGGTGAAGGCGCCGATCGACATCCTCGGCCTCTCCAACGGCGCGCGCGCCGGCCTCACCGGCTTCATCGCCGGCCTGTCGCGCAAGACCGTGATCAACAACGTCACCATCAACGGCCTGTTGCCGGGCCCGTTCGAGACCGATCGCCTGACCAGCACCGCGAAGGGCGAGGCCGACAAGCGCGGCGTCACGCCGCAGCAGATCCTGGCCGAGCGCGCCAAGCTCAACCCCGCCGGCCGCTTCGGCCAGCCCGACGAGTTCGGCTATGCCTGCGCCTTCCTGTGCGGCGCCAAGGCCGGCTTCATCACCGGCCAGAACATTCTGCTGGATGGCGGCGCGTTCCCGGGGACGCTGTAGTCGCGAGTGCAGGGCACCGAAGCTTCCACATCGTCATGGCCGGGCTTGTCCCGGCCATCCACGCTTTGCCGCAGAGCACGAAGAACGTGGATGCCCGGGACAAGCCCGGGCATGACGATCTTTGGCAAACAGCTTGTCCGCTCGTGCTGCGCGCACACGTAGACGATCACCGCTGCTTGGTCGGCTCGTCCTCGTCCTGCTGACTGGGGCCGGAGGAATCGGCTGTCGTCCGCTCGTCGGTCCAGTCGATGCCGAATGCGTCGAGCCCATCGGCGAGCAGGTCGCCCAGCATGGGCTCGCCAAGCAGATAGTGCACGGTTTCACGGCGCGGGCTGCGATATTCGGCGCGCGCCTCCGCCGCGCGGGCGCGCAGATCGTCCCAATCGTCGATCGTGCCGTCGCCGCGACCGAGCCAGGTCAGAGCGACGAGATCGAGCTGCTCGTCCTCGTTCAGGGCGATCATGAAGCTGCCGAGCTCCTGGACGACGGGATCGGAGCCGTCGTCCTCGAGGACGTCGAGCGCATCGTCGTCGCTCGGATTCGAGCCGGAATCCGGGTCGGAATCGCCCTCCTTGACGTCGAATTCGCGCGCTTTCTCGATGATGAAGGCGACCTTTTCAGCGGATATGGCAAGCTCTGGCAATGGCTCCTCCTCCGGTTCCCGCGATAACGCCGCATCGCGTCAGATGATCCATTGCGCATCATGGCAGAAAACCGCATGTTTCGGCGCCAAAATAAGAACATGGGAGGTGCGGATGCAGTGGAAGGTGGGCAGGGTCAAGATCACGAAGGTGGTGGAGTTGGAGACAGTCGGCTCGACCCGTTTCATCCTGCCGCTCGCGGGCCACGCAGAGATCCAGAGGCTGCCCTGGCTGGTCCCGCATTTCGCCACCGAGGAAGGCCGGCTGAAGATGTCGATCCACTCGCTGGTGGTGGAGACGCCGACGCGCCGGATCGTGGTCGACACCGGGCTCGGCAACGACAAGCAGGGGCGCAACGTCCCGACCTGGAACAACCGCAGCACACCGTTCCTGGAGACGATGAGGGCGGCCGGCTTTGCGCCCGAGAGCATCGACACCGTGTTGTGCACGCATCTTCACGTCGATCACGTCGGCTGGAATACGAAGCTGGTCGATGGCAAATGGGTGCCGACCTTTGCCAACGCGCGCTATGTGTTCGGCAGGACCGAATACGAGCACTGGCGCGACCATTCCACCGAGCCGGACAAGGCGGCGGTGTTCAATGATTCCGTGCAGCCGATCGTCGATGCCGGCCGGGCCGACCTGATCGCGAGTGATCATCGCCTGTCGGACGAGATCAGCATGATCCCGACCCCGGGCCACAGCCCCGGCCATATGAGCATCCTGATCCAATCGGACGGCGAGCAGGGCCTGCTCACCGGCGACGTCGCCCATCACCCCTGCCAGATGGCGCATCTCGACTGGTCGTCGACCGCGGATTCCGACCAGGCGAAATCGGCCAAGACACGGCGCGACTTGTTCGGCCGCTTTGCCGACACGCCCACACTCGTGATCGGCGGGCATTTCTCGGCCGGGCACATCAAGCGGGACGGCGAGGCGTTCAGGTTCGTGGCGCTGGGGTGATCTCTGTTTTTGGGCGGTTGAATTTCCGGCCGCCCTGTTCCATGAAGCTATTAACCGATCGGTCCAATCCCAAGGGAGAAACGAGAATGAAGCTTGTTCGTTACGGCGAGAAGGGTGCGGAAAAGCCCGGCCTGATCGACAAATCCGGCCAGTTGCGCGACCTGTCGGCGCATGTGAAGGACCTCACGGGCGAGGCCTATTCGCCGGAGAGCCTGAAGAAGCTGGCCAGCCTCGATCCCGCCTCGCTGCCCGCGGTCTCGGGCAAGCCGCGGTTCGGCGCGCCCGTCACCGGCATCTCGAAATTCGTCGCGATCGGCCTCAACTATTCCGATCATGCCAAGGAGACCGGCGCCGACATCCCGAGCGAGCCGATCATCTTCATGAAGGCCAACACCTCGCTGTCAGGGCCGAATGACGCAGTCGAAAAGCCGCGCGGCTCGACCAAGCTCGACTGGGAGGTCGAGATCGCCTGCATCATCGGCACCCGCGCGAAGTACGTCTCGGAAGCCGACGCGCTGAATTACGTTGCCGGCTACTGCGTCTGCAACGACGTCTCCGAGCGCGCCTTCCAGATCGAGCGCCTGGGCCAGTGGACCAAAGGCAAGTCGCACGACACGTTCGGCCCGCTCGGACCGTGGCTCGCGACCAAGGACGAGATCAAGGACGTGCAGAACCTGTCGATGTGGCTGGACGTCAACGGCCAGCGCCGCCAGACTGGTTCGACCAAGACCATGATCTTCTCCATGGCCAAGTGCATCTCCTATGTCTCGCAGTTCATGACGCTGCTGCCCGGCGACGTCATCACCACAGGCACCCCGCCCGGCGTCGGCCTCGGCATGAAGCCGCCGACCTTCCTCAATGTCGGCGACGTCGTCACGCTCGGCATCGAGGGCCTCGGCGAGCAGCGCCAGGAGATCATCGCGGCGTAAGGGCCTCCGGCCCTCTCCACGTCATTGCGAGCGAAGCGAAGCAATCCAGAATCCCTCCGCGGCGACACTCTGGATTGCTTCGTCGCTTCGCTCCTCGCAATGACGAAGCAAAACGTTCATTTGTGGGATGCTCTGCATGAAACTCTCCTTCTCTCCCGCCTCGCCCTTCGCCCGCAAAGTGCGCATCGCCGCGATCGAGCTTGGGCTGATCGACAAAATCGAATTCACATCGGCGGCCGTCGCGCCGGGCACGGCCAACGAGGACTATTCGAAGATCACGCCGCTGAAGAAGCTGCCGGTGCTGATCACTGATGACGGCGACGTGATTTTGGACTCCTATGTCATCGTCGAATATCTCAACGAGATGGTCGGCGGCAGCCTGATCCCGGACTATGGTCCGCGGCGCTGGAAGGCCAAGACCAATCACTCCCTGATCAACGGCATGCTCGATTCCATGCTGCTGTGCCGCTACGAGAAGATGGTGCGGCCGCAGGGCCTGCAATGGCAGGCGTGGTCGGACGACCATTGGAACAGGGCCTGGACCGGGATGGCGCGCTTCGAGAACATGCCCGAGGTGCTGAACGGCCCGTTCGACATCTCTCAGATCGGCCTTGTTTGCGTGCTCGGCTATGCCGACTTCCGCTTCGCCGATTGCGGCTGGCGCAAGGCCTATCCGAAGCTCGACGCCTTCCACCA
>RXJC01000262.1 GCA_003963435.1 Bradyrhizobiaceae bacterium | reverse complement strand
TCCCAGGTCAAGCGCAAGCTCGTGACCTGCCCGATCTGCGGCTCGGCCAAGGTCGAGAAGGCGATCATGGCGCCGCGCATCGTCGGCAAGAAGGGGCGCGGGCGCGCGACCCCGCCGCCGGAGCCGGCGGCTGCGCCGACCCCCGAGGCCGCGCCGTCAGGGCCGACCTCGCTGCTGATGGCGCAGGAGAAAGAGCTGCGCACCAAGCTGAAGGAATTGCGCGACCACATCGTCAAGAACGCCGACAATGTCGGCGAGCGTTTTGCCAATGAAGCCCGCGCGATGCATTACGGCGACAAGGAGCATCGCCCGATCTACGGCGAGGCCTCGCCGGAAGAGGCGAAGTCGCTGATCGACGAGGGCATCGAGGTCTCGCCGCTGCCGACGCTGCCGGAAGACCGGAACTGACGCTTCAGCCGTCATTCCGGGGCACGCGAAGCGTGAACCCGGAATCTCGAGATTCCGGGTCTGGTCCTTCGGACCATCCCGGAATGACGGCGCCTTACACTCCCACCAGCACCGCCACGCCGATCACGATCAGCGCGATGCCAAGAATCTCGCGCGGTGCGATCGGCTGCTTGAACGAGTAATAGGCCACGGCTTGCGCGAACAGCACCTCGATCAGGGCGAGCGTGCGGACATTGGCGGCGGCCGTCAGCGCGAACGCCAGGAACCAGAATTGCGAGGCGAAGGCGCCCATGAAGCCCGCCAGCATCGACAGCTTCCACAGGCCGAGGATCGCCTGCAATATCTTTGGCGCACGCCAGAGCAGATAGATCGTCAGCACCAGCGTCTGCACGAACAGGCCGAGCACCAGCGTGAACGAGGCTGCGGTCACGAACGAGACGCCGGGCACGTTGATGATGGCGCCGCGGAAGCCGACCGCGGAGAGCGCGAAGGCCGCCGCCGCGACGAGGCCGGTGATGGTCGGCCTCAATTCGGCAAAGCTCTTCTCCCCGCCGGGGCGCAGCGCGGTGATGACGACGCCGACGGTCGCGATCACGATCGCCAGCACCTTCAGCCAGGTCAGGTGATCGCCGAGAAAAACGAAGCCGAAGATCGCGGTCTGGATCGCCTCGGTCTTGAGGTACGCCGTCGTGACGACGAAGGACCGGTCGTTCATCGCGAGCAGCATCAGGCCGGTCGCGACGATCTGGCTGAGCGCGCCCAGCAACAGCCACGGCCAGAACGCGGTCGGCGGCAGGCCGAGATGGTCGCCCGTCACGACCAGCACCGCCGCCAGGAACAGCACCGAAAACGGGAAGCCGAACAGGAAGCGGATATTGGTCGCGCCCCAGGTCCCCAGCGGCTTCGTGAGCGATCGCTGCATCGCATTGCGCGCGACCTGCCCGAGCGCGGCGACGATGGTGAAGGGAATCCAGAGGCTGGCGACGGTGAGCATGGGGGTGGGGGGGGCACTAGCGGGAAATGACTGCAGCCAACCTGCAAGCTGAGGCTCCCGCGGTCAACCACATGGGCGTCATGGGTGCGATGCTCTTGCAACAAATTCGGTGTCGTCCCTGCGAACGCAGGGACCCATAACCCCAGGGAGCAGTTTTACGAAGGCTGCCAGCACCTGCATCTCACAGCCAACCCCACCGAGAGATCACGCGGTATGGGTCCCTGCGTTCGCAGGGACGACAGCGAGGGCTTGGCGCGGGCCTGCGTATCAAACCAGCAAATCACTCAGATCACGCCACTCCGGATTGTCCCGCTCGATCAGCTCGATCTTCCAATCGCGCTTCCAGCGTTTCAGCTGCTTTTCGCGGGCGATCGCGTCCTCGGCCCTCTCGTAGGCTTCGGTGTAGACGAGGCGGTGCACGCCGTATCGCTTGACGAACTCCGAGCCCTTGCCGGCGCGATGCTGCTCTAGCCGCTTTTGAAGGGAATTGGTCACGCCGATATAGAGCGTTCCGTGATGGCGGCTGGCGAGGATGTAGACGTAGTACATGCTCGTGCGCCTATCTCGGCTAGTTACTAAGGCCGGTGGTTATGGGTCCCTGCGTTCGCAGGGACGACACCATCCTAGAGGCACGAGCTCGCATCTCGCTCACAACAGCCTCACACCATCGCTTCCGCCACCACCATGTAGTTCACGTCCATGTCGGACGACAGCGACCATTTGTCGGCGAAGGGCGAGTAGACCACGCCGGTCTGCTCGGTGATGACGAGGCGGTTGTCGAGCAGATATTTGGTCAGCTCGTCGGGCGTGACGAACTTGTTCCATTCGTGGGTGCCGCGCGGCAGCCAGCGCAGGACGTATTCGGCGCCGACGATGGCGAGCGCAAAGCTCTTCCAGTTGCGGTTCAGCGTCGAGACCACCATGAGGCCGTTCGGCTTCAGCATTGCCGCGCAGCGCTTCAGGAAAACGCCGACGTCGACGACGTGCTCGACCACTTCCATCGCCAGCACGATGTCGAAGCGCTCGCGCGGGTCGATCTCCTCGACCGTGGTGCAGCGGTAGTCGATCGCAAGATGGCTCTTGTCCGCATGCAGCTTCGCCGCGGCGATGTTGCTCTGGGACGGATCGACGCCGATGACCTGCGCGCCGAGGCGCGACAGCGGCTCGCACAAGAGGCCGGCGCCGCAGCCGATGTCGAGCACGCGCAAGGACCCGAGGCAGTTGAGGCTGCGCAAATTGCGCTCGAACTTGCGGCAGGCGGCGTCGCGGATATAGCCGAGCCGCAGCGGGTTGATCCGGTGCAGCGGCGCCATCTTGCCGTTGGGGTCCCACCACTCCGCGGAGAGTTTTGAGAATTTTGCGATCTCGGCGGCGTCGACGGTCGAGCCCTGTTGGGCGGCTACGGAAGTTTCTTGCTGCATGCTCATGGTTACGCGCGGTCCTACCGCGTGGTGATCGAACTACGGAAGGCGAGCGGCGAGGCGATCGTCCGGATGGTTTCTCGGCCTTCGCCGACCCCGTTGATGGTCACATCGCCGTAATTGAGAATACGTCCAAGAATGGTCTGGTTGACGTCGACGCTCTCGACCTTGTCCAGCGCCATCTCGAAGGTGCGGCGCTTGATGAATCCGGTCTTGTGCACGACCCTGAGATTGGTGACGTCGGTCTCGGTGGTGAAGCGATGGAACCAGCCCTTGATGGTCCAGTACAGGGCCGCGAGAGCCACCAGCGCCGAGCCGACGAGACACAGCAGCACGAGCCCTTCCACCGCGGTCTGCCGCGACAGGACGAACAGGCCCAGGGCCACGATCCAGGCCAGGATCGCCGGAAAATAGAAGATCCAGTGCGCATTGGTCGAATACAGCACCCGCTCGCCCGGCTGCAGAATTTCGTCAATATAGCGCGCCATGACCTCGATTAACCCATTGCCCGGATGCAGGAACCCGCTTGCCCCCGGCGCCGCCCCTCTGTATACGCGCGGGCGGGTGGCCGCAGCATCGCCTCGCGCGGGTCACCATACTGATCCTTATGAGGGAATGCACGCGTCGTCATGAGCCGCCTCGTGATGAAATTCGGCGGCACATCCGTCGCCAACATCGAACGTATCCGCAACGTCGCACGCCATGTGAAGCGTGAGGTCGACGCCGGCCATGAAGTGGCCGTGGTCGTCTCGGCGATGTCAGGGAAAACCAACGAGCTGGTGGCCTGGTGCACCGAGGCCTCGCCGATGCACGACGCGCGCGAATACGACGCGGTCGTCGCCTCGGGCGAGCAGGTCACGTCGGGCCTGCTTGCCATCGTGCTGCAGGGCATGGGCATCCAGGCCCGCTCCTGGCAGGGCTGGCAGATCCCGATCAAGACCAGCGACGCCCATGCCTCGGCCCGGATCGAGGACATCGACGGCAGCGAGATCATCAAGCGCTTTCAGGAGCGCAAGGAGGTCGCGGTCATCGCCGGCTTCCAGGGCATCGAGCCCAAGACCAACCGCATCACCACGCTCGGCCGCGGCGGCTCCGACACCTCGGCCGTGGCGGTCGCCGCAGCCGTCAAGGCCGACCGCTGCGACATCTACACCGACGTCGACGGCGTCTACACCACCGACCCGCGAATCGTGCCGAAGGCCAAGCGGCTCGACAAGATCGCGTTCGAGGACATGCTGGAACTGGCCTCCCAGGGCGCCAAGGTGCTCCAGGTCCGCTCGGTGGAACTCGGCATGGTCCACAACATGCCGATCTTCGTCCGCTCGAGCTTCGACAAGCCCGAGGACATCGACCCGCATGCCAACCAGCCGCCCGGCACGCTGATCTGCAGCGAGGAGGAGATCATGGAAAGCCACGTCGTCACCGGTATCGCCTTCTCCAAGGACGAGGCCCAGATTTCGGTGCGCCAGATCGAGGACAAGCCGGGCGTGGCCGCCTCGATCTTCGGCCCGCTGGCGGAAGCCAACATCAACGTCGACATGATCGTGCAGAACGTCTCCGAGGACGGCAAGACCACCGACCTCACCTTCACGGTGCCGGCGGCCGATTATACCCGCGCCAAGGACACGATTACCGCCGCCAAGACCAAGATCGGTTATGCGCGGCTCGATACCGCCACCGACGTCGCCAAGATCTCGGTGATCGGCAGCGGCATGCGCAGCCATGCCGGCGTCGCGGCCCAGGCGTTCTCAGCCCTCGCCGGGCGGAATATCAACATCCGGGCCATCACAACCTCCGAGATCAAATTCTCGGTTTTGATCGACACCGCCTATACCGAGCTTGCGGTGCGGACCCTGCACACGCTCTACGGTCTCGATCAGGCCTGAAGCGCGACCGCGGTCGCGCTTCCCGTCGTTGTCTGAGCATTGGTCCTTTGAATAACCGCTTCGCACTTTTGCGGACCATGCTTAGGCTAATTTTCTCTTAGCGGTCGCAGCAAACGCGAAGGTGTACACACCTTCGCGTTTGGCAGGCGTTTTGCTTGGCAAAACAAGCCCTAATTCGCTATACGGCGAACAGGGTGGGCTGCCGCAGACTGTGTCCCAGTTCAGGCGGCGCTGATTCGGTGCAAGCGCTAAATCTCGCGAGGATTTGGGTTTGTGCCTGCGCCGGACAAACAATTTGGTTGTTTTTCTGGAATTTTGGGCCAGCCGCCGGCCGATACCGCCGGGCCCGGCAGACGAAGGAGATTGACGGTTCATGCGGAGCGCGTCGGGAGGTCCCCGCGTCTTGTTGAGACGGCTCCGCGAAACCATGGCGGAGCAGGTCTCGGCCCAGGAGCGGCTGGACAAGATCGTGGTGCTGATCGCCGCCAACATGGTGGCCGAGGTGTGCTCGGTCTACGTGCTGCGCATCGACAACACGCTCGAGCTCTACGCCACCGAAGGTCTCAACCGCGAGGCGGTGCACCACACCGTGCTGAGCGCCCATGAGGGCCTGGTCGGCCTCGTGGCCAGCGAGGCGACGCCGCTCAATCTGAACGACGCGCAGAGCCACCCGGCCTTCTCGTTCCGACCCGAGACCGGCGAAGAAATCTACCACTCCTTCCTCGGCGTGCCGATCCTGCGGGCCGGCAACACGCTTGGCGTGCTGGTGGTGCAGAACCGCGCCAAGCGCAATTACGTCGAGGAGGAGCTCGAAGCGCTGCAGACCACCGCGATGGTGCTGGCGGAGCTGATCGCCTCCGGCGAGCTCTCCGCGCTGGCCCAGCCCGGCCAGGAGCCGGCCGCGCGCCATTCCGCACAGAAGATCGGCGCCATCCTGTCGGAGGGCATCGCGCTCGGCCACGTCGTGCTGCACGAGCCGCGCGTCGTCATCAAGGACTACATCGCCGAGGACCTGCCGAAGGAAATCAAGCGGCTCGACACCGCGCTCGCCAAGCTGCGTGCCGATCTCGACCGCATGCTGGAGCGCGGCGACGTCGCCGAAGGCGGCGAGCATCGCGAGGTGCTGGAAGCCTACCGCATGTTCGCCAACGACCAGGGCTGGTCGCACAAGCTGCACGAGGCGGTCGCGACCGGCCTCACCGCGGAGGCCGCGGTCGAACGCGTGCAGTCCGACACCCGCGCGCGCATGCTGCGCTCGACCGACCCCTATTTGCGCGACCGCCTGCACGATCTCGAGGATCTCGGCTACCGCCTGATGCGGCAGCTGGTCGGCCAGGACCACGCGCCCTCGCGCGAGCAGCTGCCCGACAACGCCATCGTCATCGCGCGCGCGATGGGCCCGGCGGCGCTGCTCGACTACGACCGCAAGCGCCTGCGCGGCATCGTGCTGGAGGAAGGCACCGCCAATTCCCACGTCTCGATCGTGGCGCGCGCGCTCGGCATTCCCGCAGTCGGCGAGGTGCCGAACGCGCCCGGCATCGCCGATCCCGGCGATGCCATCATCGTCGACGGCACCTCAGGCTCGATCTATGTGCGTCCCTCTCAGGAGGTCGAGGCGGCTTTCGCCGAGCGCGTGCGCTTCCGTGCCCGCCGCCAGGCGCAATATCTGGCGCTGCGCGACCGGCCCTGCGTCACCAAGGACGGCCAGAAGGTCGAGCTGATGATCAACGCAGGGCTCGCCATCGACCTGCCGCATATCGAGGACACCGGCAGCGCCGGCATCGGCCTGTTCCGCACCGAGCTGCAATTCATGGTGGGCCAGAGCCTGCCGCGCACCAGCGACCAGCTCGCGCTCTATCGCACCGTGCTGGATGCCGCGGGCCCCAAGCCCGTCACCTTCCGCACCCTCGACATCGGCGGCGACAAGGCGCTGCCCTACATGGAAGCGGTGATCGAGGAAAATCCCGCGCTCGGCTGGCGCGCGATCCGGCTCGGGCTGGATCGCCCCGGCCTCTTGCGCGGCCAGATCCG
This sequence comes from Bradyrhizobiaceae bacterium, assembly GCA_003963435.1. Classification (GTDB taxonomy): domain Bacteria; phylum Pseudomonadota; class Alphaproteobacteria; order Rhizobiales; family Xanthobacteraceae; genus Bradyrhizobium. Next base: position 9,065 of record RXJC01000262.1, on the reverse strand, counting down.
CGCGCTGCTGCGGGCCGGCGGCGGCCGCGCGCTGCGCATCATGTTCCCGATGATCTCGGAGGTCGCCGAGTTCGACGCGGCCAAGGCTCTGGTCGAGCGCGAGCTCACCTACCTGCGTCAGCACGGCCACACGCTGCCGGAACGAATCGACATCGGCACCATGGTCGAAGTGCCGGCCCTGCTCTATCAGCTCGACGAGCTGCTGCGGAAGGTCGACTTCATCTCGGTCGGCTCCAACGATCTGTTCCAGTTCCTGTTCGCGGTCGACCGCGGCAACGCAAAAGTCTCCGAACGTTTCGACACCATGTCGGCGCCGATCCTGCGGGCGCTGCGCGACATCTCGCGCAAGTGCCATGAGGCGAAGAAGTCGCTGTCGCTCTGCGGCGAGATGGCGTCGAAGCCGATCGGCGCGCTGGCGCTGATCGCGCTGGGCTACCGCTCGCTGTCGCTGTCGGCGACCGCGCTCGGACCGGTCAAGGCGATGGTCATCGATCTCGATGCCAAGAAGGCCGAAGCCATGCTCGACCCGCTTCTGGACGCGCCGGCAGGCAGCGTCTCGATCCGGCAAAAGCTGACGGAGTTTGCCGAGGCCGAAGGCTTGGCCTTGTAGCGGGCCTGCCGCCCCTTCGCCGCCGCCTCGCCTCCTTCCGCCATTTGAGACTGAACCGATGTCGTCACTCCCCGAAGCCAAGCTGGACGTGCTCCTTGCACATCATGCCTCTCTCGAGGCCGAATCGCTGGGGCAGCTATCCTCCGAACGCTACGTGCAGATCACGCGCGAGCTGGCCGAGCTCACGCCGCTGATCGAAGCCGTCAAGGCCTACCGTTCCGCCGTCAAGGAGCTCGCCGACACCGAGGCGCTGATCGCCGATGTCGCGACCGATGCCGAGATGCGGGCCATGGCGGAAGCCGAACGCGACGAGCTGACGCCGAAGATCGAGGAGCTGGTCCAGAAGATCCGCGTTGCACTGTTGCCCAAGGACGCCATGGACGATCGCAACGTTGTGCTGGAAATCAGGGCCGGCACCGGCGGCGACGAGGCCTCGCTGTTCGCCGGGGACCTGTTCCGGATGTACGAGCGCTTCGCCGCCCTGCAGGGCTGGAAGGTCGAGGTGATCTCGGCCAGCGAAGGCACCGTCGGCGGCTACAAGGAAATCATCGCGGAGGTGCAGGGCCGTGGCGCCTTTTCCAAGCTGAAGTTCGAATCCGGCGTGCATCGCGTCCAGCGCGTGCCCGACACCGAGACGCAGGGGCGCATTCACACGTCGGCCGCCACCGTTGCGGTACTGCCCGAGGTCGAGGACGTCGACGTCGACATCAAGAACGATGATTTGCGCATCGAGACCATGCGCGCGCAAGGCGCCGGCGGCCAGCACGTCAACAAGACCGAATCGGCGATCCGCATCACCCACATCCCGACCGGCATCGTGGTGATGATGCAGGACTCCCGTTCGCAGCACAAGAACCGCGCCTCCGCCATGAACATCCTGCGCTCGCGCATCTACGATGCCGAGCGCCAGCGCGTCGACGCCGCGCGCTCGGCCGAGCGCAAGGAGAAGGTCGGCTCCGGCGACCGGTCCGAGCGCATCCGCACCTACAATTTTCCGCAAGGCCGCGTCACCGACCACCGCATCAACCTGACGCTCTACAAGCTGCCGCAGGTGATCGCGGGCGAAGCGCTCGGCGAGTTGATCGACGCGCTGACCACCGAGCATCAGGCCGCGCAGCTCGCCGCACAGGGCGTAGCGGCGTAAGAGGCGGCGCGGCACTCAGGCCTCGCCGGACTCTCCGAACGATTTCAACAGGCGGCTCAGCGCCGGGCTCGCAGCGCGGCGGAGCTCCTCGAGATTCTTCCGCGAGAGCGCCTGAAGCTTCTGCTCGCCCTTCTTCGTAAGCTTGAGATGTACGCGCCTGGCGTCGTCTGGATCGGCTACGCGGCTGACCAGCCCAAGCTTGGCCAATCGATCGATCAGCTCGACAGCGGAATGATGCCGTATCAGCAGGAACCGCGCGACATCACCGACGCTCGCGGGTCCGGGACGGACAAAGCCCTTGATCCCGAGCAGCGCCTGGTGCTGCGTCGGGGTAAGTCCCTGTTCGCCGGCCGCCCTCTCGCTGAACGCCAGAAAGCTCCGAATCTGGTAGCGAAACTGCGCGAGCGCCGCGTAATCGGAATCACGCATGGCGCTGGGTTTGCGCCTGTCCGACGTCACCGCCTTGGACCGCCGCACCTTCTTCGCCTGGAGCATCTCAACCTCGACCATGCCGCCCGGCAGCGCGGAAGGCATAGCCTAAAGTAGCAAACGGCCCTCCCCGAACCAACCGGTCGGGATCGCGGATGCACAGCTATCCGAATGGCTATTCGAAGCTGGACAGCAGCATCTTCACCAGGATGACCTGGAATGCGATCGGGATGCGCACGCTCTTCCTCCGGATCGAGCGCTGCAGTGCACCGACAACCTCGGCACCGGTCAGGCTGCCGGCCGACGCATTGGCGATCAGCTCGCCCCACATCTGCGCCAGCGAGCCACCGGCCGGGATGACCGGGCTGATGGTCACCCCACACCCCTGCGCCCAGTCGACGATCTCCCGCATGGTATGAGGACCGCAATTGCGTGCGGTCGCGAGGCGCTCGGCCGTCAGAGCGCGCAGCAATTTGCGCGAGGGCGACCAAGCTCCCTTCGGCGGCTGTTCGCCCGTGAGCTCAACCGCGAGTTCCTTCAGCACGTTCTGGGCCCGCACGCTGAGCTTCTGCATCGGGCCAGGCTCGCGCTTCGAATGAACGGTGCCGACGACGAGCCCGTGCCGGCCAGTGAGGCGATTGCGAGACTCGGCACTGCGGGAGGCATCGCCAGGTTGCGGCCCCACGTGATGATTGTTTTCCTCCGTTGCCTGCCGCTCCGCCGCTTGCGGCCATGCTTGTTGCTTCCCGGAACCCGCCACTGGTGTTTGCCGCCTCATTTTCCTCCGCCGAACCCGCCAACCTCGTACTCACAAAGACTAATATATATCGTTCTCCGATATGTTTTCACGCGATAATCTCGATCGTTCGACCAAAGGCGAAATTGACAGAATGTCTCTACAAGCCCTGTTTACGCACAAGAGCTACACGCGGACGTGACGTGCTCGGCGCGGGCAGGCCTTCGAGGCCGGTTTCCGTCGGGTCGTGCTTTGCCTGCAAACAAGAACGATATCGGAGGAACCATCATGACTGACGATCCCATTCGCCGCGGTCTCTCACGCCGTGGCCTGCTCCAGACCACCGCAGGCCTCATCGGCGGCTCGGTACTGCCGGCGATGCCGGCCTTTGCCGAGGACAAGCCGATCGGCTCCTATCCCGCGGGCGTCTCGGGTTCCACCGCATTCATCGGGATCTCGGTGCCGCGCACGGGAACCTATGCCGTGCAGGGCGAAGACGAGCTCAAGGGCTATCAACTTGCGATCGAGCACATCAACAGCGGTCACGACCTGATCAAGAAGATCTCGCCGAAGACCAGCAAGGGCGTGCTCGGCAAGGAACTCAAGTTCGGCGTCGCGGATTCCGCAGCCAAACCGAACGAGGCGGTGCAGGCACAGCAGCGCTTCATCAGCGAGAACAAGGCGATCATGATCACCGGCGGCACGTCGAGCGCGGTCGCGGTCGCGCTCAACAAGCTGGCCCAGCGCGAGAAGGTGATCTTCGTGTGCGGCATTTCCGGCTCGAACGACACCACCGGCAAGGACTGCGTCCGCTACGGCTTCCGCCAGAACTTCTTCGGCCAGACCGCCGCGGCGGCAATCGGCCCCATCATGGTCAAGCAATTCGGCAAGGGCAAGAAGGCTGCGTACCTCACGCCTGATTACACCTACGGTCACACCGTCACCAAGTCGATGCAGGACTTCCTCGCGACCGCCGGCTGGAGCACCGTGACCAACCAGGTCGCGCCGCTCGGCGCGCCGGATTACTCCTCCTACCTGTTGAACGTCGCCAATTCCGGCGCGGACGTCTTGATCAACGTCAACTGGGGCCATGACGCGGTGCTGTCGACCCAACAGGCAAAACAGTTCGGCGTGCTCGACAAGATGAAGCTCGTGGTCCCGTATCAGGTGCCGTTCATCGCGCGCGAGACCGGCGGCCTGATGCAGGGCGTTTACGCCGCCACCGACTATTGGTGGACGCTCGAGGACAAGTTCCCGCTGGCCAAGATGTTCAACGAGGCTTTCGAGAAGAAGTACGGCTACAAGCCGGAATGGGGCGCGGAGAACGCCTATGTCAGCTTCGCGCACTGGGCCCACATGTGCGAGCAGGCCGGCAGCTTCAATCCGCCCGATGTGATCAAGGCCTATGAGAAGGGCGAGACGATCCCCTCGCTGGTCGGCGACGTGCACTACCGTCCCGAAGACCACCAGTGCGTCCGCCCCGTGATCATCGTCAAGGGCAAGCAGCAGAAGGACATGAAGAGCAAGGAAGACTGGTACGATATCGTCGAGATCGTGCCGGGCGAAGGCCTGATGCAGAAGCCGGACGCGTTCGGCTGCCATCTTGGCGACTACAGCTGAGCCCCCTCGCCAGTCCCCGTGACGCCGCAGGCCGCTTCCGGCTCCTGCGGCGTCACCTTGCTTTTGGTGCGCCACGTGGGCGCACCACAACCGCGATCATTGCATGATTAGTTGGCCCAACCTTGTTTCGCAGCTTTTCAACGGGCTCGCGCTCGGCGCGCTGCTTGCGCTGATCAGCTCCGGCCTGACCATCATCTACGGTACGCTCGGCGTGCTCAACCTCGCGCATGGCGCGATGTTCATGATCGGCGGCTATGCTGGCTTCGTCGCCTACCAGTACACGGAGTCGTTCATCCTCGCCGTGATCGCCGGCTCGCTGTTCGTGATGCTGCTCGGCGTCGCGATGGAACGCCTCATCATCCGTCATTTCTATCATCGCCCGCACGAGGATCAGCTGCTCGTGACCTTCGGGCTCGGCATCTGCTTCGTCGAGATCATCCGGCTGATCTTCTCCAGCCAGTCGCAGCTGGTCCCACCGCCCGCGATATTCCAGGGCATCACCAATCTCGGCTTCATGTTCTATCCGACCTACCGTCTCGCCGTGGTCGGCATCGTCGCGATCGCGCTCGGAGCGCTGTTCATCATCCTGTACCGGACCCGGCTCGGCATGATCGTGCGCGCCGGCATCGAGGACTCCGTGATGGTGGATTCGCTCGGCATCAACGTCTACCGCGTCTTCATGGTCGTGTTCGGCATCGGCGCGATGGCCGCCGGCTTTGCCGGCATCGTCAACGCACCGGTGGTGTCGCTGACACCCGGCATCGGTGACGACATCCTGGTCCAGACCTTCGTGGTGGTGGTGATCGGCGGCGTCGGGTCGTTCCCCGGCGCGATCCTCGGCGGCCTGATTGCCGGCGAGATCATCAGCGTCACCTCCATGTTCAACCCCGGCTACGCCTATGTGATGCTGTTTGCGGCGATGACGCTCGTGCTCGTGGTGCGACCGCATGGCCTGCTCGGCGTCCAGGGCCGCGAATAAGCGATTCCCCGATGCTCAAGCAACGCCCGTTCCTGATCGAGACCCTGACCGCGATCGGGTTGATCGCAGCGCCTTTCGTGCTGCCTCATCTCGGCTTCGCGCCCAACACCGTGAACCGGATCCTGGTCTGGGGCCTGTTCGGCCTCGGCTTCGACATCCTGTTCGGCTTCACCGGCCTGCTGTCGTTCGGCCAGTCCGCGTTCTACGGCACCGGCGGCTTCGTCGCAGCCTACCTCCTGACCCGCGCCGGCTTCGGCAATGTGCTCGGCGCGCTCATCATCGGCATGATCGCCGCGGCCGCGACCGGCTATCTGATCGGCCTGATCGCGCTGCGCCGCACCGGCATCTATTTCGCCATGATCACCGTGGCGATCGCGGAAGTGTTCTTCTTCGTCGAGTTCAATCCGCTGTCGGATTTCACCGGGGGCGAGAACGGGCTGCCGGGGGTGCCGACGCCGAGCTTCAATCTCGGCTTCACCACCATCCACTTCACCAACGGCTGGTCGCTCTACCAGTTCATCGCGCTGTGCTACTTCATCGGCGTCATCATCGCGCTCAGGATCGTGCGCTCGCCGGTCGGTGCCATTCTGAGCGCGATCCGCGACAATCCGCTGCGCGCCAGCGCCGTCGGCCACAACATCCACGGCTACAAGCTGACCGCCTTCGTGATCGCGGCCGCCTATGCGGGATTCGCCGGCGGCCTGCTCGGCGTGCTCCAGGCCTTCATGCCGCCCGACGCCTTCACCTTCGACACCTCCGGCCAGCTCGTGATGCAGACTGCCATTGGCGGCAGAGGCACGCTGTTCGGGCCGCTGGTCGGCGCAACAGTCTGGCTGTTCCTTCAGGACTTCCTTCAATCCGCGCTCGGCTTGGGCGCCGCCTGGAAGCTGGTGCTCGGGGTCGTGTTCGTGCTGCTGGTCTGCTTCCTGCGCGGCGGCATCATCGGTGGGATCGCCGATCTCTATCGCCTCGCCTCCGGCAGGCGCAGGCGGACGGAAGCCGAGGCCGAACAGGAAGCTGCGGACGCCGAGGCGAGACAGCAACCTCCGCCAGCGCCGATGCTGGCCAAGGAGGTCGAGCACCCCGCCTATTCCGGACCGATCCTGAAGGCCACCGGTCTCACCAAGCGCTATGGTGGCCTCGTCGCCAACAGCGACATCGATTTCAGCGTCAATCAGGGCGAGCTGCGCGGCATCATCGGTCCCAACGGCGCCGGCAAGTCGACCTTCTTCAAGATGCTGACCTGCGAGGTCGCGCCGACGTCGGGCCAGATCGTGTTCGAAGGCCGCGACATCACGGGGCTGAAGGTCACCGAGGTTTGCCAGCTCGGCCTCACCAAGAGCTACCAGGTCAACCAGCTGTTCACCGGCCTCACCGTTCGCCAGAACCTGACGATCGCCGCGCTTGCCGAGCTGCGCGGAAAATTCCGGCTCGATCTGTTCCGCAAGCTCTCCAGCGTCAACGGCCTGGACGAGCAGGTGGAGCACACGCTCGCCTTGGTCAACCTGACCCGCCGCGCCGACACGCCCGTGTCCGAGCTCGCCTATGGCGAGAAGCGCAGGCTGGAGATCGGGCTTGCGCTCGCGACCTCGCCGCGCCTGCTGCTGCTCGACGAGCCGCTCGCCGGCATGAGCCCGCGCGAACGGGTCGAGACCGTCAAGCTGCTCAAGTCGATCGCGCGCGGCCGCACCATGATCATCATCGACCACGACATGGATTCCCTGTTCGAGCTGGTCGAGCGCGTCACCGTGCTGCAGGAAGGCCGCGTGCTGGTCTCCGGCACGCCAGAGGAAATCAAGACAAACGCCGCGGTGCAGGAAGCCTATCTCGGCGGCGTTCACGGAGAGATCGCCGCATGAGCCTGATCGAGGTCAACGGCCTGAACAGCTATTACGGGGATTCCCACATCCTGTTCGACGTCGCCATGCGCGTCGAGCGTCACGAGGTGGTGGCGCTGCTCGGTCGCAACGGCGCCGGCAAGAGCACCACGCTGAAAAGCCTGATGGGCGTCGTGACGCCGCGCCGCGGCAGCGTGAAGTTCGACGGCGTCGACATCGCCGGACGCAGGAGCCACAAGATCGCGCAGGCGGGCATGCAGCTCGTGCACGAGGAGCGCCGCATCTTCGGCAGCCTGTCGGTGGAGGAGAACATCGCCCTCGCGGGGATCACCGCGCCAAAGCGCTGGCCGCTCGGGCGCATCTACGAGATGTTTCCCCGCCTGAAGGAGCGTCGCAACAACCGCGGCACCGAGCTGTCCGGCGGCGAGCAGCAGATGCTCGCGATCGCCCGGGCGCTGGTCCGCGATCCCAAGATCGTGCTGCTGGACGAGCCGTTCGAGGGCCTTGCGCCCGTCATCGTCCACGATCTCGTCAAGGCCTGCCGCGAGCTGGCGGCCGCCGGCCAGACCATCGTGCTGGTCGAGCAGAACCTGGCGGCGACGCTGGCGTTGGCGAACCGGATCTACATCATCAACAACGGCCACATCGTGCACGAGGGGCCGGCGCTGGAGCTGAAGGCCCAGCCGGAACTGCTGCAGCGCTATCTCGGCGTTTGATCAGCCGGCGAGCGCCGCGACCATCCGTTTGGCGTGATCGGCGAGCACGGCCATGTCTTCCTTCCGCGTCTGCGCCGGCAACAGCGCGACACCGGACCTGACCGGCATGACGTGCATGTGCAGGTGAAGGACCACCTGCCCGCTGGCCGGCTCGCTGAACTGCTGCAGGATGATGCCCTCGGCGTCGAACGCCTTCATCGCCGCAATCGCGATCCGCTTGGCGGTTCTCGCGACCGCGGCGAGGTCGTCATCGGCGATATCGAGGATGCCGCGCACCGGCGCGCGGGGAATGACCAGCGTATGCCCGGGCGAGCGCGGCATGATGTCGAGGAAGGCGAAGCTGCGATCGTCCCTGAAAACCTCGAAGCAGGGAATCTCGCCGCGCAGGATTTTTGCGAAGACGTTCTGATCGTCATAGGCCGTCATGGATCCCCTCCACGCTTGCGAGGCGCGATCAAACGCGCTCCTTTCCGTTGACGCAAGCAAGCCTGCCGATCTATCCACGATGCCGGGCAGGATGGTTCCATTGACGACAGGCTTCGATCCCGGACACAGCATAGAGAGTGCGCGTCGCGCCCTCACCGCGCGGCTGCGATCGGCCGGCATCGAGGAGCCTGCCCTCGATGCGCGCCTGCTTGTCGGCGCTGCTCTGCAGCTCGATCTGACCGGCATGGTGACGCAGGCAGCACGACGGCTCTCGCCCGAGGAGACCGCGCGCCTGGAGCAATATGCGCAGCGCCGGCTCGCGCATGAGCCGGTCGCCCGCATTGTCGGCACACGGGAGTTCTGGGGTATGCCGTTCCGGCTGTCGGAGGCGACGCTGGTGCCCCGGCCGGACACCGAGACCGTTGTCGAGCTGGCGCTCGAGATTTTTCGCGGGCTCACGGTATTGAGCCGGCCGCCACGAATTGCCGACATCGGCACCGGCTCGGGCGCCATTCTGCTCGCGCTGCTGCACGAAATTCCCGATGCCTTCGGCGTCGGCACCGACCT
>RXJC01000007.1 GCA_003963435.1 Bradyrhizobiaceae bacterium | reverse complement strand
TCGGCATCATCGTCAACGAGCTGGTGATGAACGCGGTGAAATACGCCTATCCCGATGGCGCCGGCCCGATCCATGTGGAGCTGAACGCGCAAGGCGACGAGCTCCTGCTGTCGATCGCGGACGACGGCGTCGGCGACGCCGTCAAGGCCGATCCACGCTCCACCGGCATGGGCCAGCGCATCGTCGCGGCCATGGCCTCCAAGCTCGACGCCTCCGTGGAGCGCGATCCCAGCCATTCAGGAACCCGGATCGTGCTGAAGTTCGCCCGCGTGCCCGCAAGCCCCGGCAAGCCCAACGCCGCCGCCGCGGGCTGACCTTCGCGCGGCTGCCCCATCGCAACCGGGTCGCGATCCTGCTATGATCGCAAACCATGACTTCGCGCGACTCCGCTTCGTCTGAAATCACGCCGGCCGTGCTGCTGCGCGCCTATGCCTGCGGCATCTTCCCGATGGCGGAAAGCGCCGACGATCCGACTCTGTTCTGGGTCGAGCCGGAGCTTCGCGGCGTCATTCCCCTCGACGGATTTCGCGTCGCCTCGCGGCTCGCGCGCACCGTGCGCTCGGACGTGTTTCGCGTCACCGTCAACACCGCGTTCAAGGCGACGATCGCCGGCTGCGCCGCGCCGCAGGAAGGGCGCGAGGACACCTGGATCAACAAGCGCATCCGCGACCTCTATGGCGGCCTGTACGAGCTCGGCCATTGCCACAGCGTCGAGGCCTGGCAGGGCGATGATCTCGTCGGCGGGCTGTACGGCGTCAGCCTGGGGCGGGCCTTCTTCGGCGAGAGCATGTTCCACACCGCACGCGATGCCTCGAAGGTCGCGCTGGTGCATCTGGTCGCGCGGCTCATCCATGGCGGCTTCGAGCTGCTCGACACCCAATACGTCACCGAGCATCTGAAAAGCTTCGGCGCGGTCGAGATCTCGCGGCGGCGCTACACCGCGCTGCTCGACAAGGCGCTCGCCGGCGAGCCCGGCGATTTCCTCAGGCTCTCATCGGGCGAGGCCGTCCCGGGCGCACGCGCGCTCGAGATCATCGCCTCACGGCAATAGGAAACGATCGGCTCGCCACGAAATTGCTGTGGCCTAAAGCGCGATGAGATTTGGATGAATCGTCATCGCGCTTTAGGCTCTTGTTTGCGCATGATCTTTTCGGAAAACCGCTTCACACTTTTCCGGATCATGCTTTAGCGGCCAAACCCGGGAATCCCGAACAGACCCGGCCGCTGCTCCGGTGGCGGGGGCGGCGGCGGTGCCGGTTGCTGCGGCTGGATCGGCGGCAGAGGCTGCGGCGGACGCTGCTGCACCTGCTTCGGTGCGGCCCTCTTCTGCGCGGGCGGCGGCGGAGGCGGAGCCGGCTTGGTCGCGGGATCCGGTGCAGCGGTTGCGATGGTCTGCTGCGGCTCTTTGCAGTCGGTCAGCCAGATGTCGTAGATCGGGTGCTCGACGCCGTGCAGGCCCGGGCTTGCGGCGTACATCCAGCCTGAGAAGATCCGCTTCACCTCGCCCTGCAGAGTGATCTCGTCGACCTCGACGAAGGCGTCGGTGTTAGCGGCCTCGGTCGCCGGCCGCGTGTAGCAGGCGTCGGTCTTGACCCTCAGCGCACCGAACTGGACGGTCTCGCCGATCTCCTCGTCGAAATTGATGATGCGCCCGGTGATCTTGTCGAGGCCGGAGAAGGTCGCCTTCTTGTTCACGATCTTCTGGGCCGGCGGTTCGGTGACGACCTCGTCGCCCGGCTGGAGGCTCGCCGGGGTCTGCGGCACGGCGCCGCCCGGCCCGCCCTTCTGCTGGGGCTGACGACCTGGCGCGCCCGGCGGCGCAACCGCCACGGGCGGCTGGTTCGGCGGCGCGACGGTGGAGCCCGGCGGCGGCGCCAGCGGCTGGCTCTCGACCGGTCCCGGCATCACGTTGCCCTGCCGGCCCGGTGGTGGCGGCATTGGACGCGAGGGCAGCACGCGGCCCTGCGGCGGCAGCTCCGGCACCTCTTCGTCGTCATCGGGGATCTGCGGCTGCGGCTGGCCGCGCGGAATGTTGCCGGGCGGCCGCAGCGGCGGCGGATCGGAGAAGATCGTGCCGATCTGCGCCTTCGCCGGCGTCGCAACCGTCAGCGCGGTGGCGGCCAAAAGCGCCGCAAGGCCTGTCAGGGAAAAGGTTTTGAACATCTCGCGCGGCTTCAACAGCGAATCGGGCTCGTTGGACATTCTAGGGGATACCGCCGCTCGCAGGGCCTCCGGTTAACACGGCGAATACGGCGGGGGAAGGGCGGCATTCCTGCCCTTCCCGGCCCAGTCTGGCCAGACCGGCGCCCGAATGGGATAGTCGCAAAAGCCCCTTCCCGGGGGCGCCGAGGCGGGCTCCCCCCGAAATCGCAGCCCATCATCACCAGGAACCTCCCGAGGTCGCTCCCATGCCCGTCGTGCTCGATCCCGATGCCACCGCCTCCAGGGGGCCTTCCAGGAAGCCGGCCGCCCCGTCAGCACTGGTCCCGGATATCGCTGCGCTCAGCCGGGCTACCCACCGCCCCTCATCGAAATGACGTCCATCCTCGCAACTGCCCTCGCCCTCCCGCTGCGCGTCCTGACCTGGCTCGGCAGCCAGGGCACCCGGGGCGTCGCCGCCATCGTGTTCATCGCGGCCGCGGTGCCGCCGCTCGGCGCAGTGCTGCGTCCCTACCTCACCGAGGCGATCCTTGGCCTGCTCTGCATCTCCTTCATGCGGGTCGATCTGGCCGCCCTCTACGGCCACCTGCGCAGGCCCGCGCTGGTCGCGACTGCCACGGCCTGGACCACGATCGGCGTGCCGCTGATCGTCGGATTGATCGCGCACGCAACCGGGCTCACCGCCCGCGCCCCCGGGCTTTCGCTCGCCCTGATGCTGCAGAGCATGGCCTCGCCGATGATGGCCTCGCCTGCCCTCGCCGCCTTGATGGGCCTCGATGCAACGCTCGTGCTGATCACGCTGGTGACCTCGACTGCGCTGGTGCCCTTCACGGCCTCGGCGTTCGCGGGCCTCTTCCTCGGCGACATGCTGAGCATCACGCCACTGACCCTGGGCCTGAAACTGCTCGGCATCCTCACAGCCTCGCTGCTGGCAGCAACCGTGATCCGATGGATCTTCGGCGCGGAGGCGATCCAACGTCACAAGACGCCGATCGACGGACTCAACATCATCATCCTCTTCATCTTCGCGGCCGCGATCATGGGCGATGTCGTGAGCAACCTGCTGGCACAGCCGCTTTTCACCGTCAGCCTGGCAGCTCTGTCCTTTGCGATCTACTTCACCCTGCTCGCGATCACCACGCTGCTGTTCCGCCGCATCGGCACCGAGCGTGCGCTGGCGCTCGGGCTGATGGTGTCACAGCGCAATCTCGGCCTGATGCTGGCGGCGACCGCCGGCGCATTGCCGCCCACCACGTGGCTCTATTTCGCGATGACGCAGTTTCCGATTCATCTTGCGCCGTACCTGCTGATGCCGATCACGCGGCGGCTGACGGGGCGCGCGGATGCGCCGGGCTCCGCCGCGACAAGCAGGCCCTAACCCGCCCGCGCCGCGCGCCGCAGCGCCTGCGGGGGCTGGCCGAAAGCGCGGATGAAGGCCCGGCGCATGCGCTCGGGATCGCGAAAGCCGGTGGCTTCCGCAACCAGCTCGATCCCCTCGCGCGAGGACTGCACGCGCTCGCGCGCGACTTCGAGCCGGAGCCGCTCGATCGCCTTCGACGGCGTCGTACCGGTCTCGGCGGCGAAGGCGCGGGCGAAATGCCGCGCGCTCATGCCGGCGCGATCGGCGAGGTCCTCCACCGTCAGCGGCGCGTCGAGATTTTCGCGCGCCCACGACAACAGCGCGCCGAAGCGGCCGTTCGGTGCCTTCAGTTCCAGCAGCGATGAGAACTGCGACTGGCCGCCGCTGCGGCGATGATACAGCACGAGCTGGCGCGCGGTCGCTTGCGCGACCTCCTCGCCGTAATCCTCGGTCACCATCGCAAGCGCGAGGTCGATGCCGGCGGAGATGCCCGCCGACGTCCAGACATTGCCGTCGCGGGTGAAGATCCGGTCCGGCTCGAACTTCACCTTCGGATAGCGCGCGACGAATTCGCGCGTGCGCCCCCAATGCGTGGTGGCGCGGCGGCCGTCGAGCAGGCCCGCCTCGGCCAGCACATAAGCGCCCGAGCAGACGCTCGCGACGCGCGCGCCGCGCTTTGCCAGCCGCTGCACGAAGGCGCGCGTGACCTCGCAGCGCGCGGCGTCCGCAACGCCCGCACCGCCCGCGATCACCAGCGTGGTGATCGCATTCGCCGACTTGAAATCACGCGCCATCATCTCGACGCCCGAGGAGCTGCGCACCGGGCCCGCGTTCAGCGCCAGCACCCGGAGCGCCAGCGGCTTGCCGGCACAGCGTGCCGCAACCTCGAACACCGAGATCGGGCCGGCCGCATCGAGCAATTGAAAGTCCGGGAAGATCAGGATGCCGATCATGGCCCATGTCCGAAATAGTGGGAATTATGCCATTTCAGACACGACCTCACCATGCCAATGTCCGCCCGTCAAGCTCATCTCTGGAGGCCCCCGCCGATGTCGTCCCCGCTGCAGATCGGTCTTCTGATATTTCCGCGCGTCACCCAGCTCGACTTCACCGGTCCCTTGCAGGTGTTCGCCATGGTGCCCGGCGCAAAGCTGCATCTGATCTGGAAGCGGATCGAGCCGGTGCCGAGCGATTCCGTGCTGACGCTGACGCCGACCACGACGTTTGCGGATTGCCCGCAGCTCGACGTGATCTGCGTGCCCGGCGGCGGCGGCACCAACGATTTGCTCAATGACGAGGAAGTGCTCGACTTCCTGCGCAAGCAGGCGGAGGGCGCACAATACGTCACCTCGGTCTGCACGGGATCGCTGGCGCTCGGCGCCGCCGGACTGTTGAAAGGCTACCGCGCCGCCACCCATTGGAGCGCGATGGAGATGCTCAGCCAGTTCGGCGCGACGCCGACCAGGACCCGTGTCTGTATCGATCGCAATCGCATCACCGGCGGCGGCGTCACCGCCGGCATCGATTTCGCGCTGACGCTGGTGTCGATCCTGGTCGACCGCACCACCGCGGAAGCGATCCAGCTCCAGATGGAATACAACCCCGCCCCGCCGTTCAATTCGGGCTCCCCCGATACAGCGCCAGCCGAAGTGATGGCCCTGCTCAGGGAGCGCGGCGCGCAAAACCAGGCGCGGCGTCTCGAGGCCGTGAAGCGCGCGGCCGCGCGCGTGGCGTAGCGCAGGCCTGGCTCTCGTGTCCCGGACGGGGCACCAGACCTCCCCCAAAAGAAAAAGGCCGCTCGGTTTCCCGAGCGGCCTTTCCTGTCTTACGATGGCTGCACATTCACATCGGGCGATGTCGGAGCTTCCAGACCGGGGGCCTATCTCCCGATCGAGTCCTTCCTCGGCAGCCGCTGCATCTCGGGACAGTCGCGAACTGTTGCCCGAACCGAACGCGATGGTCTCCCATCTCCGTAAGATGGGATCATTCAGCCGCATCGCTCGCGCTGACGCAACGACCGCGCGGGCGCCGTCCCCGCTGTTCCCGTTGTCCACAGCAACAAGCGGCGGATGCGCATGCATCCAATTTGACGATTAGGATCCCAGCGGCTGGGAAGCCTAGCCAGGCGTCCAGGGCTGATAGTCGCCGGTCGCCTTGGGCCGCTTGCCGCTGGCGAGCGTCGATCCCGCCGGACGATAGGCCTTGGCCGTGCCGGTCAGATTCGGCTGGTGCGGCTTTTCCCACTCGCGCGGCTGATAGTTGGCCTCGGTCGGCGGCACATCGACGACGTGATGGATCCAGCCGTGCCAGGACGGTGGGATCCGGCTCGCTTCGGCATAGCCGTTATAGACCACCCAGCGCCGCTCGAAGCCCAGGGTCGGATCCACCGCCCCGCCGCGGGTGCGATAGTAGAGATTGCCCTGCTCGTCCTGGCCGACCAGTTCCCCGTACCGCTTGGTCCAGAGTTGGGTGCCAAAAGTCTGGCCATTCCACCAGGTGAAGAACTTGAGGAAGAATTGTTTCATGCGGCAAGGGCCCTGCTTCGTCGGGCCCTGATGCCATCCGGGCGGCGAAATGTCCAGTTCGGCGGCCGCCGCGGCGCCCTCCGCAAATGTGATGACCGGGACAGGCACTGCCGCAAATCGGACGCGATCCGTTCATGCCGGGTACAGCGCATGCGAGCGAGGCTTCCGTTGACGCGCAAACCGGCGTGATCCCAGGAACCCCAGCCCTTTCATAGGGTTTGCTTCCGGGAAAAGGAGTTTGATCATGAAGAGTCTGAAACTATTGAGTGCCGCTGCGGCGGTGGCCCTGGTTCTCCCGCTGGCAACGCCGAGCTTCGCGCAAGGCCCCGGTGGTCATGGTGGCGGCGGAGCGCATTTCGGCGGTGGTGGCGGCGGTGCTCACTTCGGCGGCGGCGGCGGCGGTGCTCACTTCGGCGGCGGCGCGCGCATGGGCGGCGGCAGCTTCGTTGGCGGAGCACGGATGGGTGGCGGCGGCAATTTCGCGGCCAGCGCAGCAGTCCGTCCGAGCGGCGGCACGTCCTTCACCGGCGGCGCAGCCCGTAACTTCGCAGCGGCCAACGGCGGCACCTGGCAAGGCCGCGGCGGCAATTGGAGCGGCCACGGTGGCAATTGGAGCGGCGGAGGCTGGCACCATCACCGTCACGGCGGTTTCTGGCCCGGCTTCGCGGCAGGCGCCGCGATCGGCGGCTTAGGCTCTTACGCCTATTACGGCGGCGGTTACTACGATGACCCCTACTACTATGGCGACAGCTACTATGACGAGCCGTCGGTTGCGGTGGTGCCCGATAGCGGCGGCGATTCCGTTGCCTATTGCGCGCAGCGCTTCAAATCCTACGACCCGGCTTCCGGCACCTATCTCGGCTACGACGGTCAGCGGCATCCCTGCCCGTAACCGCGCCGATCGTCATGCTTGAAGAAAGGCGTCGCAGCGCTGCGACGCCTTTTTTCGCAACTTGCGTCCCTCAGCGTGCCGCAGGTCGAGCCGTTGCGGGCGATAACGCTACAAATCGATGGAAACGGACCTGTATTCACCCCACCGTGCATATCTACCCTGATCCAATCCAAAATTGACCCGACACACGATTCGCGGATATCACCAATCCCAATGGGGACTTCGATCTACTGGGAAGTGTCATGCCGCGTATTCTCGTGGTTGATGACGATCCGATGGTCGGCGCGACCATCGAGGTCCTCCTCCAACGTCAGGGCTTCGACGTCACGCTGGCCGACGGTGGTGAAACTGGACTGGCTGCGCTGGAAGCGCAGTCCTTTGACGTGATGCTGGTTGACATCTTCATGCCGCACATGCGCGGCTTCGAGTCCATCCGCATCTTTCACGAGCGCGCGCCGGCTACTCCGCTGATCGCGATGTCCGGTTACGCCTTCGCATCATCCGCCTCACCCTCTCCCGATTTCCTCCGCATGGCGCTGGAGCTCGGTGCAACGCGCTGTCTGCGCAAACCGTTCACGCCGGAAGCGTTGCTGACCACGATCCGGGAATGCCTCGCAAGCGAGAGCGCACAGGCGAAGGACAAGAAAGAAGCCCCTTGATTCCAACGCAGCGCGTCATTCTGGGTGCCGGACTTGCCATCCTCCTGATCATCACCGCGGCCTCGATCGCCCTCGACGTCAAATCGCGATCCGACGCGACATGGGTCAATCATACGGCTCAGGTGCAGAAGAAGATCTCCGATCTGCGCGTGCTGCTGCGCCGCGCCGAGAGCGCCGCGCGCGGCTTTGAGCTCTATCGCAACCCGGCCTTCAGCACCGAATTCGAATCCGTCCACGCCCAGATCGCGCCGGCCCTTGCCGAGCTCAAGCGCGGCGTGCGCGACAATCCCGACCAGGTCGCGCTGCTCGAGGGCACCGAGCCGCTGGC
>RXJC01000335.1:3391-3676 GCA_003963435.1 Bradyrhizobiaceae bacterium | reverse complement strand
CGGACGTTCCCATTCTCGAGACACCTCAATCCGTTTCGGTGGTCAGCCGCGATCAGCTCGACGCCCGCTCGGTCACGACGCTGGTCGAGGGCCTGCAATACGTGGCGGGTCTTGCCATCCAACCCGGCGGCAAGGATCCGCGCTTCGACAACGTCTTCATCCGAGGCTTCGACAACAACGGCTACGGCGCCTATCGCGACGGACTTCGCGAAGTCGGCGATCCCAATTTTTTGTCGCTGTTTCGCAATGAGCCCTATGGCTTCGAGCGCATCGACGTCATCAAGG
>RXJC01000335.1:0-3341 GCA_003963435.1 Bradyrhizobiaceae bacterium | reverse complement strand
ATGGCTTCGAGCGCATCGACGTCATCAAGGGACCGAGCTCGGTCATGTACGGGCAGGGCGCACCGGGCGGCCTCGTCGATGTCATCAGCAAGCGGCCGCCCGAAAAGGCTTTTGGCGAGATCGTCGGCCAGTTCGGCAATTACGACCGCTATCAGGGCGCATTCGACGTCGGAGGTCCCGCGACAAAGGATGGGACACTGTTCTATCGATTGACCGGCGTGTTCCGCGATTCCGACGCGCAGATTGCCAATTTCTCCAACTTCGTGAAGGACAACCGGACCTACATCGCGCCGGCCGTGACCTGGAAGCCGACCAACGATACCACGCTGACCATTCTTGCCGACTACACCCACGACGTGACCGGAAATGCGTTTCCGCTGTCGATGCTCCATGTGGCGGGCGGGAAGATCACCAACGTCACGGCGCTGCCGCTGTTCCTCGGCGATCCCAGCTACAACAAGTTCGATCAGGAGCAGGAGCGCGTCGGCTACCAGCTCGAGCACCGCTTCAGCAACAATCTGATCTTCGAGTCAAAGGCCCGCTACGGCCACACCGAGCTCGACTATCGCTATCTGACGTTCGTCGGAACTCCGCTCGATACGGCCACGGTGTTTCCGCGCCGCGCCATGCGGATCCAGGAGCAGGTCGACACCCTGTCGACCGACAACCACTTGATCAGCAAGTTCAGCATGGGGCCGCTTCAGCATACGGTGGTCTCCGGCGTCGACTATCTGACGTTCAACATGACGGACCGGACCCAATCCGGAACCGCGCCCTCGCTCAGCAAGATCAATCCGGTCTACAACCAGGCCATCGCGGATCCGACTGTGCTCGTCACTCCCTCGGCGAACCAGACGATCGACCAGGTCGGCGTCTACATGCAGGACCAGATGAAGATTCAGAACTGGATCTTCACGCTGGGGGGACGGTACGACGCCTCGGAGCAGAACACCTATGCGTTGGTGTCCAACAAGACCACCGATACGAAGGACACGGCCTTCACCAAGCGTGGGGCGGTCTCCTATGTGTTCGAATCCGGTGTGGCGCCATATTACAGCTACTCGGAGTCCTTCCTGCCGACACCTAACACGGACTTTGCGGGAAACCCTTTCAAGCCGACGACGGCGCAGCAGCATGAGGTCGGCGTCAAGTATCAGCCATCGCGCACCTTGTTGATGACGGTGGCGCTGTATGATCTGACGCGGCAAAATTCGCTCACCAGCGATCCATCGCATCTCGGCTTCTCGGTCCAGCTCGGCGAGGTGAACTCGCGCGGCGTCGAGTTCGAGACGCTGGCGCAGATCGTGCCCGGGCTCAATCTCGTGGCAACTTACACCAATCAGGACGTCAAGGTGACGCAGAGCACCGGCACCGACCTCGGCAAGGTGCCGACCCTCGTGGCCCGCCAGATGGCATCGGCCTATCTCGACTACACCGTCCAGGGCGGCGTGTGGGACGGCTGGGGGCTTGGCGGCGGCATCCGCTACAACGGGCCGACCTTCGCCGACACCACCAACACCATCGTCAACGAGGGCTACGTCGTGTTCGACGCCGGCCTGCATTATCGCCAGCCAAAGGGCGTGAACCTGGCGCTGAACGTGAAGAACATCGCCGACCGCGTCACCCTCGCTTGCACGACGGGCGGCGGTTGTCAGTACACCAGCCCGCGCACCATCACGGGCACAATCAGCTATCGCTGGTAGACACCATGGTTCAGGCACGCACGATCCGCCTGTGGTCCCGCATCCACACCTGGACCTCGCTGGGGTGCATGCTGTTCCTGCTGATGCTGTGCGTGACTGGCCTTCCGCTGGTTTTTCACGACGAGATCGACGATCTCCTCGAGGACGAGATCGCAGCTCCCGTCCTGCCGGAGGGGACGCCGCGTCTTTCGCTCGACCGCATGATCGCGGCGGCCCAGGCGCGCTTTCCCGGGCAATACGTCCTGCTGCTCAATTTGAAGCAGACCGAGCCGCTGGTGACGGTCGCGGTTTCGCCGACTGCCGCCCCTACGCCGGGCAATTTCCATCGCCTGACTCTCGATGCGCGTACGGCAGGCGTGCTCGGGGAGGAGGCGCCGCATCAGGATGTCATGGATATCGTATTGCGAATTCACAAGGACATGTTCGCAGGCCTGCCGGGCGAGTTGTTTCTCGGTGCGATGGGTCTTGTGTTCGCCGTGTCGATCATCTCCGGTATGGTGGTCTATTGGCCGTTCATGCGGCGGCTGGATTTCGGCACGATCCGCCGGCGATCGTCGCCCCGCGTCAAATGGCTCGACACGCACAATCTGCTCGGTATCGTCACGGTGACCTGGACAATGGTTGTGGGGCTCACCGGCATGGTCAACACGCTGGCAACGCCGCTGTTCGATTTGTGGCGTGCGCAGTTGATCCCTGTGTTGCTGGCGCCTCATCTCGGCAAGCCCGTGGCCCCGATCCCTTCGGTTCAGGCCGCCGTCGAACTTGTTCGCGCGAGATTTCCCGATCGCCTGATCACATCGGTGACGATGCCGACATCGGCGCGCTTCGGCAGCCCGCAGCACCTCGTCGTCTGGACCAAAGGCGCGACGCCCTTTACGGCGCGGATGCTCCAGCCGATGCTGGTCGACGCCAATGACGGCAAGACGATCGTGGCACCCGAGGTGCCCTGGTATCTGAAGACACTCCAGGTTTCGCGCCCGCTGCATTTCGGCGACTATGGCGGGCTTCCGCTGAAGATCGTCTGGGCGCTGCTGGACATCATCACGATCATCGTTCTCGTCAGCGGAATCTATCTCTGGGTCGCGAAGCGAAAGTCGTCGGTCCGCGGCAAGCCGCTCGACGCGGGCCGGACCGCGGCGGTCGGCGTCTAAGCCATGGCTACTTCCGCCCGGAGCCGGCCTCAGGTTCACAGAAGCGTGTGGGATGTCTTCCGCTGGCCTCTCCTCGTCGGCGTTGTTTGCGGCGCGGGGCTCGGCGTTGCGCTGGTTGGAGACGGTCTCTGGGACGCGATTTCGTGGCTGGCGTTGTCGTTGCCGGTCATTCTGGGGATCGTCTGCTGGCGGCGCGCAGCTCAACCGCGCTGAGATTTATGGACGGCGATCCGGCTCCGACAGACGGCGCGCTTCGATGTCGTGGCCGACGTCATGTTTCTCATCCTTGCCGCCAAGCATCCGATGCAGCCGGCGTTCGAGACGGCGGCCGATCGTAAGCAGAACGAAGGTGAAGGCCAGTGCGACCAGCACGATTTTCCATTGGCCGACGCCGCAGGCAATGCCGAGGCAGGCGGCGAGAAAGGTGCACGCCGCGCTGGTCAGGCCGCGCACGCGGAGACGGTCGCTCTCGTGGACGATGACGCCG
>RXJC01000102.1 GCA_003963435.1 Bradyrhizobiaceae bacterium | reverse complement strand
GTGATCGGACAGGCGATGGTCGCGGCCTGCCGCACCGTCGAGGGGCGGCTGCCGCATTCGCTGCATTGCTATTTCATCCTGCCAGGCGATCCGCAGATCCCGATCATCTACCAGGTTGAGCGCCTGCGCGACGGCAAGAGCTACTCGACCCGCCGTGTCACCGCGATCCAGCACGGTAACGCAATCTTCTCGATCATGGTCTCCTTCCACACCGAGGAAGAAAGCGCGTTTGATCATCAGGACATGATGCCCGACGTGCCGCCGCCGGAGAAGCTCACCGCGGAGGAGGTGGCGAAGCAGCCGATGTTCAAGGAGATGCCGGAGTTCATCCGCCGCTACTATGAATCGGATCGGCCGATCGAGCTGCGTCCGGTCGAGCTCGGCCGCTATTTCGGCCAGAAGATCGACGACGGACGCATTCACGTCTGGATCAAGACCGCCGCGAAGCTGCCCGACGACCCGGCGCTGCACATGTGCGCGCTCGCCTACGCCTCGGACTTCTCGTTGCTGGATGCGATCATGGCGCGCTATGGCCGCACGCTGTTCGACAAGCGCATGATGCCGGCGAGCCTCGACCACGCCATGTGGTTTCACCGCCCGTTCCGCGCCGACGAATGGCTGCTTTACGCCCAGGATTCGCCGAGCGCGCGCGGCGGCCGCGGCCTCACCCGCGGCTCCATCTTCAAGCCCGACGGCACGCTGGTCGCTTCCGTCGCGCAGGAAGGCTCCGTGCGCGAGCGGAAGGGATAGTCACCTCGAACGCAGGGCCACCGCGTTCGAGGTTTTCCGGATCATGCGCCTTGCGATCCGCGCGGCGCCAGCACGGTCTGCGAGGCGAACCAGTTCATGATCCAGCGATAAACCCACGGAATCGGGATGATCAGGCTGGACAGGATCGCCGCGACGATGCCGCGCCAGAGGATGTCGAGGCCGGACCCCTTGAACACGATCTCGCGCCGCGTGCCCTCGATGCTGCGGCAGAACCAGCGCATCTGGGCTGCGGCGACCCAGGCCCAGCCGATGATGGTGATGATGGAAATCGCGAACAGCAGATTCCAGCCGACATAGGCCCAGACCGTGCCGGTGAAGCTGAGGCCCAGCGGCTGACCGTTGGAGGCGAGGTTCGCGATCATCCATTTGATCAGCAGCCAGTAGAGCACGATCTGGGCGATGAACAGCAGATTGCTCAGCAACGTGCTGCCAATGACGCCGATCGCGATCGCCAGGACGATGAAGCCGAAGAACCAGGGCACCAGCGTCATCGCACTGCCGGTGAAGCTGAGATTGGGCCGCCCGGGGACCTTGATGCAGGGCACGATCCAGTTCGTGTACCAGACGAACAGCCACGGCACCGGGATCACGAAGCAGGAGCCGATCGCCAGCACCAGCGTGCGCCAGGTGAACTCGAGGATGCCGAAATCGACGGCCAGCGATCCCTCGCCTCCGCCGCCGGCATAGCCACCGGAGCCCATCATCGGCGGTCCGCCCGCCGGGACCATCGGCGGCCCGCCGCCGACCAGGCCGGGGATTTCGGCGGCCTTCTGCCAGCCGGCCATGCCCTCGGTCCACACCAATGTGTCGGGACGGACAACGCCTTGGGAGATCAGGTCGCGGAATTGCCCTTCCGGAAAGGGCCCCTGCTGCTTGCCCTCGGATGCGTAGAACCAGCTCGCCATGAAGCGTCCCCTCAAAATACTTATGTCCCGCCTGGCGGGCGCGGGTTCACCGCATCCATGCCAAAAATGCATTGTGAATGATGAACGGTTGCCCTGTACAGAGGCGGCCATTCACATGACCGCCCTTGGCCAAACGTTTTTCCGCTTCAATCTGCAACTTTTTTGTGCCATTTGCCCGGAAAGATGCCAGATTGACGCAGCGCCGCGGACATGCGGCGCGGCGCATCCCGGGGAATAGGCCTGACCATGAAGCTCGTCGTCGCGATCATCAAACCCTTCAAGCTCGATGAGGTCCGCCAGGCCCTGACGGCGATCGGCGTCCACGGCATGACCGTGACCGAGGTGAAGGGCTATGGCCGGCAGAAGGGCCACACCGAGATCTATCGCGGCGCCGAATATGTCGTGAACTTCCTGCCCAAGTTGCGCATCGAGATCGCGGTCGCTTCCGACGTCGCCGACAAGGCCGTCGACGTGATCACCGCTTCGGCGCGCACCGGGCAGATCGGCGACGGCAAGATCTTCGTCACGCCGATCGACCACGCGCTGCGCATCCGCACTGGCGAGACCGACAGCGACGCGCTCTAACACACCTATTCTTTCTTCGATCGCCCCGGGCAAGGACGCCAGAGGGTGCGACGCCAATTGATGCCGGGGGGAACGATATGGCGGGATTGTTGCGCCGCGCAGCTGCCATGGCTGCGCCAATCGGATTGATGTCCGTTGTCGTTTCGCCGGCGAACGCCGCCGCTTCCGAGATCAACACGGCCGACACCGCCTGGATGATCGTCGCCACCGCGCTGGTGCTGATGATGACGATCCCGGGGCTGGCCCTGTTCTATTCCGGCATGGTGCGCAAGAAGAACGTGCTCGCCACCATGGCGCAGAGCCTCGCCGCGGTGACGCTGATCTCCATTCTCTGGGTCGCGTTCGGCTATTCGCTGTGCTTCGTCGGCGACGGTCCCTGGATCGGCACGCTCGACCGCTGGTTTCTCGCCGGCATGACCATGGACAGCGTCAATCCGGCCGCGAAGACCATCCCGGAAGCGCTGTTCATGCTGTACCAGATGACGTTTGCCATCATCACGGTGGCGCTGGTCGCGGGCTCGGTCGCCGACCGGATGCGGTTCTCGGCCTATCTCTTGTTCTCGGTCGCCTGGTTCATCTTCGTCTACATTCCGCTGGCGCATTGGGTTTGGGGCGGCGGCTTCCTCAACAGCATGGGCGTGCTCGACTTCGCCGGGGGTCTCGTGGTGCACTTGTCGGCCGGCACCGGCGGCCTCGTTGCAGCGAAGGTGATGGGGCGGCGCCACGGCTACGGCATCGAAAATCTCTCGCCGTTCGATCTGTCGCTCGCGGTGATGGGCACCGGACTGTTGTGGGTCGGCTGGTTCGGCTTCAACGGCGGCTCGGCGGGCGCGGCCAACTCACGCGCGGTGATGGCGATCATCGCCACCCATCTCGCCGCCTGTGCCGGCGCATTGACCTGGGGCGCGATCGAATGGTCGACGCGGCGCAAACCCTCCGTGCTCGGCATGATCTCCGGCGCGGTGGCGGGGCTCGGGACGATCACGCCGGCCTCCGGCTTCGTGGCACCATGGCACGGCATCGTCATCGGCATCGTCGCCGGTGCGGTTTGCTACTGGGCCTGCACCTGGCTCAAGCACCGCTTC
>RXJC01000398.1 GCA_003963435.1 Bradyrhizobiaceae bacterium | reverse complement strand
CGTGTCATACGGGCAGCGAAGCACGGGGCGGAAGGGGTGCCAAGGGGCTGGAGCTGCACTTGGCGCTCCCGTGTACGAGCAGAATGGCTATCAGCGTCGTGGCCCGGCATAGCCGTCCGAAGGACGGCGTCGCTTCCGCTCGCCTATGTCCCGGCCATCCACGTTCTTTCTTCGGCCCCATAGCGCGGATGCCCGGGACAAGCCCGGGCATGACGAATTCGGCGTGCGTGGATGCAAGTGGTTAGTGCGTCCAGGGCTCGCCGCGGCGGAACGAGAAATTGTCGGCATAGGCGACCGGGCGGCGGATCGAATCCTGGGGCTCGATGACCTGGTAGGCGATGCCCTTGCGCTCGCAATAGGCGACCGCCTCTTCCTTGCTGTGGAATCGCAGCGTGATCTGCTGCTTCATGTCGCCCGACGAGGTCCAGCCCATCAGCGGCTCGACCGAGCGCGGCTGCTCGGGCTCGTAGTCCAGCTGCCATTCCTTCGTCTTTGACCGGCCGGATTGCATCGCGTTCTTGGCGGGCTTGAAAATGCGTGCGGTCATGGGTGGTCCAGGCCTCGTTTTTCGTCTTTTCGTTCGATTTCGATGCGTCAGGGTGGCAGTTGGTGCAAACCTCAGGGATAGTATAGAGACACCGGTTGGGAACTGAGTGGTGATTCCGGCCCCCTGTGGCCTCTGCGACGGTATAGTCATTATGCTGCACCGTGACAATTGCGTACCCGCCTTCCGCGCCGGGATCCCGCCCGGCGGCACTGCCTCCCCGACCTCAGCCTGTCCGCCCCCTTCGAGAGCTCTCCTCGCATGTCCTTCCTGAACATCAACGCCACGCTCCCCGACAAGGGCCGTGACCTCAGGCTCGACCTGTTTCGCGGCGTCGCGAACTGGGCGATCTTCCTCGACCACATCCCCGACAACGTCGTGAACTGGATCACGACGCGCAATTACGGCTTTTCCGACGCCGCCGACTTGTTCGTCTTCATCTCCGGCTACACCGCCTCCTTCGTCTATGCGCGCATGATGCTCGATCGCGGCTTCATCGTCGGCGCCACGCGGCTGACCAAGCGGGTCTGGCAGCTCTACGTCGCTCACATCATCCTGTTCGTGATCTACATCGCCTCGATCAGCTATCTGGCGCTGCGCTTCGGCGATAGCGAGATGATCAACGAGTTCAACGTCGCCGGCCTCGTCGACAATGCCACCGAGACGCTGCGCCAGGGCCTGTTCCTGCGCTTCAAGCCGCTCAATCTCGACGTGCTGCCGCTTTACATCGTGCTGATGGGCCTGTTTCCGCCGGTGCTGTGGTTCATGCTGCGCAAGCCCGACCTGACCATGGTGCTGTCGATCGCGCTGTGGCTGACGGCGCGCCATTTCGGCTGGAATCTGAACGCCTATCCGGCCGGCCAGTGGTACTTCAATCCCTATTGCTGGCAGGTGCTGTTCGTGTTCGGCGCCTGGTGCGCGATGGGCGGCGCGCGCCGCTCGATGACGCTGATCAACGCCCCGGTCACGCTCTACCTCTGCCTCGGCTATCTCTTGTTCGCGCTGGTCATGACCATGGCCGGCCGCTTCCCCGCGCTCGGCGGCATGTTCCCGGAGTGGCTGTTCTCGGCGTTCAACCCGAACGACAAGACCAACCTCGCGCCTTACCGCTTCATCCACTTCGTCGTGATCGTGATCCTGGTGATCCGCTTCGTGCCGAAGGAATGGCCGGGGCTGGAATGGAAGGTGTTCGATCCGCTGATCGTCTGCGGCCAGCAATCGCTCGCGGTGTTCTGCGTCGGCGTGTTCCTGTCCTTTGTCGGCCATTTCGAGCTGTCGATGAGCTC
This sequence comes from Bradyrhizobiaceae bacterium, assembly GCA_003963435.1. GTDB lineage: Bacteria > Pseudomonadota > Alphaproteobacteria > Rhizobiales > Xanthobacteraceae > Bradyrhizobium. Next base: position 1,522 of record RXJC01000398.1, on the reverse strand, counting down.
GGGCTCGCTGCTCGCACAGATCTTCGTCAGCATCGCCGGAATCGCGATCATGACGACGGTGGCCTATTACATCTCGTGGTCGAAGAAGCAGGACAAGCCGCTGAAGCCGCCGCCGCCCAAGCCGGTGGCGTCAGCGGCGAAGGCGGCCTGAGCCGGGAGCGCCTCGCCGTTCTGGGCGCGCCGCTCCTGCGGCGCGTTCGATCTGGCGGCTCGGGAAAAGCTGGATTGACCTGTGTCAACCGCGATGGCGCCGGCCGGCATAATGTCGTCCCGACACGCGCCGCCGCACCGATGTCGGCGGGCTTCCCTCGGACAAGGCCAAAAGCACATGCCCTCTCATTTTCACGCCGTTGTATGGATCGACCATTCGCAGGCCAGGATCTTCCATCTCGGCCTCAGCGGCTCCGACGAAATCACGTTGCATCCGCATCTGGCGACGCGTCATCTTCATCACAAGGCCAGCGTGATCGGCAGCGGGCATGCCGCCCCTGACAAGGCGTTCTACGCCGAGGTGACCAAGGCCCTCGCCGATGCCGGCGAAATCCTCATCATCGGTCCGGCCAGCGCGAAGACGGAGCTTGCCAGCCACATTCGCGCGAACGCCCCCGACATTGCCAAGCGAATTGCCGCAGTGGAAGCAGCCGATCATCCCACGGACGCTGAAATCGTCGCCTATGCGAAACGCCACTTCAAGGTGCCGCTGCCGCGCGTGCAGACGCCGGGAGAGGCGACCGGCGAACGGCACTCGGGCTAGGGCCGCTCGGCCGCAGCAGGACTGCAAGCGCGATGATGGTTCATTCCGATCTCATCGCGCTTCAGGCGGCCTCTTCGCCGTCGAACTCGGTGAATTTCTTGTAGATCCAGTCGCGGCCGTCATGTCGGCGCCAGACTTTGCCGACCACGAGCTGCCCGTTGATCGAGCGGCGGGGTACGATCACGGTCCAGAGGTGCCAGACCTCGCTCCAGCTCGATTGCGGACCAGTGCTTCGGAGATTGCGATCGAAGGACATGAACCGATCTGATAACGATCTCGGAGCGGCCCGCAACGACCACTCATGCTTAACCTAACCGGTCAACCTTACTTGCCGTGGGGAGCGGCCGGGGAACGGTTGAAAGCGGCTCCCGATCCATCTAAACTGCGCACACGATTTGAGAATGACCGCGCCGCCTTGGGTGCGGGACTATTTGATTTGAGCTGACGTCCGATTTTGCGATTGAAATTTCGAGAAGACTCCTCAGGGCGACCACAATGAATTTGGAATGTGCGCGCCTGCGCCTGGCGCTGCGATCGGCGCCGCCTGCGCCGGTCAGAAGGACGCCGGAGCAAGAGCTGCTGAAAGCCGCGAACGACAACCAGCTGGTCTGGCCATTCGTCCCGTTTCCGTCAGGCTGGTACGCCTCGGGCTGATCGACCAAATCCGGAAGAAATGGCGTCCGAAAAGCGCAACGCCGCGCAAGCGGAATATCATCGCTTGGCGGCGTCCGTTTAGACATTGGGCGCTGAAATCCCCAACACACATAT
>RXJC01000032.1:3648-7629 GCA_003963435.1 Bradyrhizobiaceae bacterium | reverse complement strand
GCATCAGTGGATTGCTCGCCGTTTCAAGCCACGACCCAAACGGAAAGCAGAAAGCAGAGGCTCATGCCCACAATCGCTTTGGTCGACGACGACCGCAACATTCTCACATCCGTCTCGATCGCGCTGGAAGCCGAAGGCTACCGCATCATGACCTACACCGACGGCGCCTCCGCGCTCGACGGTTTCCGCACCACCCAGCCGGACCTCGCCATCCTCGACATCAAGATGCCGCGCATGGACGGCATGGAGACGCTGCGCCGTCTCAGGCAGAAGTCCGACCTGCCGGTGATCTTCCTGACCTCCAAGGACGAGGAGATCGACGAGCTGTTCGGCCTCAAGATGGGCGCCGACGACTTCATCCGCAAACCGTTCTCGCAGCGCCTGCTGGTCGAGCGCGTCAAGGCGGTGCTCCGCCGCTCGGCGCCGAAGGACCCGACTGTCGCACCGAAGGAGAACGACGCCAAGGCGCTCGACCGCGGCCTGCTGCGCATGGATCCGGAACGACATACCTGCACCTGGAAGAACGAGCCGGTGACGCTGACCGTCACCGAATTCCTGATCCTGCAGGCGCTGGCGACCCGGCCCGGCGTGGTGAAGAGCCGCAACGCGCTGATGGACGCCGCCTATGACGACCAAGTCTATGTCGACGACCGCACCATCGACAGCCACATCAAGCGGCTGCGCAAGAAGTTCAAGGTGGTCGACAACGAGTTCGAGATGATCGAGACGCTCTACGGCGTCGGCTACCGCTTCAAGGAAGCGTAAGGCGGCTTCCGCCCTCGCGATGGACTCAAGGAGCATCTCCGGTTCTCGTCCATCGGGACCGGGATCGCTCTAATTGTCTGAGCATGATCCGTTCGGAAAACCGCTGCACACTTTTCGCAGATCATGCTCTAGAATGCGGGGACTTTCTCGACGAGCCGTCCTAACCCGGGCGTAAGCATTGCTGGACCGAACGCAGCCTGATCCCAACGAGAGCGCCGGCGACGTCGCATCCGACGGCGTTCGTGAGCAATTGGCCGAAGACAAGGCACAAGGCTTCCGGCCGCTGAACTGGCTGAAGCGCGCCGGGCAGTTCTTCTTCGCGCTGTCCTTCTCCAGCCTGACCCGCCGCATCGTCTCGCTCAACCTCGCCGGCCTCGTCGCGCTGGTCGCCAGCATCCTGTATCTGTCGCAATTCCGCGCCGGCCTGATCGACGCGCGGGCGCAGAGCCTGCTCGTGCAGGCCGAGATCATCGCCGGCGCGATCGCAGCCTCCGCCACGGTGCAGACCAACACCATCACCATCGACCCCGACCGGCTGCTCGACCTCAAGCCGGGCGAGACCTATGGCGGGCCGGACGAATATTCGCCGCTGGACTTCCCGATCAACCCGGAGCGCGTGGCGCCGGTGCTGCGGACGCTGATCTCGCCGACCAAGACGCGCGCCCGCATCTACGATCCGAACGGCAGCCTGCTGGTCGACAGCCGCAACCTCGAAAACGTGCTGCGCTACAATCTGCCGCCGCCGGCCGAGAAGCCCGGCATCGTCGAGCGCGGCATGGTCGCGGTGCGCACCTGGCTGAACCGCGGCGACCTGCCGCTCTATCGCGAGCTCGGCCCCGAGAACGGCAACGGCTATGCCGAGGTGGCCGACGCGCTCCAGGGCCAGAAGCGCTCGATGGTGCGGGTCAACGCGCGCGGCGAGGTGATCGTCTCGGTCGCGGTCCCCGTGCTGCGCTCGCGCGCGATCCACGGCGCCCTGATGCTGTCGACGCAAGGCGACGACATCGACCAGATGGTCACGGCCGAGCGCCTCGCCATCCTCAAGGTCGGCGGCGTCGCGGCCGCCGTCATGATCATGCTGTCGCTCTTGCTCGCCAGCACGATCGCCGGCCCCGTGCGCCGGCTCGCCGACAGTGCCGAGCGCGTCCGCCGCCGTATCAAGGCGCGCATCGAGATTCCCGATTTCACCCGCCGCCGCGACGAGATCGGCCATCTCTCCGGCGCGCTGCGCGACATGACGAGCGCGCTCTACAGCCGCATCGAGGCGATCGAGATGTTCGCCGCCGACGTCGCGCATGAATTGAAGAACCCGCTGACCTCGCTGCGCTCGGCGGTCGAGACGCTGCCGCTGGCGCGCAACGAGACCAGCCGCGCGCGCCTGCTCGAGGTGATCGAGCACGACGTCAAGCGGCTCGACCGCCTGATCTCAGACATCTCCGACGCCAGCCGCCTCGACGCCGAATTGCAGCGCCAGGATGCGATCCCGGTCGATTTGCGCCGCCTGCTGACGACGCTGGTGTCCGTCGCCAACGAGACCAAGCTCGGCCACGACGTCGCGGTCGAGACCCGCTTCGAGGGCCGCAGCCCAACCGACAATTTCGCCGTGACCGGGCACGATTCGCGGCTCGGACAGGTGGTCTCCAACCTGCTCTCCAACGCGCAATCCTTCTCCGAACGCGGCAGCAAGGTGCGCCTGACCTGCCGTCGCGTGCGCGGAGAGATCGAGATCGTGGTCGACGACGACGGTCCCGGCATTCGCGACGACGCGCTGGAGCGCATCTTCGAGCGCTTCTACACCGACCGTCCGCATCAGGGCTTTGGCCAGAACTCCGGCCTCGGCCTGTCGATCTCCAAGCAGATCGTCGACGCCCATGGCGGACGCATCTGGGCCGAGAATCGCGCAGGCCCGCCGGACGACGAAGGCGTCCCGACGGTTGCCGGCGCGCGCTTCGTGGTGAGGCTGCCGGCGTTATGATCGACCGCGGGCCCAGCGTTCACGCCTCCGCGGTCAAGGTCGGGCATCTCGCCGTGCTGATCCGCGGCCCCTCGGGCTCCGGCAAGTCGCGCCTTGCCTTTGATCTGATCATGGCCGGACGCGCCGGGGTGGTCGAAAGGGCCGTTCTGGTCGGGGATGACCGTGTCCATCTGGCGACAGTCGGCGATGAAATTGAGGTCCGCCCGGCGCCGCCTCTGGCCGGCCTGATCGAGATCCGCGGCCTCGGAATCCGCCGCTGCGACTTCGTGGAGCATGCGACCGTCGGTCTCGTGGTCGATCTGGACGCCACGGACGCCGAGCGGCTGCCGTCAGCCGAAGCCCTGAAAATAAGCATTTCTGGTGTCGAAATACCTCGAATCCCCGTCAGCCCAGGCTATTCACCCCTCCCGCTGGTTGTCGCGGCCTTGACCACTACCAAGAGTTCATCTTCCGTTAACCCTTCAGGCGATTGTTTGAAGGGAAATGGTAACCATATGAACCCCACTATCGCGACCGAATAGACCGGCGCAGCTCCCCTCATCCATCCGTCTAGATTCAGGGAGATACGCAACATCCCCTCTTGCGCAGGGGCTCTGGATGGTCAAAGTGGCGCGTTCGTGCGGTGCACCAAAAGCGCCCGCGAGGAGTTTTCCGATGATTGGTCTAGTACTTGTGACCCACGGGCGCCTTGCCGACGAATTCAAGGCAGCGCTTGAACATGTCATGGGCCCACAAAAGCAAATCGAAGCGATCACGATCGGGGCCGAAGACGATTCCGATCTCTGCCGAAGCGACATCATCGAGGCGGTTAACCGCGTCGATTCCGGCGACGGCGTTGCGATCCTCACCGACATGTTCGGCGGCACGCCGTCGAACCTTGCAATATCTTGCATGAGCCGGCCCAAGGTCGAAGTGCTCGCAGGCATCAACCTTCCCATGCTGGTCAAGCTCGCCAAGGTGCGCGAGGAGCGTCCGCTGCCCGACGCGATCGCGATGGCGCAGGAAGCCGGCCGCAAATACGTCACCATCGCCAGCCGCGTGCTCGCCGGCAAATGAGCGGCGATGCGCCACAAGCCGGGACAGGCGCGCCCGCGGGCGCGATCTCCAGGGACCTCCTGATCATCAACAAGCGCGGCCTGCACGCCCGCGCCTCCGCCAAATTCGTCCAGGCCGTCGAGCGCTTCAACGCGCAAGTGTGGGTGACGCGCGGCGGCGAGACCGTCGGCGGCACCTCGATCATG
>RXJC01000032.1:0-3598 GCA_003963435.1 Bradyrhizobiaceae bacterium | reverse complement strand
CATGGGCCTGATGATGCTCGCGGCCGGACCCGGCACGACCATCACCGTCGCGGCGGCCGGCGAAGACGCCGAAGCCGCGCTCGCGGCGATCACCGAACTCGTTGAAAGCAAGTTCAACGAGGAAGGGATTTAGCTCCCCACTGTCATTCCGGGGCGATGCGAAGCATCGAACCCGGAATCTCGAGGTTCCGGGTTCACGCTTCGCGTGCCCCGGAACGACGAAGGCGTCACTTCGCCGGCGGCGCGATGTAGACGTTCCAGCTCATCGCCGGGCCGGCCTTGCCGTGGGTGAAGCGGCGCGTGGTCATCACCATGCGCTCGGCATTCGGCGCGACGTCCGCGATCCATTTCTCGAACTTGGGTAGGCGTTCGTCGGTGGCATCGAACACACCGATGAAGCCGTATCGCTTGACGTCGTCGAGCGAGGTCAGCCCGGAGGCCCAGGCTTCGTTCGGCGTGAACGGGCTCGGATGGTCGGGGCTGTAGAACACCATCGGCTGGATCGTCTCCATCGACCCGACAACGACCGCCCAGCGCGAGGCGAAGCGTGCGTGCCAGGCCTGGGTCAATTCGCGCGCCAGCTCCGAGCGCGCGCCATAGGTTGCGGTATTGCCGGCATTGACCGCCATTTCGCGCGCGGCGATCCAGGGCGAGCCGGCCAGCGTCGCGATGCTGAGCACGAGCCAGATCGCGGCGATGTTGAACAGGCTCGCGGCCTGCACACGCAGCGTGGGGATCGCGACCAGCGCCAACGGCACCAGGAAGAACAGCGAGATGCCCCAATCGGTCTTCATGTAGACGCTGAAGGCCAGCGCGCCGAGCGGCGGGCCGACCGCGACGATGGACTGGATGATCCAGACGTTCAGCGCCTGCGCGCGATTGACGCCCGGATTGGCGCCGCGCGCCCAGGCGCGCGTGACGATGCGCAAGGGCGCGCGCTTGAGCAGCGTCATCCACGGCGGCACCAGCGCCATGGCCAGCGCAGCAAGCGCCACCGGCAAGGCCAGCAGACCAAGATTATGCAGCGCGTAGCCCGCGACGAGCTGATGCAGCAGGCTCTTGTCCTGCAGGCTGTAGGTGTCGCCGGCATAGGTCAGCGGCACGAAATGCGCCTCCGCCAGCCAGACGATGTGCGGGATCATCGCGAGCGCCATCGTCACGATCGCCACCCATGGCGCCGGCGAGGACAGGAATTTCAGCCGCTCCGGATGGATCAGCGCGGCAAGCCCGATGGCGCCGATCATGGTCAGCACCCAATATTTGGTCATCAGCGCCAGCGCGCCGGCAAGGCCGAGCAGGAGTCCGGATTGCCAGCTCCGCTTCTCGAACGCGTTGAGATAGGCCAGCACGAGCAGCGGCAGGGTGACGAGCTGCAACAGGTCCGGGTTGTACTTGAAGCCCTTGAAATTGAAGATCGGATAGAGCGCGACCATCACCACGACCAGGAACGCGCGGCGCGCATCCACCACGCGCAAGGCGATGAGCCAGCAAATCACCATGCCGACGCTGACGGTCGCCATCGCAAGCGCATAGGTCGCCCAGTCCGTGACCGGGAACGCCTTGAACCAGAGGCCTGCGACCCAGCCCGACAGCGGCGGGTGCTTGCCGTAGCCCCAGAGCAATTTCTGGCCCCAGCCATAGGCTTCTGCGACGTCCATGTGAACGTCCTGCGCGGCCTTGAGATTGATCAGAATGAAGGTCCAGAGCACCGCGTGCAGGATGGCGAGCTGGATCACCAGCCACAATCTCGCCTCGGGGCGGACCGCGCAGGCAATGAGCCAGGCCCGCAAGCGGCTAAAGCTGAGGCGGGTCTTCGCGCGCGCCCTGGCGGTGGGGAGAGACGTGGTCGACATGGGCGTTGCCTAGCGCGTTTTGGGCGATGGTGGAATCAGCTTGGCGTGAACAAAGCCCCTGAAAATACAGCAATAAGGTTGCCGCACGGGGATGTGAGTGGTATCCCGCGCCCATGACGACCGTCCCCATTTCCAACATCCGCAATTTCTCCATCGTCGCCCATATCGACCATGGCAAATCGACGCTGGCCGACCGCCTGATCCAGATGACGGGCGGCCTCTCCGACCGCGAGATGGCGGGCAAGGAGCAGGTGCTCGATTCCATGGACATCGAGCGCGAGCGCGGCATCACCATCAAGGCGCAGACGGTGCGCCTGCAATACCGCGCCAAGGACGGCAAGGACTACATCTTCAACCTGATGGACACGCCCGGCCATGTCGACTTCGCCTACGAAGTCTCGCGGTCGCTGGCGGCGTGCGAAGGTTCCCTGCTGGTGGTCGACGCCAGCCAGGGCGTCGAGGCGCAGACGCTCGCCAACGTCTATCAGGCGCTCGACAACAATCACGAGATCGTCCCTGTCCTGAACAAGGTCGACCTTCCCGCGGCCGAGCCCGAGAAGGTGAAGCAGCAGATCGAGGACGTCATCGGCATCGACGCCTCCGACGCGGTGATGATCTCGGCCAAGACCGGCCTCGGCGTCCCGGACGTGCTGGAAGCCATCGTCACCCGCCTGCCGCCGCCGAAGGGCGACCGCGACGCGACCTTGAAGGCGCTCCTGGTTGACAGCTGGTACGACGTCTATCTCGGTGTCGTCGTTCTCATCCGCGTCGTCGACGGCGTCATGAAGAAGGGCCAGCGCGTGCGCATGATGGGCACCGGCGCGGCCTATGACGTCGAGCGCGTCGGCTTCTTCACGCCGAAGATGCAGCAGGTCGACGAGCTCGGCCCCGGCGAGATCGGCTTCATCACCGCCGCGATCAAGGAAGTCGCCGACACCCGCGTCGGCGACACCATCACCGACGACAGGAAGCCGGTCACCGAGATGCTGCCGGGCTTCAAGCCGGCGATCCCGGTGGTGTTCTGCGGCCTGTTCCCGGTCGATGCCGACGACTTCGAGACGCTGCGCGCCGCCATGGGCAAGCTGCGGCTCAACGACGCCAGCTTCTCCTTCGAGATGGAGACCTCGGCCGCGCTCGGCTTCGGCTTCCGCTGCGGCTTCCTCGGGCTGCTGCACCTCGAGATCATCCAGGAGCGGCTGTCGCGCGAATTCGACCTCAACCTGATCGCGACCGCGCCGAGCGTCATCTACAAGATGAAGCTCACCGACGGCACCGAGCTCGAGATCCACAATCCCGTCGACATGCCCGACGTGGTCAAGATCGCCGAGATCCAGGAGCCCTGGATCGAGGCGACGATCATGACGCCGGACGAATATCTCGGCAGCGTCTTGAAGCTGTGCCAGGACCGCCGCGGCTCGCAGAAGGAGCTGACCTATGTCGGCTCCCGCGCCATGGTGAAATACGATTTGCCGCTCAACGAAGTGGTGTTCGACTTCTACGACCGCCTCAAGTCGGTCTCCAAGGGCTACGCCTCGTTCGACTATCATCTCACCGACTACAAGCCGGCCGATCTCGTCAAGATGCAGATCCTGGTCAATGCCGAGCCGGTCGATGCGCTCTCCATGCTGGTCCACCGCACCCGCGCCGAAGGGCGCGGCCGCGCCATGGTCGAGAAGATGAAGGAGCTGATTCCGCCGCACATGTTCCAGATCCCGATCCAGGCGGCGATCGGCGGCAAGGTGATC
>RXJC01000376.1 GCA_003963435.1 Bradyrhizobiaceae bacterium | reverse complement strand
AGTGATTTTGGCCCGGCAATGGCGGAACGAGAGCATAGGCCGTGCGCGACAGGCAAGCGGCGCTGGCAGCATGGCCGCTTGAGCGGAAATCAGAGAAGGCAGGAAAACCGCGGTTTTGCCGATGAGTCCGGACGCGAGACGGCCGGCAGATACATTAAAGTTTCGTCATGTGATCGGTACAACCGGCCACCCGCGCAGGTAGCGCGGGGGTCAGCCACCGACAGCGCTGTCCCTCAGCTGGCCGCCGGCACGGTCCGCAACAGCATGCTTCAGGTCGATCCGGTCGCGCTGGGAAATCCCGAGCAGGTCGGAGGCGCGCCAGACGACATTGTCCTCGAATTCGGTCACCTGGCCGTCGGCATAGACCAGCTCCCACATCATCCGAACGATGCGCTTGCGGCCCTCTTCGTCGAGCGAGCGCATGATGACGCTGGTGAAATGATAGAGGTCCACCGCCTCGCCCTCGACCTGCGTGGCGTCCGCGATCAGGCGGTCGGCAGTGCCGTGATCGAGCCCAAAATGGCTCTCGATCAGGCCGTGCAGCTTGCGCTGCTCGGCCGCCGTCGGCTGGCCATCCAGGGAGACCACGTGGACCAGCAGAGCGGTCGCCGCCAACCGATAATCGCTGTCACCGAACGCGCGGCTCTGGTCTTGGGGGCCGACGATGTCGGCGATGAATTGGCGCAGGCCGTCGAGCATAAGATCCTACCGAAATCGATACAGCCGCGAGGGGTGGGCTGTTACCAGCATTATATGAGCAGGAAACTCAACCGGCGCAACGTGCGTCAGTTCCGCGCGCCGGATTACGTTTCGGCAATCTGGGTGTCGTCAATCGGACGCGATGCTCAAGTTGAGCCTCCAGCTGTCGTCCCCGCGAACGCGGGGACCCATAACCACAGGGTTTCGTTTGGCGATCACTTAGGCAACGACCATCTTGCCCATTTTAGACATCACGCGGTATGGGCCCCTGCGTTCGCAGGGGCGACAGCGAGAATCGATCACGGAATCTCGTACACCACCATCTTGTCGGCGATGCCGCGCAGCGCGGCCTGTTTCTGGATCGGCTTGATCTCGCGCTGCTGGAGTATTTCCGCAACGGCCGGCGCGTCGAGCACCGGGCCCGTGATATGAATCTCCTGCGCGGTCGACAGGCTCTGCACGCGGGCGGCGATGTTGACGGTCTGGCCGAAATAATCCTGCCGCTCGTTGAGCATCACCGCGAGGCACGGGCCCTCGTGGATGCCGATCTTGAGAATGAGGTCGTTGGCACCACGCTGCTTGTTCAATTCGTCCATCGCGGCGCGCATGCGCAGGCCCGCGGCGATGGCGTGCTCGGGTCTGACGAAGGTTGCCATCACGGCATCGCCGATCGTCTTCACGACGGCCCCCTTCTCGGCGGCGATGATCTCCAGCAGCGCGCGAAAGTGCGCCCGCACGAGATCGAAGGCATTGAGATCGCCGACCCGCTCATACAGCGCCGTCGATCCCTTCAGGTCGGTGAACAGGAACGTCAGGGACGTGATCTTCAATCGCTGGTCGACGTTGAGGTTGTCGGCCTTGAAGACGTCGCGGAACGTCTGGTTGGACAGCATCCGCTTGGCGGTGAGGATCGGCTTGCGCTTGCCGATCATCTCATGCAACGCGTCCGCAGCAATCCAGACGGAAGGCAGCACGCGATTGTCCGACTGGTTCTCGAGCGTCAGGCGCAACGGCCCGGGGCGCATGACGGTCGTCCCCGTCGGCGCCTCCAGCTTGTTGAACATGATCGAGAGCTGCTGACGCTCGCTCGTCGGCTCGCCCTGAACGTCCACGAAATGGGCGGAATGGGTGACGGGCTCGAAGATGATGATGAACTGGCTCGGCAGATTCAGCGAGAGGATCGCCTTTTCGCCGGCAGGCAATTCGAGGGCTTCGAGCGTCACTTCGTTGATCAGGCGGGAAAACGAGTCCTCGTTGATGTCGACGCCGGAGCTCCAGAACATCTGCCGGACATACTCCCAGATCGGCAGCGTGTCGGGATCGTGAGCGCCGATCCGGCGGACCCGCGGACTGACGGTGAAGGCCACCTCGACCATCTCGTCGACCGACGCCTCGTATCCGGCGGCGCAGAGCGCGCAATTGTAGTCTTCGTGCTTCAACGATTTCAACGTTGCGTGCGCCCCCAGCACGCCGCCGCAGCCGGGACACAGCACGTTCCAGCTCATGTCGAACAGGCCGAGCCGCGAGGCATGCAGAAATCCGGAAATGACCTTCTCCTGGTCGAGCCCGGTACGATCGGCAAAATCAAGCGCGTTGATGCGGTTGAGGTCGCGATCATGGCCGTTGGCGATCAGCTGCGCGATGGCCTCCACGACATCAGGATCGGCGGTCTGCTTCAGAACGGAAAACTGGGCCTGGATGTCGCTCATGGCGAGACTCTCTTTGAGGTCGACCACGCCATCGGCCAGACGAGAGGCCTGTCACCGACGCGTGATGCGGAACATGGGTGAGTGGTCCGGCTGGGTCGTGACGACGCCGAGCGGGATCACGGGATTCGTATCGGCGAGCTCGACGCGGAAGGCGCCGATCAGCCGGGCCAGCGCCAGCACGGATTCGGCCTGCGCGAACGGCGCGCCGATGCAGACGCGCGGACCCGCGCCGAACGGCAGGTAGGCGAAGCGATCGGGCGCCTCTTTCGACATGAAGCGTTTTGGAATGAACGCGTTCGGCTGATCCCACAGCTTCTCATGCCGGTGCAGCAGCCAGGGCGCGATCATGATGATGTCGCCCTTGCCGATCTCGATTCCGGCCGCATTGTCCTTCTCGCGCGCGGCGCGCGCGACCAGGAAGGCCGGCGGATAAAGCCGCATCGTCTCCTCGATCACCGCGCGGGTGAACTTCTGCCGGTCGATGTCGGCGATGCTGTCGAGATGCTCCCCGCGCGTCTCGGAGGCGACCTCCTCCTGCGTCTCCGGATCGAGCGCGAGCAGATAGAGCGCCCAGAACAGCGCCGTCGCCGTGGTCTCGTGACCCGCGAGGATCATGGTCGCGACCTCGTCGACGAGCTGCGCGTCGGAAAAGCCCTTGCCGGTTTCGGGGTCGCGCGCCGCGTCCATGAGATCGAACAGGTCGCTCGGCGGCGCGCCGTCCTTCTTCCCGGCTGCGCGCCGCTCGGCGATCAGCATCGCGACGAACTCGGTCCAGCGCTTGCGGAAGCGGGCGCGGGCAAGATCCATCGGGCTCGGCCACGACACCGGCAGCAGCATGTCGAGGAAATAGGGCCGCCCCAGCCGCGCGGCATATTCCATGATGAAGTTGCGCAAGGTGGCGCCATGCCGGTCCATGCCGAACGAGAACATCGTGCGGCCGGCGATTTCCAGCGTCATGCGCTGCATGATCTCGCGCAGGTCGACCTCCTCCCCCGCGCGCGCATCCAGCTTTGCGATGGTCTCGTCCAGCACCGCCGTCATGTGCGGAACCAGATTGGCGGTGGCGCGCGGCGTGAAGGCCGGCGCAAGCGTGCGGCGCTGGAACGTCCAGGAATGGCCTTCCGCGATCAGGAGACCGTCGCCGAGCACGGGACGCAGCATGCGGATTCCCGCCGGCGTGCGCGTGTAGTTCTCGTAATTGGTCAAGAGGACGTGCCGGATCGCGTCCGGCCGGTTCAGGATGAAACTGTCGTGGAGGAAGAAGCGGCCCTTGATGACGTCTTCCTCATAGGCGCGCTGCCCCCAGGTTGCGATCATGTTGTGCCGGATCACGGCGAGCCGGCCGAAGAACGACATGTCGTCGGGCGCACGCGGCGGAGCCGGAGGGATGATGGGCCGACGCACGCTGGCGATATTCATCGCTCTCTCCCGACAGATGTGGCGCGTCTCAACAGCTAGTAAGTCAGCTCGGCAATCGCAATCCTGTTCTTGGAAGCGGGCCAGGCCCGCGCCACGATCCGCTCTTCGCCGAACTGAGCCACGATGTTACGCCCAACCTCGCTGATTGGAAGACGCAAGGTCGCTGCCGAATCCGTGGGCACACCCGACTTGACGTCGGCCGGCTCCTTGCCGTCGAACAGAACGACATCCCGCGGCAGGCCGAAATAGCCGCGCGGCCGGGACATGATCACGACCGCGCCGGCCTCCTTGTCGGCAGGTCCGAGCGGGCGCGCGGCGCGCAGATGCACGACATCGGAGGACCGCGGGAAAGGCGAACGATAGATGTGTGTGATCGGCGCACCCGGCGACGTCAGAACGAATTCGAGCGACCAGGAGGGCTCGACCTGGGCCGGCCCCCAGCGGCCATCGGCGCCGGTTTTTGCGCTATGCACAACGCCGCCCTTGCGCTCACCGGTATCAGGATCGACGCGGAAGATATCGACGGTTGCACCCGCCACCGGGCGATTGGTCG
>RXJC01000454.1 GCA_003963435.1 Bradyrhizobiaceae bacterium | reverse complement strand
GAGATAGCCGAGCGGTTCGACGAAGTCCCTGGACAGCCCGACCTCCTCCTCGGCCTCGCGCAGCGCCGCGTCCAGCGGCGAGGAATCGGTCGCATCGATCTTGCCGCCGGGAAAGGCGATCTGTCCGGCGTGATCGTTGAGATGCGCCGAACGCTGCGTCAGGAGGATGGTCGGCTCGGGATGGTCGACCACCGCGATCAGCACCGCCGCAGGACGCACCGGCTGCTCGCGCGCGATGATCTCGAGCATCTTATCGGTGCCGGGATCGCCCGAGGCGGGGATGACGTTGGGATCGTAGAGGCCGGGCGGCACGTCGAAGCCGAGCTTCGCCTTCGAGCGGGCGAAGAAATCCGCCGCGCCGAGCGGGACCGGGTCGGTGGTCAGAAGTGGCTTGTTCAAGGCGCGGCCCTCACCTGCTCCGCATCGGCCATGGCGAAGAACTCGCCTGATGATTCGACGCCGAACATCGGCTGGCCATCGACCATCCGCTCCTCGCCCATGTCAACCAGATCGTAATAGAGCGCCCTCGTCACCTTGGCCCAGAGATCGGCGCGGACATGCAAGTAAGGCGTCAGCCCGCCGTCCGCCGCCTGCTCGAAGCGCAGCCGGTGCGCGGCATCGCAGGTGACCCAGTCGTCGACATTGGTGCGGAAGCGCAGCACGCGATGCTTGCCATCGCCGTCCTTCTGCATCTCGACCGCCATGAAAGGCGCGTCGTCGACGCGGATGCCGACCTTCTCCACCGGCGTGACCAGGAAATGCTTGTCGCCCTCGCGCTTGAGGATGGTCGAGAACAGACGGACCAGCGCCGGGCGGCCGATTGGCGTCCCTAAGTAGAACCAAGTACCATCGGAGGCGATTCGGATGTCGAGATCGCCGCAAAACGGCGGATTCCACAGATGCACCGGGGGCAGGCCCTTCTTGGCGCCTTCGGCATTGGCAGCAGTTTTGGCAGCGGCCGTCAGCCCCTCGAGACCACGATCGGCGCTCTGCCCTTGGTTCGCCATGGTTTGCCCTGACTTTGTCCTTGGCACGATTGGTGCAGGTTTACGTTGTACTCGGGTCAACGGTTCCACCCCCGGATTTGCCCGGTGTGGAGGTCGCCACTTCGTGATGCCGTACATAACCCGAAGCCGATAAGGTGGGGATAGGTTAATTCAACGAATACATGGCCTTCCTGCAAGTCTAGCATAGGGCCTATGAGCTGAAATGGTGTCCTGCGCGATGTGGTGACGTGACGGCCGAGCCGCGCGGCGGGCTGAAGGAGCGAACGGATGGCGGAGAGTGTCGAGAAACTCGAGGACGGGATCGTCCGTTCGGCCGAGCAGGTGTCGAGCCAGATTCGCGCGGCGAAGGATGCGATCGCGTCCATCATCTTCGGTCAGGATCGGGTGATCGAGAACACGCTCGTCACCATCCTCTCCGGCGGTCATGCGCTTCTGATCGGCGTGCCGGGTCTTGCCAAGACCAAGCTGGTCGAGACGCTCGGCGTCACGCTCGGCCTCGACGCCAAGCGCATCCAGTTCACGCCGGACCTGATGCCGTCGGACATCCTCGGCGCCGAGGTGCTGGACGAGAGCACCGCGGGCAAGCGCGCCTTCCGCTTCATCTCAGGTCCGGTGTTCGCGCAGCTGCTGATGGCCGACGAGATCAACCGCGCCAGCCCGCGCACGCAGTCGGCGCTGCTGCAGGCGATGCAGGAGCAGCACATCACCGTCGCCGGCGCGCGCCACGATTTGCCAAAGCCCTTCCACGTGCTCGCGACGCAAAACCCGCTGGAGCAGGAAGGCACCTATCCGCTGCCGGAAGCGCAGCTCGACCGCTTCCTGATGGAGATCGACGTCGACTATCCCGATCGCGACGCCGAGCGCCGCATCCTGTTCGAGACAACAGGCGCGGAGGAGACGCTCGCCAAGGGCGCGATGACGGCGGACGCGCTGATCACCGCGCAGCGGCTGATCCGCCGCCTGCCGGTCGGCGATTCCGTCGTGGAGGCGATCCTGTCGCTGGTGCGCTCGGCCCGTCCGGGTCCGGACGCGGGCGAAGCCGGCAAGTTCATCGCCTGGGGCCCCGGCCCGCGCGCCAGCCAATCCCTGATGCTGGCGGTGCGCGCGCGGGCGCTGATCGACGGACGCCTCGCGCCCTCGATCGACGACGTGCTCGACCTCGCCGAGCCCGTGCTGAAGCACCGCATGGCGCTGACGTTCCAGGCGCGCGCCGAGGGGCGGACGATTCCGGACGTGATCCGGCAATTGAAGACACGGATCGGTTGATGGCAGCGGAGAACGGGCACACGGCGAAGGAGATCATCGCGATCCGACGTGCCGATGGCGAAAGCCGCACGCTCGCAGCTTCCTTGCCGCGCCTGGTGTTAGAAGCCCGCCGCATCGCCGCCAACGTCATCCACGGCCTGCACGGCAGGCGCCGCGCCGGCTCCGGGGAAAATTTCTGGCAATATCGCCGTTTCGTCTCCGGCGAGCCGGCGCAGAACGTCGACTGGCGGCGCTCGGCGCGCGACGACCATCTCTATGTCCGCGAGCTCGAATGGGAGGCCTCGCACACGGTCTGGATCTGGCCCGACCGCTCGCCCTCGATGGCGTTCGCCTCGAAGACGGCGCGGGAGTCCAAGCTCGAGCGGACGCTGATCGTCGCCTTCGCACTGGCCGAGCTGCTCGTCTCCGGCGGCGAGCGTGTCGGGATTCCCGGCCTGATGGCGCCGACCGCGAGCCGCAGCGTCATCGACAAGATGGCGCAGGCGATGCTGCATGACGATGCCGACCGTCTCAGCCTGCCGCCGTCCTTCGTGCCGGCCGCGCTCGCCGAGACGATCGTGCTGTCGGATTTCTGGTCGCCGATCTCGGAGATCAGGACCACGCTCGCAGGGCTCTCCGGCTCCGGCGCGCACGGCACGCTGGTGCAGATCGTCGATCCCGCCGAAGAATCGTTCCCCTATTCCGGCCGCGTCGAGTTCGTCGAGCCCGAAGGCTTCGGCGTGGTCACCGCCGGCCGCGCCGAGAGCTGGGCACAGGATTACACCGCGCGGCTGGCGCTGCATCGCGACCAGATCCGCGCCGAGACAAGCAAGCTCGACTGGCTGTTCACGACGCACGCCACCGACCGCTCCGCGGCGGAGCTCTTGCTGTTCCTGCATGCCGGCATGCAGGTGAGCAAGTCCGGCGCACGCACCACCACGATCAAGGCGGGGCCGGCCGCATGATGGGATTGCCGCTCGCCTTCACCGAACCGTTGCTGCTGATCGGCCTCATTAGCCTTCCGGTGCTGTGGTGGCTGCTCCGCGTGATGCCGCCGCGGCCGCGCCGGGTCGAGTTTCCGCCGACGCGCCTGTTGTTCGACATCGCCCCGCGCGAGGAGACGCCGTCGCGGACGCCGTGGTGGCTGACCGCGCTGCGCCTGCTGGCTGCAGCGCTCGTCATTTTCGCCGCCGCCGGCCCGATCTGGAATCCGCAAGTCGGCGCAGCCGGCAGCAAGGCACCGTTGATGATCATGCTCGACGACGGCTGGAGCGCCGCCTCGCATTGGGACGTCAGGATCCGCGCCGCCGACGAGCTGATTGCCAATGCCGACAACGACCGCCGCGCCATCGCGCTGGTGCCGCTGTCCGAGCCGAACCGCGACATCACCCTGATGCCGGCGGGCGCCGCGCGCGTCGCGC
>RXJC01000168.1 GCA_003963435.1 Bradyrhizobiaceae bacterium | reverse complement strand
CAGCCCGATCGAGAAGCGGCTGGCGGCGCCCGCGCCGGTCGCGGTCAGAAGCGGGATCAGGCCGGTCACCATCGCGGCCGTCGTCATCAGGATTGGCCGCAGGCGGATCCGGGCCGACATTTCGATGGCCGAACGGCGGTCGAGCCGCTCGTTGACCTGGAGCTCGTTGGCGAACTCCACCATCAGGATGCCGTGCTTGGTGATCAGGCCGACCAGAGTGAGAAGACCGACCTGGGTGTAGATGTTCATCGTGGCGGCGCCGAAGAACAGCGGGATCAGCGCGCCGACGATCGCCATCGGCACCGAGATCATGATCACCAGCGGATCGCGCAAGCTCTCGAACTGCGCTGCCAGCACCAGGAAGATGATGATCAGCGCGAAGCCGAAGGTGATCGCGAGCTGGTTGCCTTCCTGCACGTACTGACGGCTGTCCGCCAGATAGTCGTGGCTGAAGCCCTGCGGCAGCTTCTTGGCCTCGCCCTCGAGGAAGTCGACTGCCGCGCCAACGGTCACGCCGGGCATCGGCACGGCCGAGAACGTCGCCGAATTGAGCTGGTTGTAGTGCGTCAGGGAGTTCGGCTCGGTCTTGGTTTCGATCGACACCACGGTCGACAGCGGAAGCTGCTGGCCGGTATTGGTCGTCACGTAGTAACCGCCGAGCGATTCCGGCGAGAGCCGCTTGGCGCGCGGCACCTGCGGGATCACCTGGTAGGACCGACCTTCAAGATTGAAGCGATTGATGTAGTTGCCGCCGAGCAGCACAGCGAGCGTCGCACCGAGGTTCTGCATGTTGACGCCGAGGTCCTGCGCCTTGCTGCGGTCGATCGTCACCTTCACGTTCGGCTGGTTGAAGTTGAGATCGCTGTCGGAGACGATGAACATGCCACTCTTGCGGGCTGCGTCCTTCAGCTTCTCCATCTGCTCATAGACCGTCTGGAAGCCGGCGGTGGAGTTGATCACCATCTGCACCGGCAGACCGCCCGGCCCGCCCGGCAGCGGCGGCAGGTTGAACGCGAAAGCCTGCACGCCTTCGATCTTGGAGAGCTCGGCTTGCACCAACGGCTTCAGCTGGATCGACGAGCGCTTGCGTTCGTCCCAGGGCTTGAGCAGCATGCCGGCGATGCCGCCTTGCGGGCCGTTGATGCCGTTCAGCACGAAGCGCAGATCGGTCTCGGGGAATTTCTGGAACTCCTTGTCGAGCTTCTCGCCGTAGAAATCGACATAGTCGATGTTGGCGTATTTCGGCGCCTTGGTCACCGCGAACACGATGCCCTGGTCTTCCTCTGGCGCCAGCTCCTTCGACGTGTGCATGTAGAGGAAGCCGACGAGCCCGAGGATAGTGATCGCGAACAGGCCCGTGATCGCCTTGTAGTCGAGCGAGCGGTCGAGCCTGCGGCCATACCAGCGCGTCAGCGCGCCGAACACGCGGTTGACGAGCTTGGCGAAGCGGCCTTCTTCGGTGTTCTTCAGCAGCACCGAGCACATCATCGGCGACAAGGTCAGCGCGATCACGCCCGACACGATCACCGAACCCGCCAGCGTGAAGGCGAATTCGCGGAACAGCGAACCGGTGAGGCCGCCCAGGAAGCCGATCGGCGCGTACACCGCGGCCAGCGTGATGGTCATCGAGATGACCGGACCGACGATCTCGCGCGCACCCTGCAATGCAGCCTGAACCGGCGTCTTGCCCTCTTCCAGATGGCGATGGATGTTCTCCACCACGACGATGGCGTCGTCGACAACGAGGCCGATCGCGAGCACCATCGCGAGCAGCGTCAAAAGATTGAAGCTGAATCCCAGCGTCAGCATGAGGGTGCAGACGCCGATCATCGAGAGCGGGATGGTGACGACCGGGATGATGACCGATCGCAGCGAGGCCAGGAACAGGAAGATGACCACGATCACGATGATCACGGCTTCGCCCAACGTCTTCTCGACTTCGTCGATCGAGGATTGGATGAACTTGGTCGAGTCGTAGGCGACCTTCATCTTCATCGACGGCGGCAGATTGCGCTCGAGTTCCGGAAACAGCGCGCGCACGCCCTTCACCAGTGTCAGCGGGTTGCCCTGCGGGGTCGCCTGCACGCCGATGAAGATCGCGTGCTCGCCGTTGAAGGCGACGCTGGCGTCGGTGCTCTGGGCGGCAAGCTCGACGGTGGCGATGTCCTCCATCCGCACGAAGCCGCCGTCCTTGGCCTTGACGATCATCTTCTTGAACTGATCGACGTTGGTCAGGCCCGTATTCGTCGAGACGTTCGAGACGATCAGATAGCCCTTGGCCTGGCCCGCCGCGGACTGGAAGTTGTTGGCCTGGATCGCCGTTGCCACGTCCGCCGGCGACACGTTGCGGCCAGCCATCTTCTCGGGATCGAGCCACAGACGCATCGCGAAGGTCTGGCCGCCGAGAATGTCGGCGGAAGCCACGCCGTCGACGGTCGACAGCACCGGCTGCACCACGCGCGTGAGATAATCCGAGATCGCCGAGCCCGACAGCTCCTCGGACGAGAAGCCGAGATACATCACGGCCGTGGTCTGGCCCGTGGTCTTGGTGACGATCGGGTCGTTGGATTCCTTCGGGATCAGATATTTGACCGAATTGGTCTTCGCCAGCACCTCGGTGAGCGCCTGGTTCGGATCGAAGTTCAGCTTGATGTAGACCTGGATCGTCGAGGTGCCGAGCACCGAGGACGATGTGATGTAGTCGACGCCCTCGGCGGAGGCGACCGCCTGCTCGATCGGCGTCGTGATGAAGCCCTGGATCAGGTCGGCGGATGCGCCCGGATAGACGGTCGTGATGTTGATGACCGTGTTCGACAGCTTGGGATATTGCCGGATCGGCAGCACCATGGCCGCGCGCAGGCCGATCAGCAGGATCAGCAGGCTGACGACGACCGACAGAACCGGGCGCTTGATGAAAATGTCAGTAAGGGCCATCGCGGGCGATCTCGATTTCTTTGTCTCAAGAAACGTGATCCGGCCGGGCCGGATCACGCGAGTAAATGTGGATCAGTAGCGGGGCGGCTGCGCCGGGATCGGCGGGGCCGGGTCGGTCGAGATCGACACCGCCGCGCCCGATTGCAGCTTGAGCTGGCCGACGGCGACCACCTTGTCGCCCGCCTTCAGGCCCTTGACGATTTCGACGCGACCCTCGACGCGGTTGCCGGTCTGCACGAAGGTGCGCACCGCGGAGAGGCTGGTCTTGCCGTCCGCTTCCTTCTTCTCGGTGATCACGAACACCGAGTCGCCGTACAGCGTGTAGTCGACCGCCGTCTCCGGAACGGTGATCACCGCCGGCTTGTCCGGCAGCACCACTGTGGTGGTCACGAACATGCCGGGCTTGAGGATCTTCTCCGGGTTGGCGATCGTCGCCTGCACGCGGATGTTGCGGGTATCGGCCGCAATCTGCGGCTCGATCGTGGTGATCTTGCCCTCGAAGGTGCGGCCCGGATAGGCATCGACTTTGAGCCGGACGGTCTGCCCGACCTTGAGGCTGCCGGAATCCTTTTCCGTCACCGTGAAATTGGCCCACAGCTCGGAAAGATCAGTCAACGACACGATCGCCGTACCTGCCGTCAGGTATTGGCCGACTTCGACCTTGCGGACGCCGAGATCGCCGGCGAACGGCGCGCGCACCAGCTTCTGCGAGATCAGCGCCTCGGTCTTGGCGATACCGGCCTGCGCCTGGTCGTACGCCGCCTGCGCGGAATCGACGGTGGCCTGCGGACCGAACTGGCGCGCGGCGAGCTGCTTGGCGCGATCGAGCGAGAGCTGCGCGACGGTGGCTTGCGCCTTGTAGTTGGCAAGGTCGCCCTGCTCCGGCGCGTCGAACAGCTGCACCAGCGGCGTGCCGGCCTCGACACGCGTGCCCGGCTGGAACTTGATCTCGGTGACGCGGCCGTTGACGTCGGCGCTGACGTCGACCTGGTGCACGGCAACGAGGCTGCCGACCGCGGTCAGCAGGTTCGGCACCACCTCGGACTTCGCCTCTGCCGCGCTGACGGCAGTCGGCGGCGGCTTGTTGTTGGCGAAGAACTGCTTGATCATCTGGCCGCGGAAATAATTGAACCAGACGAGGCCGCCGACCAGCGCGGCCAGCAGCGTGCCGACGATGATGAACCAGAGCACCGGCCGGACCGGACGCTTGGGAGCCTTGTTGTCGATCGGTTCGCCCGAAATCTTGTGTTCGGTTACGATGTTCATGTCATGCACTTTCTGCAATCGCCGTCCTGCCGGCATCGGCGGCCTGAATGTGGCCCAGATGCGAAGCAATTGCGGCGTCGTTAAGTCCGATACCCCTCAGGAGAAACTCGCAAAGCTGCCGCTCAAGGTCTTCGCCTTTGCCGTAGACGAGGCAAGGCGTGGCCGGCAGCCTGGTCAGCGCGGCGGTCATCACCGTGTGATGCGCGAACCAGAACAGGTTGAGCGGTTCGCCGCTGCACGGCCGCGCGTCACCGCTTGCAACGGCACGTTCGAGCGAGGCGACGAAAATCGAGCCGATCAACGTCTCGATCTTTGCATACAGCAAACGGGCGAATTCGCCATCGTCCAAATGGCTCGTGGCCATCAGTCGCAGGCGCTGCGCTTCTTCCTGGTCGGGACCGAGGAAGTGCTGAACCATACCGCGGATCAGCTCGACCAGCGTGGCGGTCGACGGCTCCCGCTCGAGCAGCTCGATGAGCGCCGGATCCGCCTCGCATTCGTCGCTGAGGATCTCGGCGTAGAGCGCCGCCTTGGATGGGAAATGCTTGAACAGCAGCGCCTCGGAAATGGCAGCGGCGGCCGCCACGCTCTTCGTTGTGGTGCCGGTATAGCCATGTCGGGCAAAGCAGCGTTTCGCGGCACCGAGGATCAATTGACGCCTCAGGTCGCTCGTCATACGCAATGAGCTCATGCTGGGTGAGTAAGCACTCACCCACGCGAAAGTCAAGCACTATGTTGCATTGCAACCTCAGCGCATTGTAATTTCAGTGGAAACTGGCTCCACCTGCACGGGCTACGAGCAGGACCTCGGCGCCACGGATGGACTGACCGCCCTAGATCGGTTGAAAGCCGAGGTCTCCCCGGATCCGATTGAGGATGTAGGTCCCGTCCCGGGTCGGCAGAATGCGCTCCAGGCTGGCGCTGTCGATCTTCACATTGGCAAAGCGCGGGCCCGCGCTGACGTCATGGACGGCTTTGGCGAAGGCCTCGACCTCGGCCATGGTCGTGACAGAACGACTGTCCTTGATGCCGCAGGCCTTGGCGACGCCGACGAGGTCGGCCGCCGCGGAGGTGTGGCTGGTCTGGCCGCCGGTCTCGCCATAGGCCTCGTTGTCGAGCACGGCGATCGAGAGGTTGGACGGCTTCTGCAGCCCGATGGTGGCCAGGCTGCCCATGCCCATCAGCATCTCGCCGTCACCGGTGATGACCAGCACCGGCAGCTTCGGCTGCGCCAAGGCGAGTCCGAGCCCGATCATCGCCGCGCCGCCCATGCCGCCCCAGAGGTAGAAATTGCGGGCGTGGTCTCCGGCGGCGCACATGTCGTTGGTGGAGGCCCCGAGGCCGCCGATCGCAACGACGTCCTTGCGGTTCGCGAGCAGCGTGGAGACCACCTGGCGGCGGTCGAGGAGATTGGCCTTGCTCATTTTGTGAAAACCTTGGCGCCGATCAGGCGCTGCGACAGCAGGACAGCGGTGGGGGTGAGCGCGTTGTAGGCCTGCGATGCAGCCGCTTGCAGCACGGCCGGTACCTCTTCCGCGTTCGAAGCGCGCAGCACCTGGACGCCGGAGAGCTCGAACACGCCCTGCGTGGTCGAGCCCATCGGCACCTGCCACGGATTGAACTCGCCCCACTCGCCGCGCATGGTCACGAGCGTCAGGAAGGGAAATCGCAGGATGGGGATCAGCGACAGCATGTTGATGCAATTGCCGACGCCGCTCGACTGCATCAGCAGCACGCCGCGCTGCCCGCCCGCCCAGGCGCCGGCCAGGAGCGCCACGCCCTCCTCCTCCGTCGTCAGCGGAATGCCGCGCATCGTGGACGATGCCAGCACACGCTGGATCAGCTTGGAATGGCCGGCATCGGGCACGTACGGCACCTGCCGGACGTCGAAGCGCTGCAATGTCGCGAAAATATCGTCGGGCCAATTCGGCGCCGTGTCGGCAGCCTCAGCGTGGGCGTGCATTTTCCTGTCCGGTCGGCTAGCAGATATGCTGCGACTGTAGACGCATGCGTGCGTCGACCAGAACAACAAAAAAGGCATAACGGCTTTAACCGGCGAGTATAACGGGATGAACGCAGATGCGAAGGCGCTGGCGGCAAGCTTCGACCTCGAGAAGCTGACGCCGGAATTTTACGACAACCCCTACCCGACCTATCGTGCACTGCGGGAGAACGAACCGGTCAAACGCCTGCCGAATGGCACCGTGTTCCTGACCCGCTACGACGACCTCGTCACGACCTACAAGAACACGAAGTCGTTCAGCTCGGACAAGAAGCGCGAGTTCGCGCCGAAATACGGCGACACGCCGCTCTACGAGCATCACACCACCAGCCTGGTCTTCAACGATCCGCCCTCGCACACCCGCGTGCGCCGCCTGATCATGGGCGCGCTGTCGCCGCGGGCGATTGCAGGCATGGAAGGCGATCTCATCAAGCTGGTCGACGGCCTGCTCGATGCCATCGCCGCCAAGGGCCATTGCGAGCTGATC
>RXJC01000549.1 GCA_003963435.1 Bradyrhizobiaceae bacterium | reverse complement strand
CCTTCATGCAGCAGCCCGAGACGGTGCAGAAATTGGCCGAGCTCGGCGCCACCGCGGTTGCCGTGGATTCCGAGCCGTTCGCGGCCTACATCGCCGCCGAGACGGTGCGTTGGAAGAAGGTGATCGAAGCCGCGAACATCAAGCTGGACTAGGCGGCGAATTGCGGCTGGTGCCGTCCGGCGGGCCTGACCGTGGCCCCCTCCGGCCGACGTTGATCATCGAAACTGGGCTGGCGCAGCGTGAAATGGCCGGTTCCCGCTCTTCTGTTGAGGAGAGAGGACCCATCCACTGGAGCGCTTGCCAGCCCGGGGACGAGCGGGTAGAACCCTGCCACGCCTGAGCCGTGATTTGCGCCAAACGCGCTTCCGGCAACAGTCGAGCAAATCAGCAAGTTATTGAATTTGTTCGACTATTCCGTTGGGGAATGGTGTAACGGTAGCACAACAGACTCTGACTCTGTTTGTCTTGGTTCGAATCCAGGTTCCCCAGCCAGCTCTCCGGCCAGGATCGGCAGAAGACCGGCGATGCGCCGGGCCTGCAGGCCCGCTGTGCGATCAAGGCCCCGTCACCTCTTCACGGTACTCGGTGAACGCCTGGACGTTGTGCATGTATTTTTCGGCGGTCGCGCCCGAGCCATTATAGGCTTTGATCGCCTTCCAGAGATCTCCGCCCTTGGCGATGAGCTTGTCGTCAAGCTCCTCGACGGCGGCGGGATCGACGATCGCAAGACCGCGGTCGAGTGGATGGGCAGCCGCGGACATCGTCGGCAGCATCGCTGCCATGAGCTGCCACAAGAGGCTTCGCGACAGTTTCACCGGGAGTTCCCTGCGTTACCGACCGCAAGCTGTCATTTGGGCGCCGGCAGGGTCAGCGCCCGGAAGGATTTGTCGGGCTTGTCCGCCTTCTTGCACGCCTTGCTGCCATCGTCGGACAGCAGCATCATGTTGGCGCTGCCCGGAATCGCAAACACTGCTTCGGGTGTGAAATCGGCGGGGATCGTCACGTCCTTGATCTCTGCCGGCTTGTTGTCGTCGTCCGCGCCGCTCCAGGTGTAGAGCGCGAACGGCGGCTTGATCTTCGAATCCTCGGCGTCGAGATGCGGTCCCGCGACGATGACGTAAGTGTTGTTGATCCGCTCGATGCTGCGGATGCCTCGTCCCGCGAGATTTTCCAGCTGCCATGTCTTGCCGAAGACGGCCTTCTTGCCGTCCACCACCTCGGCCGGATTGTCGAGCCGGATGACCACGGCCTTGTCGCCGGGTCGCGGATTGCGGAATCCGATCAGGAGGCGTCCATCCGTCGTAGCGGCCAGTCCTTCGATGTTGAATCCGTTGTCCGACTCCGGGGGCGGTCCGTTCTTCTTCTTGTCGGGCGCATAGGCCTCGGCAAGTTTCAATGGTTTCAACGTCTCGTCGCCGAACATGTCCTCACGTAGGGCCTTGTAGGCGACGGAATTGACCGGCTCGAGGCGGGGCCCTGCCGGATCCGACACGGTACGTGTCGCGAACAGTCGCGCGCGGCCCGGCTCGGCATCCCCGTCGGAACCGCGGCCGTGCGAACCGATCCAATAGATGCGATCGCCGATCCGCGCCGCGCCCTCGATATCGGCTTCCTTGAAGGCCGGCTTGCCGTCCGGTCCAGGTTGTTTCTTCTTGAGCGGCGCTTCGAGAAACTGATCGAGATTGAGCGCCCGGGCGTCCGGCTTTCCGATCTGGTAGACGTTGAGAACATTGCTGTCGTCGTCGGCAACGGCGAAACGATCCTGGTCGAGCGCGACCGCTGCTGAGCCGTCACAAGCGCCGCGATAGATGAAGATCTGGCCGGGGGTTTGTGCGGCCGCCAGCCCGGGAACCGCGACCGACGGAAGAGCAATCACGATCAGCAAGCGCAATGCGTGAGCAATACGGGCCATGCGCAATTCTCCGAGACAACCAATAAAAAAGCCAGCATGCTCCTGCATCGCAAACGTGTCAAATCTTTCGGTGCAACTGAAGCGCGCTGGATGGCTCCGTGCTGGCGCGCGACGGTTTGTCTCATCTGAAAGTTACATGTCCGCGTCGGAACGACGCGCGCTCCATCGTCCTTGGGCCATGCAACTCCTGGGAGATCCGCGATGCCCTATGTCGATGGTTTCGTTCTGGCCGTGCCGAAGGACAAGCTCGAGGCCTACAAGTCGCTGGCGACGACCGCCTGCGCGATCTGGATGGAGCATGGTGCGCTCGACTATGTCGAATGCATCGGTGACGACGTACCCTACGGGGAGCTGACCTCGTTTCCGCGCGCGGTGATGGCTGGGGAGGACGAGGTCGTGGTGTTCTCCTGGATCGTCTACCGCGACCGGGCGACCCGCGATGTCGTCAACAAGAAGGTGATGGCGGACCCGCGGCTGAAGATGGAGGGCATGCCGTTCGACGGCAAGCGCATGATCTATGGCGGCTTCACGACGCTGCTGCGGGCGAGCGACGTCATCGGCTGAAGGCAGGTGGCTTATCACGCAGTCGCGCGGCGGACCTCGGCCTGGAGCAGCAGCACCAGGCAGCCGGCGAGCCGCGTCTCCATTTCCTTTGACGACAGCGACAGCGGGCCGGGATCGTTGAGGATCGCGTTCACCAGCGTGCCCAGCACGACCTGGAAGCCGAAGGCGATGGCGCGGGTCTTTGCCGCCCTGCGTCCCTTGCCCATGGCCGGCAGCAGGAGAGGCGCCGCGCGCGAGGGAGTCGCACGGGCGAGTGCCTTGAACGGCGTCCATTTGTCCGGGCGGGTGTCGTCGTGCTGAAGCGCGGCGCGCAGCACGCCCTCATGGCTGCGCATCCAGGCAATGATGCCGCCGACGATGATGCGGCAGAGCTGATCGAGGCTGGCATCCGTTGACGGTCGCCTGATCTCGTCCAGCCGCTGCTCGCCGTCGCGTGTGGCCAGTGCCATCAGCGCGTTGAAGTAGGTCTCCTTGCTCTCGAAGCGGCTGTAGAATGCGCCGACGGTGGCGCCGACTTCAGCGCAGAGCGCCTCGATCGAAAGCTCCGCAAGGCTGCGCGTCCTCAGCATCTCGGCGCCGGCGCGCAGCAGCGCCAGCGTGGTTTCCCGGCTGCGCTTCTGCCGGGACGGGGCTACGCCCGGCAGGTCGAAATCGCGTAGCTCCGCTTGGTCTGACCGAGGGGGCATCCGGGCTTGCATCCGTCAAAAAGTATAACCATAATTCCAATTATAATTTAGAACGGAGCGTGCCGCGGGTCAACCGCGGGCGCGAAGAACCGAAACACCGGATCCGGCAGGGAGGATCAGATGAGCGCAGGCAGCGGCACACCGTTTCGCGGCACCGTCGGCAAGACGGTTGCGGAGTCAAAACCCTGGTGGCCGGATGCCGTGAAGCCGCCCGCGGGCGCGCCGAACATCCTCGTGGTGCTGTTCGACGACGTCGGCTTCTCCGATTTCGGCTGTTACGGCTCGGCGATCAGGACGCCGACCATCGACAGGCTCGCCGCGGAAGGCCTGCGCTATTCCGGCTTCCACACCACGGCGATGTGCTCGACGACCCGCGCCGCGCTGCTCACGGGGCGCAACCATCATTCCGTCGGGGTCGGGTGCCTCGCCAATTTCGATTCCGGCTATCCCGGCTATCGCGGCAAGATCGCGCGCGAGGCGGGGACTCTGGCAGAGATGCTGCGTGTGCACGGCTATCGCAACTACATGATCGGCAAATGGCACGTCACGCCGCTGACCGAGAGCGGCGCCACCGGTCCGTTCGACGGCTGGCCGCTCGGGCGCGGCTTCGATCGCTTCTACGGCTTCCTCGACGCTGAGACCGATCAATACGCGCCGGAGCTCGTCTCCGACAACACGCATATTGATCCGCCGGGCACCTATGCCGACGGCTATCATTTGACCGAGGACCTGATCGACCAGTCGATCCGCTTCATCGGCGATCACCTCGCCGACCGGCCTGATGTGCCGTGGCTGACCTGGGTTGCGCTCGGGGCCTGCCACGCGCCGCATCAGGCGCCGGCGGAGATCATCAAGAGTTATGACGCTGCCTTCGCGCATGGCTGGGACGTCGAGCGGGAGCAGCGCCTTTCGCGCCAGAAGGCGATGGGCCTCGTGCCCGAGGACACGCGGATGCCCGCGCGCAACGACGGCGTGAAGGCCTGGGAGGAGCATTCGGCCGAGGAGCGCCGCGTCTTCACGCGGCTGCAGGCGGCCTTCGCCGGCATGCTCGACCATTCCGACCGCCATCTG
>RXJC01000297.1 GCA_003963435.1 Bradyrhizobiaceae bacterium | reverse complement strand
AACTCAACGCCCGTAGAACAGGATGCTGGCGATGACGAGCATCGCCGTCACCGCCAGCATATGCGCGAGCGCTCCCGAGGCCGCCCCCTTTGTGGCTTCCTTCATGCCTTTTCTCCCTAGACTTGGGCGTGACTCGTCGATGCGCGGTGACGCGCAAAGCCGGCCAATTATTTTACTCGGAACACCCCACTTCTCGAGTACTCGCCGCGATGTGTCCCCACACGGCGAATATCGACTGTCCCAAGGTCGATCAGCAATGCGGCGGCATTTTGACTCGATGATGTTGCTCCCGCGTCGGCGCGAGAATAGAGTTTCGGGGAACTCTCGCCGGCAACGACAAAAAGCATCAAAAGCTCAGGGAAAACTTCAGGAAAATCATGGCACGCATCGACTACAGCGACCCGTCCAAGGCCTCCGACCGCACCCGCGAAATCCTCGATAAGAACCGCAACGCCAACATCTTCCGCATGATGGCGCACTCGCCGAGCTATTTCGAGCAGTACTGCCGCTTGGGCGGCGCGATCCGGCACAAGGGTGAGCTCGATCCTGTTGTCCGCGAGCTTGCAATCACCCGCACCGGGATTTTGTGCGAAGCTCCGTACGAGATCGTCGCGCACAAGCGCATCGGCAAGAATGTCGGCGTCACCGACGCGCAGAACGAGGCGCTCGAGAACTGGCAGGCCGCGACCTGCTTCAACGAGGTGCAGCGTGCCGCGCTCGCCTTCACCGACGAGATCGTGAAGCTGAAGAAGCCGACCGATGCGACCTTCAAGGCGATCGCGTCAAAACTGACGCCGGCCGCACTGGTCGAGCTGCAGCTCTCGGTCGGGTTTTACATCATGACCTCGAAATTCCTGGAGACGTTCGAGATCGATCTGCAGCCAGTCACCGAAGTGGTAGGCTGACCCCAAAACGCGGCGAGGGATGCCGATGACGATCGATGAATATGCGGCCTGGGCCGCAACCATTGCCAAAGTCGATGAGCATCCGTCCAATGAACGGCTGTCCTATCTCGGTCTCGGCCTCGCCGGTGAATCCGGCGAGGTCGCCGACCACATCAAGAAGCTGCTGCGTGACGACTGGCTCGACAAGGCCGGCCTCGTCGACGAGCTCGGCGATGTCGTCTATTACTGGGCCTGTCTGTGCGCCGCGACCGGCCAGAAGCCGTCCGATCTGCTGGAGGCGAGCGCAAAGAAAATCAAGCGACGGCTCGGCGAGGCCGCGAGCCGCTAAGGCAAGTGAGATCTGGCAGCTCCGGCGTCATGGCCGGGCTTGTCCCGGCCATCCACGCATTGCCACCTGCCACGATAGAACGTGGATGCCCGGGACAAGCCCGGGCATGACGAGCTCTGGCGGTGCAACCTCGTCACGTCGACGTCAGAATATCCACCTTCGCATTGGCGACGATCAGGCGGTCGGCCAATAGTTGCGCCAGGTTGCGCATGACGCGCTCGCTGGCGCGCGGGTGCTGCTTGCGGAAGCGCTCGAACTCCGTCAGCGGAACTTCGAACGCGGTCGCTGCCATGTCGGCAAACACGTCGGCGGAGCGCGTCGTCTCCAGCAGCGCCATCTCGCCGAACGCCATGCCGGCGGTCAGCGTCGCCAGCCTGACGCCGTCGGGCAGCGTGACATGCACCGCGCCGCTGCGCAGGAAGAACAGCGAAGAGGCGGGATCTCCGGTGGTGATGATCTTCGCGCCGGACTGGAACGTTCTGACGGCGCAGATTGAGGCTAGGTCGGTCAGCTCTTCCTCATTGAGGCCTTCGAGCAACGGCTGCTCGGCAAGCTCGGTGGTCTCGTGAAAATCGATCGAGCCGCCATAGCGATAGACGATCTGGTCTTCGGCCCATTCGATCGCGGTGTCGAGCAGGTAGAAGTCGCGGACGTTCTTCAGTTCGGCGGTCCATTCCCGCAAAGACTCCCACTCCTTGGAGGCGCGCCTGACGCCCGACAGTACGACTGTCACATTCAGAGCCGCGAGCTCCTCGAACGCTTCGGCGATCAGCCGCGCGCCTGCACGGGTGGTGGAGGTGACACGGTGCAGGTCGAACACGACGATTTGCGGCCGCGGCCGCCCGGCCAGCCGCCGCGAGACGTAATCGACGGCCGACAGCGACAGCGTTCCGACCAGCTCGATGACCCGCACCTCCTGCTCATGCGCCGCGAGGATCTCGCGCTCCTGCGGCCGGCGCACGCGGCGCGACGGGCTCCTGCCGATATCATAATCGGCGATGACGGCGTTGCGGGCATCGTCGCTGCGGTTGAGCATGTGCAGGTCGTAGTGCGAGGACAGCGCCTCGCAGACCTTGATGCCCCGCACGCTGTTGCCGTGCTTGTCGAGCTTCGGTGAATAGCTGCCGAGCCCGAGCCGGGCAGGGAGCGCAGCCAGGATGCCGCCGCCGACGCCGCTCTTGGCGGGAATGCCGATCCGGTAGATCCATTCGCCGGCATAATCGTACATGCCCGAGGACGTCATCACCGACAGCGTGCGCGAGATCGCGTAAGAGGTCAGCACCTGCTCGCCGGTGACCGGGTTGACGCCGCGATTGGCGAGGGTCGCCGCCATCACCGCGATGTCGCGCGCGGTGACGAGCACGGCGCATTGCCGGAAGTAGATGTCGAGCACCGCGGCGACGTTGTCGGAGATCACTGCGTTGGTCTTGAGCAGATAGCCGATGGCGCGGTTGCGGTCGCCGGTCTGGCTTTCGGAGGCGTAGACGGCCTCGTCCACGGCGAGGTCGCGCCCGGCAAACCGGCTGAGCGCGAGGCGGATCTGCTCGAAGGCCTCCGCGCCTTTGCTGTCGTAGATCAGCCCGGTGCATGCGATGGCGCCGGCGTTGACCATCGGGTTGAACGGATGGTTTTCGGAATTGAGCCGGATCGAATTGAAGGGATCGCCGGAGGGTTCGACGCCGATCGCGCTTTCGACCTTGCCCGCGCCCAGAAGGTCCAGCGCCAGCGCGAACACGAACGGTTTTGACATCGACTGGATGGTGAAGGGCACCCTGGAGTCGCCGACCTCGTAGACATGGCCGTCCAGCGTCGCGAGGCTGATGCCAAAATAGGCAGGGTCGGCCTTGCCCAGCTCGGGAATGTAGTCGGCCACGTGGCCCGAGGTTTCGGCGGAGAATTCGTTGAGGCAATTGTCCAGAAACCGCAGCAAGGGCGGCTTCGATCGGGTCCACGCGGCGGTGAGAGGTGAAAGCGGTGTCATCGCCTCTCTTGTGCAACGCAATCAGGGGACGCGCAACCCGTCCGGCATCACGGGCTGGCGTCGGATCAGCAGCAGCGCGATCAAGATCGTCGGCAGCAATATCCCGAGGCCGAGCAGCGTCACCTGCATCTGCGACAGCGGCATGATCCCGCCGCCGGGCGTCGCCACCACGAAGCCGCCGATCACCAGCAGCACGCGGAGCGGCCATTCCAGCGCGCCCGTGCCGCGGAGATCACCGACGAAGGGCTGGTAGCCCTGGATGCCGCCGCAGATGAAGAGCGTGCCGAACGCCGCGAGGCCCATCAGGCCGAGCCCGGCGAGGTAGGGGCTCGGGCCCTGCAGCACCAGCGCCGGATTGAGCACGAAGAAGAACGGCAGAAAATAGATGATGCTGCCGACCCACATCGATTCCCAACCGGTCTTCATGGCCGGCGAGCCGGCAATGCCTGCGGCGGCGAAGGAGGCGATCGCGACCGGCGGGGTGATCGACGAGAGCATGCCCCAATAGAAGATGAACATGTGCACCGCCATCTTGTTGAGCCCGAGCTTCTCCAGCGCGGGCGCGACCAGGATGGCGAGGAAGATGTAGCAGGCCGTCGTCGTCAGCCCGAGGCCGAGGATCAGGCTGGTGAGAGCGCACATGGCGAGCAGCAGGAACGGGCTGTCGCCGGCGATATGCAGCAAGTCGTTGGCGAGGCTCGACACCACGCCGGTCATCGAGAACGCCCCGATCAGGAGGCCGCAGCCGGCAAGGATGCCGATCAGCTCGACGAAGGTGCGGCCGTTGACCTCGAGGAATTTGCCGATCGTCGCAAGCGTCCAGCGCGTGTCCTTGGAGAAGAGCTGGTTGAGCACCAGCAGCAGTGCGGTGGCATAGAACGGCGCGTGGCTCTCGCGCTTGAAGTAGAGCAGCATCACGATCAGGAGGGCGATGACGAAGACGTAGTACCAGCCGTCCTTGATCGTATCCATGATCCGCGGCAGCTCGGCGCGCGGGATGCCCTTCAGCTTGTGACGGGCCGCATAGGCGTCGACCTGCATGAACAGGCCGATGTAATAGAGCACGGCCGGAATGATCGCCGCGAGCGCGACGTCGGCATAGCTGACGTTGAGGAACTGAGCGATCACGAAAGCGGTCGCGCCCATCACCGGCGGCGCCAGCACCGCGCCGGTCGAGGCGCAGGCCTCGATCGCGCCGGCATAGGAGGCGCGAAAACCGCTCTTCTTCAT
>RXJC01000375.1:2257-10487 GCA_003963435.1 Bradyrhizobiaceae bacterium | reverse complement strand
AGCGGTTTCCTGATGCCGCAAAACACTTTATGGTGGCCCGAAGCCTCTGGCCGCTAACAAGTAACTTCGTAAAATCAAAGGCTTAACGAGCGGCTCAGGCTGCTCGGCCTTTGGAGGGCAGTTTGACTCGTTATATCTCGACCCGGGGCGAGGCCCCCGAACTCGGCTTCTGCGACGTGATGTTGACCGGGCTCGCGCGCGACGGCGGCCTGTATGTGCCAACCTTCTGGCCGCAGCTCTCCACCGAGACCATCGCCGGGTTCTTCGGCCGCCCCTATTGGGAGGTCGCGGTTGACGTGATTCGTCCCTTTGTCGGCGGCGAGATCAGCGACGCCGAGCTCGGCCGCATGGCCAACGAGGCCTACGCGACCTTCCGCCACCCCGCGGTGGTGCCGCTGCGCCAGATGTCGCCGCACCAGTTCGTGCTGGAGCTGTTCCACGGCCCGACGCTCGCCTTCAAGGACGTGGCGATGCAGCTGATCTCCCGGCTGATGGATCACGTGCTCGCCAAGCGCGGCCGCCGCACCACCATCGTGGTCGCGACCTCGGGCGATACCGGTGGCGCCGCCGTCGAGGCCTTCGCCGGCCTCGAGAACGTCGATCTCATCGTGCTGTTCCCGCACGGCCGCATCTCCGAGGTGCAGCGGCGGATGATGACCACGACGGGCGCCGCCAATGTCCATGCGCTCGCCATCGAGGGTAATTTCGACGACTGCCAGGCGCTCGTGAAGGGGATGTTCAACAATCACCGCTTCCGCGACGCGACCGCGCTCTCCGGCGTCAATTCCATCAACTGGGCGCGTATCGTCGCCCAGGTGGTCTATTATTTCACCTCCGCCGTCGCGGTCGGCGCGCCGGCGCGCGCGGTGGATTTCGTGGTGCCGACCGGCAATTTCGGCGACATCTTTGCAGGCTATGTCGCCAAGCGCATGGGACTGCCGGTGCGCACGCTGCGCATCGCCGCCAACGTCAACGACATCCTGGCGCGCACGCTGAAGACCGGAATCTACGAAGTGCGCGAGGTGCACGCGACGGCGTCGCCCTCGATGGACATCCAGATCTCGTCGAATTTCGAGCGGCTGCTGTTCGAAGCCGGCGGGCGCGATGCCGCGGGCGTGCGCCGCCTGATGGATTCGCTGAAGCAGTCCGGACGTTTCGTGCTGCCCGATGCGACGCTGGCCGCCATCCGCGAGGAGTTCGACGCCGGGCGCGCCGACGAGACCGAGACCGCGGCTGCGATCCGCGCCGGCTGGCGCGAGGCGGGCGAGCTGGTCGATCCCCATACGGCGGTGGCGCTCGCCGTCGCCGATCGCGACACCACGGATACGCGGGTGCCGAGCATCGTGCTCTCCACCGCCCATCCGGCCAAATTCCCCGACGCCGTCGAAGCGGCGTGCGGCCAGCGGCCGCAACTGCCGGCCTGGCTCGACGGCTTGATGACCAAATCCGAACACATGAAGGTGATGAAGAACGATCAGGCCGAGCTCGAGCGGTTCGTGTTGTCGGTCAGCCGCGCTGCAAAGCAGGGAGTTGCTGGATGAGCGTCGAGATTTCCAAGCTTGCGTCCGGCCTCACTGTCGTCACCGACAAGATGCCTCACCTCGAGACCGCCGCGCTCGGCGTCTGGGCCGGCGTCGGCGGGCGCGACGAGAAGCCGAACGAGCATGGCATTTCGCATCTGCTCGAGCACATGGCGTTCAAGGGCACGACGAAGCGTTCCTCGCGCGAGATCGTCGAAGAGATCGAGGCGGTCGGCGGCGACCTCAATGCCGGCACCTCGACCGAGACGACCTCCTATTACGCGCGGGTGCTGAAGGCCGACGTGCCGCTGGCGCTCGACGTGCTCGCCGACATTCTGGCCAATCCCGCCTTCGAGCCCGACGAGCTGGAGCGCGAGAAGAATGTCATCGTGCAGGAGATCGGGGCCGCGCAGGACACGCCCGACGACGTCGTCTTCGAGCATCTCAACGAGCTCTGCTATCCAGACCAGCCGATGGGGCGCTCGCTGCTCGGTACGGCCAAGACGCTGCGCAGCTTCAACCGCGACATGCTGCGCGGCTACCTCTCGACGCATTATCGCGGGCCCGACATGGTAGTGGCGGCGGCCGGCGCCGTCGATCATAAGCAAGTGGTCGCCGAGGCCGAGAAGCGCTTTGCGAGTTTCGACGCGGCGCCGGGCCCGAAGCCGCAAACCGCTCAATTCGGCAAGGGCGGCGCCAAGGTGGTGCATCGGGAGCTGGAACAGGCGCATCTGACGCTGGCGCTGGAAGGCGTGCCGCAGACCGATTTGTCGCTGTTCTCGCTCCAGGTCTTCACCAACATCCTCGGCGGCGGAATGTCGTCGCGCCTGTTCCAGGAGGTGCGCGAGAAGCGCGGCCTCTGCTACTCGATCTACTCGTTCCACGCGCCCTATACCGACACCGGCTTCTTCGGTCTCTACACCGGCACCGATCCGGCCGACGCGCCGGAGATGATGGAGGTCGTGGTCGACATCATGAACGAGTCGGTGGAGACGCTGACCGAGGCCGAGATCGCCCGCGCCAAGGCGCAGATGAAGGCAGGTCTGCTGATGGCGCTGGAGAGTTGCTCGTCCCGTGCCGAGCAGCTCGCCCGGCACGTGCTGGCCTATGGCCGGCCGCAGACGGTCGAGGAACTGGTCGGCCGGATCGATGCGGTCAGCGTCGAATCGACCCGGGATGCGGCGCGCGCGCTGCTGGCGCGGAGCCGGCCTGCCGTTGTCGCATTAGGCAGTGGCAGGGGTCTGGACACGGCGGTGTCTTTTGCGGAAGGATTGACCCGGGCACGCGCCAAGGCGCGGCTGCATTAGGAGCCGCGCAACGGCCAGACTGCCCGGAAAGCATCACCATGGCCCTCTTTCGCCTGCCGTCCAGTGGACCCGCCGCCCTCGCGCCGCGCGGCAACGGGCTGTTGCTGCGTGCGCCGCAGATGTCCGACTTCCTGCAATGGGCGCATTTGCGCGAAGCCAGCCGGGACTACCTGACGCCCTGGGAGCCGATCTGGCCGTCGGACGACCTGACGCGCTCCGGCTTCCGCCGTCGCCTGCGCCGCTATTCCGAGGACATCGCCGCGGACCGCTCCTATCCCTTTCTGATCTTCCGCGAGCTCGACAGCGCCATGGTCGGCGGGATCACGCTGGCCAATGTCCGGCGCGGCATCGTGCAGGCCGGCACCATCGGCTATTGGGTCGGCCAGCCCCATGCGCATCGCGGCTACATGACGGCCGCGCTGCGGGTGCTGCTGCCGACGCTGTTCGGCGAGCTCAATCTGCACCGGGTGGAGGCTGCCTGCATCCCCACCAATGCGCCCTCGATCCGGGTGCTGGAAAAGTGCGGCTTCTCGCGCGAGGGTCTGGCGCGCCGCTATCTCTGCATCAACGGGGTCTGGCAGGACCATTTGCTGTTCGGCCTGCTGCACGAGGATTTCCGCGGCTGAGCGGCCCGTTCGTGCGGCCAACTCCCCCTTTTTGCTGCCTTGGGTTCGCCGATTTTGACGATATAACCCGCAGGGCCTTACCGGCGATCGGCCGGATTTTTGTCATGGAGTACGGGCTTTGATGGAGAAGCAGCTTCGGTCATCGCGGAATGTACTGCGGCGGATGCCAGCGATTGCGCTGGTCTTGTCGGTGTCGTTCGCGGCGGTTTCTCCAGTGGCGGCGCAGTCGCTGACCGACCGCTTCAAGAGCCTGTTCGGCGGCAAGTCCGACGCGCCGGCCGAGCCCAAGCCGGCGCCCGCGCCCGGCCAGCCGGCCGAAGACGACCTCGATTGTCCGCAGGTGACGGTGCGCTCGGGGGCCTCGACTTATGCGGTGGGCGCCGGCAACAAGCCGGCGGTCGGCAACGAGATCCGTTTCCAGGCGACCATCACCAAGATGGCCCGCGAATGTGCCCGCAGCAGCGGCGGCATCACAGCCAGGATCGGCATCCAGGGCCGCGTCATTGCCGGTCCCGCCGGTGCGCCAGCCACGGTCGAGGTGCCGCTGCGCATCGCCGTCGTGCAGGGCGGCGTTGGCGAGAAAGTGATTGCCTCGAAGGCCTATCGCACCACGGTCGAGATGACCGACGGCGGCAGCGTGCCCTTCACCTTCGTCGTCGAGGACATGACCTATCCGGTGCCGGCACCCGCGGTCGCCGATAGCTACATTTTCTATGTCGGCTTCGACCCGCAGGCGCTCTCGCCCGAGCCGAAGGGGCGGAAGAAGAAGTGAGCTTTCGCAGATAGCAAGGGGCTTCGCCGGGGTCGTCAGGACCAGGGATTTCCGCCCATGTGGAAAAGCTTTGCCATGTCGTAGCAGGCTCCGCAAAGCACCTTCGGATCGAGCTGATCGAGCGCGTCGCCGATCCACTCGCCTTTGGTCGCGGCAACCCGGTCGTTGCAGTCACTGCACCACGCGTCGGGTCTTGGATTGCCTGAATCTGATGCCCAGAAAAAGCCAACGCGCTCACGCTTCGTGAGGCCATCGGCAACGTGCTGGCAAACGAGCGCCATCGGCTGGCGGCCGTGCGTGCTGCACTGGACAGTTTTCATGCGTTCTCACGGATCATGGCCGGATCACTCGGATAGACAGCCAAACGGTCCATCCGTCCATGGGTCGACTGGGCCCAACAAAAAAGCCGGCGCTCATCGCGCCGGCTTTTGTTTGGTGAAGGCACACGCCTCAGTTCAGCTTCTGCCTGACTTCGTTGATGCCTTTGGCAAGCAGGTCGTCGGCGACCTGGCCCTTGACCGACTGCGACAGGATCGTGGAGGCGGCCTGGACGGCGGCTTCCGCGGCTGCGGCGCGGACATCAGCCAGCGCCTGGGCCTCGGCGAGCGCGATCTTGCTCTCCGCGGTCTTGGTCCTGCGGGCGACGAAGTCTTCCATCTTCGCCTTGGCCTCGGTCGCGATGCGCTCGGCTTCAGCTCTGGCGTTGGCGATGATGTCGGCGGCCTCGCGTTCGGCCGAGGCGGTGCGCGCCTTGTAGTCGGCAAGCACCTTGGCGGCTTCCTGCTTGAGGCGCGCTGCGTCGTCGAGCTCGGCCTTGATGCGCTCGGCACGATGATCGAGCGCGGTCATCGCCGACTTGAAGACCCCGAGATAGCCGAACACGACCATCAGGATCACGAAAGCGACGGCGACCCAGGTTTCAGGATCGAAGAACATCTCGACTAACCTTTCAGCGACGCATCGACCGCGGCATTGACTGACGCGGCATCAGGGACGACGCCGGTGAGCTGCTGCACGATCTGGCCTGCCGCATCGGCCGCGATGCCGCGGACGTTGCTCATGGCGGTGGCGCGGGTCGAGGCGATGGTCTTTTCCGCCCCGGCGAGCTTGGCCGCCAGTTGCTCTTCCAGAGCCTTGCGCTCGGCGTCCGCCTGCGCGTTCGCCTTGTCGCGGGATTCGTTGCCGATCGCCTGTGCCCGCGAACGCGCCGCGGCGAGCTCGTTTTCATAGGCCTTCAGCGCCGCGTCGGACTGGTCTTTCAGCTTCTGCGCTTCAGTGAGGTCGCCATCGATCTTGTTCTGACGCGCTTCGATCGCCCCGCCGACCTTCGGCAGAGCGAGCTTGGACACGATCACGTAAAGCAGGACGAAGAAGATCGCGAGCGACACCAGCTGCGAAGCAAAAGTGCTGCTCTCGAACGGCGGAAAACCGCCGCTGTGATGACCGCCGTCGGCTTCGGTATGAGCGCCCGCTGCCGGAGCTTTTGCTCCGCCATGACTCTCGGCCATGGAGTACTCCTGTTGCTGTCACGCGCCGCTTCGGATGAAGCGGCGCGAAAGAAGTCGTTCTTTAGAAAACGAACAGCAGAAGCAGCGCGATCAGCAGCGAGAAGATGCCGAGCGCTTCGGTCACGGCGAAGCCGAAGATCAGGTTGCCGAACTGGCCCTGAGCGGCCGACGGGTTGCGAACGGCCGCGGCGAGGTAGTTGCCGAAGATCACGCCCACGCCGACGCCCGCACCGCCCATGCCGATGCACGCGATGCCCGCGCCGATAAGTTTTGCTGCTGCCGGATCCATTTTAGACTCCTTGGAAGAAAGACTGGGTTGTGGGTGGAAATTCCCCGGACCGCTCAGTGTCCCGGATGAATGGCGTCGTTGAGGTAGATGCAGGTCAGGATCGCGAACACATAGGCCTGCAGGAACGCGACCAGGATCTCGAGCGCGTACAGCGCGATCGTGAGCGCCAGCGGCAGCACGCCGCCGACCCAGCCGATCGCGCCGAGCGAGAAGCCCAGCATGGCGACGAAACCCGCGAACACCTTCAGCGCGATGTGGCCGGCCAGCATGTTGGCGAACAGACGAATGCTGTGCGAGACCGGCCGCAGGAAGAACGACAGGATCTCGATGAACATGACCAGCGGCAGGATGTAGCCCGGGACGCCGTGAGGAACGAAAATGGAGAAGAATTTCAGGCCGTTCTTGGCGACGCCGTAGATCAGGACGGTGAAGAACACCAGCAGCGCCAAGCCTACCGTGACGATCAGGTGGCTCGAGACCGTGAAGGTGTAGGGGATGATGCCGACCAGGTTCGAGACGCAGATGAACATGAACAGCGAGAAGATCAGCGGAAAGAACTTCATGCCTTCCGCGCCGGCCGTCGAACGGATGGTGCTGGCAACGAATTCGTAGGAGATCTCGGCGACCGACTGCAGGCGCCCGGGAACCAGCTGCGAGCCGCTGGCGAGCATCAGGAGCGCGATGATCGCCACCGCCACCAGCATGTAGAGCGACGAATTGGTGAAGGCGATCGTGTGATTGCCGATATGGCCCAGGGTGAAGAGAGGCTCGATGTTGAACTGGTGGATCGGATCGATTTTCATCAGCGCGGCATCTCTTGGTCTGCCGGGCAATGCCGGCGGGTCTCGGTCTGCCGGCCGGGCCGGCCCGTACCGGCGGAACCGGCACGATCATTCCTCTCCTGTGCGGATCGCCTTACGAGCCACCGCGCCTGTTTTGACCCGCGCCTGCCGACCTCACCACATTCACCACGCCGGCGACGAAGCCCAGCAGCAGGAACACGATAAATCCGAAAGGCGACGTCGACAGCAAGCGGTCGAATCCCCAGCCAATCCCCGCTCCGACAGCGACACCGGCGACCAACTCCGAGGATAGTCGGAAACCAAGCGCCATCGCCGAGGCTCTGGCCGCTCCGTCTCCACCGTCACCTGCGGGTTGCTCGGTCTTGATCCGGCGGTCGCGAAATTCGGACAACCGCTGATCGAGATTTCCGAGCCGTTCGGAAAGCGCAGCTTCCTCGGACGATCTATCGCGATCTCCATTCCCGCCGTGTCCCGTGCCCTGTGTCATGCAACGAAGACCCGAAACGCCGCGGCTGAATGGAAATTGCGCCCGCCACCCTCAAAAGCCGCGCGGACCATACTGATGGCCCATAATCAAGTCAAGCCAAGTCACGATTGCGTCGCTTTCAGTTATGTAATTGATTTGTTTGATGATATCGCCGTGCGCGGCAGCGCTGCACACAGCGTGACGCCGCACCGCAGCAGGTCGCCTCTGGATCGGCGCACAGGGTCGCCATTTCGCCGTGCTGGCGGGATCAATGGGGCTGGCGGGAACGTTCATGTCTGGCGGGTGTTTTGGGCGGCGGATCACCGCGCCGGGGTGTAGAGTTTGCCGGAGCGCCACCTCTACGTCGTGGCGGAGAGCGCGATGAGACCAGAGACATCATCCACAACATCCTGGCTGGCGGCGGCGGCGTTCGCCGCGGCGATGGCCGTCAGCGGCGGCCTCGCAGCCGCGCAGTCCGCGCCCGACGGCGAGAACGGCCGCTACAGCATGACGCCTATCCCGGAGGGCGTGCTGCGGCTCGACACCCGCACCGGCACGATTTCGACCTGCAGCAGGAACGGCGCCGGCTGGGCCTGCTACGCGGTGCCCGACGAGCGGACCGCGCTCGACGCCGAGATCGGCCGGCTCCAGGCCGAGGTCGAGAAGCTGAAGGGACAGCTCGCCGCGGGGCCGACGGTGTCGGGCAAGATCGACGAGGCGCTGCCGAAATCCGATCCGCTGAAGAAGGCCGAGCCCAAAGCCGCCGAGGGCGAGCGCAAGATCGAGATTCCGCTGCCGAGCGACCAGGACCTCGATCGCGTGATGTCGTTCCTGGAAAAGGCCTGGCGGCGGTTGATCGACATGGCCAACCGCGTCCAGAAAGACGTGTCGGGGAAGATTTGAGGACCCCTTCGCGCCGTCCATGCGTTGAGGTGGCGT
>RXJC01000375.1:0-2207 GCA_003963435.1 Bradyrhizobiaceae bacterium | reverse complement strand
TGGCGTAGGGTGGGCAAAGCGAAGCGTGCCCACGCACTTTTGGCGATCGAGAAAGATGGTGGGCACGGCGCAAGTGCGCCTTTGCCCACCCTACGGCAGTGTCGATGTAGCGAGGCCTTTCATGACATCAGCCAAATCCATCACACGCTCGGCGCCGTCGTCGATGCAAGCCACCACCATCGCGTCGTCGCTGCTGACCGTGCAGACGCCGGGCTGCGGCTTCATCGATCTCACCAGCGAGGCTGCGAAGTTCGTCGCCGATGTCCGCGCGCGCGACGGCGCGCTGACGCTGTTCATCCGCCATACCTCGGCGTCGCTGACGATTC
Source organism: Bradyrhizobiaceae bacterium (assembly GCA_003963435.1). Classification (GTDB taxonomy): domain Bacteria; phylum Pseudomonadota; class Alphaproteobacteria; order Rhizobiales; family Xanthobacteraceae; genus Bradyrhizobium. Next base: position 1,881 of record RXJC01000375.1, on the reverse strand, counting down.
AGGAGAACGCCGACCCTTCCGTGCTCGTCGACCTCACCGCGGCGCTGGCGCGCTTCGCGCCGGACGACGAAGATGCAGGCTGGACTCACGACACCGAAGGGCCGGACGATATGCCGGCGCACGTCAAGACCATGCTGACGGGGACTTCGCTCCACGTGCCGGTCCTGGACGGCAAGCTCGCACTCGGGACCTGGCAGGCCATTTATCTGATCGAGCATCGGACCCGTCCGCATCGCCGCGAGGTCGTGCTGCAATTCGTCGGCGCGTCGCGCTGAAGCATGATCCGGATCCGCAGGACCGCGTCAGCGCAAAGTGCGCAGCGGTTTTCCGAAAGGATCATGCTCAAACAACAACCTAAAGCGCGAGGGCGATTCTTCCTAATCGCATCGCGCTTTAGTCAAAACAAAACCGGCCGCGGGAAGCCGCGGCCGGTTCGTGACGGTGTTGGGATCGCTGCTTTCGATCAGGTCGCCTTGATGTCGACGTCCTTGGTTTCCGGCAGGAAGAAGAAGCCGATCACGACGGTAATCGAGGCGAAGATGATCGGGTACCAGAGGCCGGCATAGATGTCGCCGGTCGAGGCCACGATGGCGAAGGCGGTCGCCGGCAACAGGCCGCCGAACCAGCCGTTGCCGATGTGGTAGGGCAGCGACATCGAGGTGTAGCGGATGCGGGTCGGGAACAGTTCGACCAGCATCGCCGCGATCGGGCCGTACACCATGGTGACGAACAGCACCAGGATGAACAGCAGGCCGACGATCGCCGCCACCTGCGGACGGAAGATGTCGAACGGATGCGCCATCTTCACGATGCCGGCGTCGCCGGCCTTCGGATAGCCGGCGGCCTGCACCGCGGCGAGCACGGCCGGGTTGCCGTCCTTGGCGTTGGCGTAGGCGACTTCCTTGCCGTTGACCATCACCTTCACGCCGGAGCCGGCTGCGCCCGGCGAAGTCGAGTACTTGACCGACGACTGCGACAGGAAGGCGCGTGCGGTGTCGCAAGGCGCGCTGAAGACGCGGGTGCCGACCGGGTTGAACAGGTCGCCGCAGCCTTTGGGATCGGCCACCACCTCGACCTTGACCGTCTCGATGGCCTTCTCCAGCGCCGGGTTGGCGTTGGTGGTGATCATCTTGAAGATCGGGAAGAAGGTCAGTGCCGCGATCAGGCAGCCGCCGAGGATGATCGGCTTGCGGCCGATACGATCGGACAGCATGCCGAACACGATGAAGAAGCCGGTGCCGAGCAGCAGCGACCAGGCGATCAGCAGGTTGGCGGTGTAGCCGTCGACCTTCAGGATCGATTGCAGGAAGAACAGCGCGTAGAACTGGCCGGTGTACCAGACCACGCCTTGGCCCATCACGCCGCCGAGCAGCGCGAGCAGCACGAGCTTGCCGTTCTGCCAGTTGCCGAAGGCCTCCGTCAGCGGCGCCTTCGAGCTCTTCCCCTCTTCCTTCATCTTCTGGAAGATCGGGGATTCGTTGAGGCGGAGCCGGATCCAGACCGAGACGCCGAGCAGAAGCACCGAGACCAGGAACGGGATGCGCCAGCCCCAGGCGGCGAAATCGGCTTCGCCGGTCGCGGTGCGGGTGAACAGGATCACCAGCAGCGACAGGAACAGGCCGAGTGTCGCCGTGGTCTGAATGAAGGAGGTGTAATAGCCGCGCTTGCCGTCCGGCGCGTGTTCCGCGACGTAAGTCGCCGCGCCGCCATATTCACCGCCGAGCGCCAGGCCCTGGGCGAGACGCAGTGCGATCAGGATGATCGGAGCCGCGATGCCGATGGTGGCCGCGCTGGGCAGCAGGCCGACGATGAAGGTCGACAGGCCCATGATCAGGATGGTGACGAGGAAGGTGTATTTGCGGCCGACGATGTCGCCGATGC
>RXJC01000444.1 GCA_003963435.1 Bradyrhizobiaceae bacterium | reverse complement strand
GCCGGACCAGGCTTGGCTGGCGCTCAACCCGGTCCAGCGCCGGCGCCGAATTGGCGACGCCTTGCTCTGGCTCGTGCGCAGACGCGCCCAGGCGGGGACGTTCGTGCTCGTGCTCGAGGACGTCTTCCTGGCCGACCGCGAGAGCCGGCGGTTGTTCGAGGCCCTGCTGCCAAAGCTTCAGGAACTGCCCGTTCTGGTCTGTGTCAGCTATCGACCGGATTTCGAGCATCAGTGGCGTCAGGCCCCGTGGTTTGCGGAGCGCGTGATCGAACCGCTGCTTGACGGCGAGATGCTCAGGCTCGCGCGCGCGCTTCTGGGGGACGATCTATCCGTGCTCGGCATCATGAACGAGCTGATCGTGCGCGCGGACGGCAATCCCTTCTTTCTGGAACAGTTGGTCATCACGCTGATCGACGACGGATCGCTCGAGGGAACGCCGGGAGCATACCGTCTGCAGCGGCCGCCCGGAGAGCTGCGCGTGCCGGGCTCCATCGCCGCGGTGATCGGCGCGCGCGTCGACAGGCTGCCCGAAGCCGCCAAGTCCGCGCTCGAGGCGGCGGCGATCCTCGGCGATCCCATCACGCGCGAGCTGATCGCCGCGATGCAGGCCGTCGACCTCAGGCGTGCCGAAGAATTGCTGGGCCTGTGCGTGGCATCCGGGTTGTTGACGGGGCCGGATCAGGCGCGCGGCCTGCTCGAGCAGCACGCGTTCGCGTTTCGCCACGCGCTGGTGCGCGATGTCGTGCTCGGCACCCTCACGCGCGCGCGGCTCAAGGCGCTGCATCGCCAGGCCTTCCTGGCGCTGCATGCGCGCCCGGGAACGAGTGAGGCGGATCTGGCGCCGGCGCTCGCGCACCACGCCTTCAAAGGGGAGGAGTGGGAGCAGGCGGCGCGATTCACCGTCAAGTCGATGGCGCGTGCCATCTCGCGCTCGGCCAATCAGGAAGCCCTTCAACTGTTCGAGAAGGGGCTCCAGGCGGCCCGCCGTGTCGACGACGCCTCGGTCGCGCAGACCCTGGAGCTCGCGCTTCGCCTGGAAGCCATCGGGGCGATGCTGGCCCTCGGGCAGATCGACGACATCTTCAGCAATATGGAGCGCGCAGAAGCCATCGCGGTGCAGCTGAACGACCAGCGCGCGCGCGCGGCGGTGTCGACCGAGACGGCGGTGTTCCTTTGGATGCGCGGACGCTTCGAGCAAGGCCTGCGCTATGCCTCACGGGGTCTCGAGGCGGCGCGCCTGGCGCAACGCCGCCACATGATGATGGCGGCGCATCAGACCCGCCTGATGAACCTCCACGCACTCGGTCGATATGCTGACGCGGCGACGGAAGGCCAGGTTCTGCTCTCCGACTACGGACCGGAGCTGTCGGCGCATGTCGTTCAATCCGGATGGGCTGCCATCCCCATCATCAATCTGTATGCGTTTCAGGCCAGCACGCTCTGGCGGCTCGGAGACGGTGCCAGCGCACACGCGTTCTGTGCCAAGGCCTATGAGATATTGTCGAACATCAACCATCCCTATTCCCGTCTGCTGATCGACACCGTCCAGTCGCAGATCTGGATCGAGAGCAGGGAGCTCGATCGTGCCGAGACCTTGATGCGCACGGGCCTGCAGCAGTGCATGACGCACAACGTCCCGACCATGCTTTCTGTTTGCACGGGCGTTCTCGGCAGCGCGCTCGCGCGCAACGGCAAGGCCGCCGAGGCGGCGACGATGCTGGAGAAGGGGTTCGCCGATCGCATCTACGAGGCGGCCGGACCCTACGGCCGGACGTTCATGCGCGTGAGCCTGAGCGTCGCCTATCGCAAGCTCGACCGGCTGGACGAAGCGATCGCGGTCGGCCGCAAGGCCGTCGAGGAGACCGCCGAAGAATACGGCCACCAGACCGAAGCCGCGTACGAGCTTGCGGAAGCCTTGCGTCAGGCCGGCGATCTGACAGGCGCCGAGGCGCATTTCAGGCGGGTCGCCGAGGCAGCCGAGCGCCTGGGCATGCCCCACTATCAAGGACAGGCCGCCGCGGCTCTCGCAGATCGGCGGAAGGACGGGTATGCAGCATGAAAGTCTCGATCTATGAACCCGACGCGTTGCCGCCGGGAGCACGCCGTCTCTCCTATGGTCTGTTCTGCTGGCTCAATCGCCACATCACGGTGTTGCGTGCGATCGGAGCATTGCTCCGGCACTGGCCCATCATCGGCGGCTGGCTCGGCATGGTGGCACGCGCCAGCGCGGTCAAGGACGTGCTGACGCGCACGGGCAGCTTTTCCAACACCGCGCATGCGGCCAACATGGTTTCCGGAGACTACCTCATCGGCATGGATCCCGGCCCGACCTATTCGGCAGACAGGGATCTGGTCCACGCGCGCCTCGCCGCCCTGGATGTTCCGAACGCCTCCGACAACGAAGCCCGGAGCCGGATCCAGCGTCTGGTGCAATCCGGAGCGCGCGGCTTCGATCTGATCGACGACTATCTGATGTGGGTCGTCTTCCACGCCATGAAGCCGCTGTTCGGATCGGCGACGGACGCAGTAGTTTCTGGTTCGCCGACCCCATCTGCGCAAGTCGCCGTCGATGAAGGCCTGCAACGACAGTACATGCTGGAGATCCGATATGTCGCGGGCCAGCTGCTGGCCGGCAGCCTGGCGACGCTCGATCTGCGCCGGCGGGCGGAGGCCTGTGGCGATGCGCTGCAGGCGCGCATCGATCGTGTGACCGGCCCCATCGGTGCGGCGTGGGGGGTCAAGAGCTCATCAGCCGACGTTGAGCGCAACGCGGTGGGGCTTGCCTGGATTTCGCATCCCGTCACCGTTCAATCGGGAGCTCTCGCCGTCCAGGAGCTCCTCGGCCGACCCCAAGTCTACGAACAGTTGTCGTCGCGGGCCAAGAGCCTCGAGGACCGCGTCTGGATCGACGCCGCTTTCCGCAAGGACGTCCGTGCTCACGTGCTCGAGCTGATGCGTTTCCGCCCGATCTTTCCGCTGTTGGCGCGCGATGTGCCCCGGGATACGGAATTGCAGACCGGTGCGCAGCAAAACGCCAAATGTCCCGGTGGCGGGAAGGTCTCGCTGCTGTCGATCGCCGCCCTGTTCGATCCGAGCGTGGTCCCCGACAGCGGACGCTTCTGCCCCAATCGCAACTGGGGCAGCGAAGATCCCTTGCGCTATCTCATGTTCGGATATGGCTATCGGCAATGTCCTGCCCGGGACCACGCCGTCGAGATCCTGACCAGCGCACTGATCGGATTGCTGACGTTGCCCCGGCTGCAGCTGGCGCGCGGTGAAGGCAAGGCCATCACCTATGACGGGCCGCTGATGTTGTCCATGCGCATGCGTATCACCTGAGCGAGCGGAGAAGACGGCTATGCTCGAGAGCGTCCGGCGGCAGATGATCTGCATCGTTGCTCCAGGCTGGGCCGGCGGAGCCA
>RXJC01000075.1:2069-7073 GCA_003963435.1 Bradyrhizobiaceae bacterium | reverse complement strand
CAAGGATCGAAACCGCGTCGAACGCATGTGGTGCAGGCTTAAGGACTTCAGGCGCGTCGCAACCAGATACGACAAGCTCGCTGCAAACTACCTCTCAAGCGTCTTGATCGCAGCAGCCTACGCTTACTGGCTCAATTGAGTCCGGACCCTAGTGCTTGTTATAGGTGCTGTGTGCGGGAAACCGACTAAGCATCGCCGCCCTCAAGAACCTGAAATGGCTGATCGAGGTGACCAGTTCCTTGAGCCTTCGCTGACCGTTCAAGATTTCTTTGTCGAATAGATCTTGATGATGATTATCGAGCGCCTCGCGCTCGAGATATTCGTCGTCGCCGTTGCCGATGGTCACTGCCGCACGCGCCAGCACCTCATCTACCCGGCGGGTGAGACCAGACTGTTCACGCTCCGCGGCGTGCAGAGCGTTATCGATTGCAGACATGATAGCATCCACGCGGGTTCGATCGGTTTCGGCGTCTCGCTCGGGTGAGCGTGCTCGGAATGTCTGCTCTGCTCCGAAACGATCTTTCAGAAAGTTGTGGGTGCGAGCCCGCAGAAAGAGCTGAAACATGCTTTTCATTTCCCGATGGAAGAGCCAAGTCAGAAAATGTGCACCAAATGGTTAACAAAGGCTAAAGGCGCCTAAGGCGTGCTGCGGCCACGAGTATATTCGAGGCGCCCTGGTGGTTGGCAATATCCTCGCTGCCATCGCCGTTAACGTAATGCGCGCCGCCCCCTTATGATAAGAAGGACTTGAACATCGACACAGCGACGATCGGGTGTCAGCCGAGACCTTACTCAACCCGCTCAAACGTTCACCCTATCAACAGGCGCGCCAAAACAAAGCATCGCTAGCGAGACGCCATTTTTGCGTCTGTCATCGTACACCGATCTCCTATCGCTTCGACCGCTTACACAGGACGACAGATATATTACACACGGTGAAGGGCACGCAAAACCAACACCGCGAGCCAGTTCACTAACTTTGGCTTCGAACCAGCAATCGCGAATCCATAACTCCTGAGCAAAATTCCACGTCTGACTTAGACAAACGATGCGATGGAGAACGCCCGCTTGAACGGAATCGCCGTATGGCTGGTCCGCCCTTTGCCACCTCAGCCAAGCGCGCCGAACCGCGCCTAGCTAACACTGTGCAGGCCATCCTGTGTTCAAATTGCGGCTCTGCCTCCGCCGAAAGCAAGATCGCCGCCAAATTTTCTGAGAGGTCATTGTCAATGGCGAACAAGTCGTGCGCGGCATTCTCATCGCAAATTGGTCACCGGCTCTCGGTCAATTCAAGACCCAAGCGATCATTTTCGATAGGGATACTGTAATGAAATACACCCATCCAGCCATCGCAATCAGCGACACGCAGACAAACGCAATTGCCAAGCCTTGTTCCCTGATTCTGGTAACAGGCAACGCCGCAAAGACCCTTTGGAACATCTGCTATTCACTCTGATTGCCCGGGCGATCTTAGCTGGAAAAATTCGACGATCTCGTGACGCGTAAAGGCACCCGCAGGCTTTGTTTGATGGCTTGCGAGGTAGTTGGCTAATCGTACGAACGATATGCCCCTGTTCGACCGAGCGCACCTTTGACGTTGCATGATGCGCTTGATCCCGCGCAATCGACATAAAGCTAGCAATCTGCCCCACCCGGACCGGCGCCCGAAACAGGAAGATCGGCTTATCCGCGGAGACGACACCACCTCGTTGCAGAGTGTAGCCGACGAACACACGCTCCACAGCCGACTTCCCCGGGGAAGGAATGTTGAGCCTCATCCTTCGCGTTCGTTCGGCTCAGAGCGCGCTTCCTAGAGTCCCGGCCAATTTCATCGGTAAGGTTGAGAGGTTAGCTTAATCCGCGTTGTTTGTTGCGAAGTCTCGCGAAACGCATATCCATCTTCGCACCAGGCTCCCCCAAGCCTGGCCCCACCCAAGCAAAGCCGTCGAGCGAACATGGGTCGCTTGGCGGCTTTGTCGTTGTGTCGAAGAGGATCATTTCGGTTATGGCGCGTAAGCCCTGGTCGTTTAAGGAAGACCGCCGGCTCATGGAGCTGGCGAAGTCTTCGGCTTCGCTGGAACAGGCGGCGAAAGCTCTCGGACGCTCACCCGACGCGATCAAGCGCATGGCCTTGCGGCTTGGCCTTTCGCTGAAGTCGAAGGCCGACAAAAAGAGCTAGTCCTGCAAACAGCGTTGCGCACGGCAGCCTTCCTCGTTTTGCCATCGTGGCGGCTTTTCGATCGCGCCCAGCTTCTTTGCATGGCATGACGGGAACCATGGCAACCAAGAGGTGTTAAACTCAGACTTCGCAGTGAGGTCTGGCAGTGCTCCATCTTGCCATTTCTGCAAGCTTGATTTGGCTCGCGATCAACATCGCCTTCGGGGTGCTTCGGCTGCGGGCCGCCCACGATCCCGCCGCGCCCCGCACCGACAGATCCGGCAGACCTTATCCAGAATTCATCCACGCCCGCCCTCGGTGAGCGCGACCAGGCGTCCTGCCTTTCAGTCCGCCCGGCCCATTCAGGCCTAGTTGCGCGTCTTCTTCTGGGACCCCATCCCTGGGCTGGTTCCGTAATTGGGTGTCCCCGTCCCCTTGAAAGCTCCGCCCATGCTGTCCGAACCGGAATTCGTCGCGGTGCCGCTGCGGGTGGTGGGCTGATTGCCCGCTGGCTGGTCCTTGGTGCCCTGTGCCGAAGCGGCGGAACTCGCGATGGCCAACGCCAGGAGGAAGAGGCTTACCGTTCTGGTCATATTGCTGAACTTTCCAATGCTCGGGGCCGCAAGACCATTCGTCAGGCAACCACCGGGATCAGGCCCTTCGGGGCCGGCTTGGCCCGTTAAACCCTATCTTAGCCCCCTCCGGCTAGGACCAATTCTCGAGCTCAGTCCCCGGCCTCTCCCTGCAGCAGGTGCACCGGCTGAATGAGCTGACCGAGGTCGTTCTGCGCCGCTCCGAACTGGCCGTCGATTTTGCCGCGGCCAACCTCGACGAACTCGCCAAGCGTGATCTCGCCAGCTGCGCGCCTGGAGCGCTGCAAGCGATCCGGCTCCACGTCTACCAGCGCTCGACGATCAAGGACGTTCGTCTCGTCAATCCCGACGGATCGGTGATCTGCTCGGCCTCTTCCGAGACGCTCAAGTTCGACAAGGGATGGGCGGATCGCCGCGACATGGCTGGCCTCGCACGATGGGACGCTCTCCGCTGGAGGCGCCTCATCGTCCGCCAAGCGAGTCTCCGAGAGTTCCCATGCTCCGATGGTGGCGGGCTCCTGGATATGACGCTTTAACGATGTTCTCGTCTTTCGAAAGCAGGGTGGCAGCCGAGCGGCTATGGTGGGCCATGCGTCGAAATCACCTCATCGCAGCCGCGGCCATCTGCCTCGCGCTCATCGTCTACGCCACCTTGGCAAGACTGGCGGGACGGCCGGCGCTGATGGGACATAGCGAGGCCTATTGGGTCGTCGTCATCGAACGCTTCAGTGCCTACGGCCTGCTCGGCTTCCTCTTGTCCTTCCTGTTGCCGGGCCGGCTGGTCTTGGCCTGCTCGCTTGTCGTGGCCGTCGCCATGGGGCTCGAAGTCCTGCAGGCCCTCACCCCCGATCGCGATCCGGGCTTCCTCGACGTGCTGCAAAAAGCGGCCGGCGGCACCGTCGGCGTCATCCTTGCGCAGACGATCCTGGCTTTCCTGCCACGACCGCCGGCCTGAAGCTCTCGGCGCTGACCAGCTGACCAGCACCTCTCCAAAGCGCTGAGCGCTTAAGCCGCTCCGCGATCGCGGGCTGGAGCCAGAAGTTCGGCCATTTGCCTGTGCGTGCTCTGCAGCGCGGCGATGGCGCCGTCGAGATCGAAATCCGCTTCGCGGATCGATGCGAAGAACTTGGCAGTCAGCGCGAGGTCAAGCTTGACCCGCGTCGCTCCGTCACGGCTCTTGCGGCGGTCGAGCGACAAATGCATCGCACGTATCCTGGCTTCTGCCGCCGTGCAGCCGCTGAGCGTCGCCAGCTCGTCATAGGTCATCCAGATCTGAGGCATGTTCCCGTCCGTCCTTAACAGCGGCTCCACCCTAGCCTTCTGCGCCTAAATGCACCGTTGCCGCGCTGCGGTCGCAACCCACTTCACTGCGACAGCGTCAACGCAAGACTAATTGTCCAAGCATGATCTCCTCGGAAAACCGCTGCGCACTTCTCCGGATCATGCTTCAAGATATCGGGGGCCTTGGCGATGCGGGGAAATGGCGCGGCCGCGAGCGGCTGTCGAGCCCCTTGGGCAATTTGTCATTGAGCTTCACGACGGCGCCTCGAGCTTCCGCAGCCGGCGCATCTTCCTGGCTATAGATCAGCGTCACCTCGAACGTCACGTCGGGCGCTTCCCTCGCCGTTCCCGAGCAGGTCGCCATTGCGCCGCTGCACACACCCGCGAGGCTGACCTCGACCTCGTCGAAGCCGAATACGGTCGACGGTCCCTCGGCATGGCGCCGCGTGGTCAGCACGGCCGTGAAGCGCTGGTCGTCATCGAATTGATAGGAGCCGCCATAAGTGAAGAAGCTGTCGCTGCCGGAGATCCGCCCCTCCGCCAGATGCACGATGCCCGTACCCTGGGCGCGCGGGGTCCTGAACCAGGCCGCGTACTTGCCTTCTCTCATCATGGAAATATCCGCCACAATATTCACCGGTATTTGCAACCAACTCTGGGGCGCGACAATGACCGAAGCGGCGAGCATTCCGCCACGGTTAACGCCCTGCAAAGCCAACCCGTCAAATTGCCGCCGCCGCATCACGCGAGGCCCGCGGCACCGTCAGAACAATTCGATGCCGTCGTCCGCGGCCTCGACCGCCTCGACCTTGCGCGTGGCGGCGGTCGACGCCAGCCCGAGCGTTTGCAGGACCTCGCGGTGAACGTCCCGCTCACGCTCCATGGTGTAGCGCGCGAACAGATCGTCCAGGATGGCCTGATCCTGCACTTCCGGCCGCAGCGCCCCCGCGGGCGCGCTCACGGTCTCGAGCC
>RXJC01000075.1:0-2019 GCA_003963435.1 Bradyrhizobiaceae bacterium | reverse complement strand
AGCCGCTTGGCGACCGCAGGCAGTGCCGCGGAGCTTTCGCCGAGCGCGGTCATCGAGCCCTGGGCCGAATTCATCAGCCTCTCGAACTCCGCGCCTTCGTTCACGAGCCGGCTCATCAGCTTGCCGAGCCGGTCGTTGCCGGCCTCGACCTCGCGCAGTGCCGACAGGATTTGCGGCTCGAGGTTGGCAAGCTGCGTGGGGTCACCCTGCACGCGCAGCTCCTTCAACTCCTTGGCCGAGCGCTCGATACCATCGAGCACGGGCCGGAGGCGCCCGGCTCCCGCCGAGACCTGGTCGGCGGTCGCCTTGAGCTCGTTGGCGATGACCACGAAGGCGCTGCCGCGGCTGCCGAGATGGCTTGCCTTGAGGCCCGCATTCATTCCGATCAAGGTGATGTCGACCGTCGCCTCGGCAAGCCCGGCGATCGCCTGGCGGAATTTCGCCAGCGTGTCCTCGACGATCGCGAGCGCCTCGTCGACCGAGCGGCCGGCGCTCTCGCAGGTGGCGATCAGGGTCGAGGCGTGCGCCAGCGTCTGCTTGATGCGGGTCAGGAACGACGACGAGCCGCCCTCCTCGCCGCCAAACAACGTGCGGCCGTCGCCGGCCACGCTGCCCGCATCGTGCAGGATGGCGGCCAGCGCGCGGACGATCTGACCGACGTCGACGCCGAATTCGCGCTGGGCGTCCTTGAGCTGGGCCGCCTGCAGCTGGCAAATCGCGCGCGCGCCGTCATCGCTCGTAACAGGTTCGGGGGCGAGGCTCGGCTCGGATTGCGCCACAAGGCCGAGGCCGCGGGACACGTGCTCGAGACGCTGACGCGTGCTGTCGCCTGCCTGCAGCGAGATGATCGCGCTGCCGACGGCCTCGGCGATCTTCCTCGTGCTGGAGCTGGCGCGGTCGGCGAGATGGCTGCTCTTGCTGCGCTGATCGCGCAATCCGGAATAGGCCGCGCCGAGTTCGGCGCTCTCCGACATCAGCTGGGCCCGATAACGGCTCTCGAATTCCTTCTGGCGCCCGGAGGCGGTGGCGACTGCCTCGGACAGGCGCTGCTGGTCCCGCGCGCAGCTTTCGATCGAGCCTTGCACGGCCTTGCCGAGATCATAGGCTTCCTGCGTGAAGGCGAGAAAGCCTTCGCGGTCGCCGTCGAGCGAGGCCGCCTCGATCCGCGCGCTGCGCGCGATGATGGTGATCATTCCGATGTGCTTGAACAGCGGCTTGAGCAGCGAAGACGCCTCTGCCGTGCTCTTGCCGATCGTCTCCAGCAGCGCGCTCTCCGCCGGCAGCGCCTGCGCCAGCTCGCTCAGCCGCGCGGCGATTTCCTGCAGCGCGGTTGCGGCGCCCTCGATCTCGGCGCCGGAGAGCTCGCCCGAGAGCATCGCCAAGCCCTGGTTCAGCTCCTTGAAGATGAGGTGGCCGCGTCCGAGCTCGTGACCGACGCGCGCGAAGACGTCCTCGATCCGCGAGGAGACGTCCTCGATCGCGGCGGTCGCCTCAGCGAGCGTGCTGGCAGGAACCACGGACATGGCCATCAACCCGCCACCGCGGCGTGCCCGGCCTGATACCAGTGCATGATCTCGCGCGGGATCTGATGCAGCGAAACGACCTTCTCGACGCCGCCATGGGCGATGGCTTCCTTGGGCATGCCGAACACCACGCAGCTCTCCTCGTCCTGCGCCCGCGTCGAGGCGCCGAGCTTGCGCATCTCCAGCATCCCGCGCGCGCCGTCGTCGCCCATGCCGGTCATGATGACGGCGAGCGCGTTGGCGCCGGCATGCTGGGCGGCCGAACGGAACAACACGTCGACCGAGGGGCGATGCCGCGACACCGGCGGCCCGTCCTTGATCGCGATCTGGTAGCGCAGGCCGATGCGCTGGAGCAGCATGTGCCGGGCACCGGGCGCGATATAGGCGCAGCCCGGCAGCACCGGCTCACCGTCCTCGGCCTCCTTGACCTTGATCTGGCAGACGCCGTCGAGCCGCCTGGCGAAGGCCGCGGTGAATCCGGCCGGCATGTGCTGGA
>RXJC01000649.1 GCA_003963435.1 Bradyrhizobiaceae bacterium | reverse complement strand
CGACGAACAGCGTGCTGCCGCTGACATAGCTCGCGGCGTCCGAGGCGAGATAGGCGACGGCGGTGGCGACCTCGTCGGCGCTGCTCCAGCGGTTGAACACGGTGTGACCGGCATAGAGATTGTAAATGTCTGGCCGCTGCTTGAACGGACCGGTCAGCGCTGTCTCGGCAATGCTCGGCGCGATCGCGTTGACGCGGACGCCGGCATGTCCGACCTCGGAGGCAAATCCCTTCACCAAAAGGCCAATCGCGGCCTTGGTCGAACCGTAGACGCCGAGGCCCGGCTCGATGGTCACCGCCCGCACCGAGGAGCAGGCGATGATGCTGCCGCCCTTCTGCGCGACCATGATGCGACCGAAGGCCTGGAAGAACCAGACGGTGCCCTTGACGTTGAGGTTGAGGACGCGGTCGAGATCCTCTTCGGTATAGTCGAGGATGGTCTTGCGGATGTTGAGCCCGGGCGTCGTTACCGCGATGTCGAGCCGCGGAAATTTCTGCATCACGACCTTGGCCAGCGCGTTGACGTCCGCGGCGTTCGCAGCGTCGCAGCTAGCCGCTTCCGCCCAGCCGCCCTTGTCGCGAATGCCGGCAGCGGTCGCCTCCGCCGCGTCGAGCGCGCGATCGGCGCAGACAACCCGTGCGCCGAGCCCGGCGAGGGCCTCGGCCGACGATTTGCCGATGCCGGATGCGGCGCCGAGGACGACGGCGGTCTTGCCGGTGAGATCGAAGAGCTTGCGATAGTCCGTCACGAACGAATTCTCCCTGTGCTGCTAGCCCTTGTACCCCATCAAGAGGCGCGGCAGCCACAGCGAGAACGCGGGGACGTAGGTCACAAACATCAGAGCTGCGATCAGCGCCGCGTAGAACGGCAGGATGGTGCGCATCACGGCGCCCACCGAGATGCCGCCGATGGCGCAGCCCACGAACTGCGTGGTTCCGACCGGCGGCGTGTTCAGCCCGAGAGCGCAGTTGATCAACATCAGCATGCCGAACTGCACCGGGTCCATGCCCGCCTTCATCGCGATCGGCAGGAAGATCGGAGTGCAGATCAGGATGGTCGCGGCCATGTCCATGAACGTGCCAAGCACGAACAGGATGACGTTGATGAGCAGGAAGATCATCCAGGGCTGCGTGGAGACCTTGCTCATGAGGTCGCCGGCAAAGTCAGCCACCTCGTACAGCCCCATCAGATACTGGAACATGGTGGAAACGCCGATCAGCAGCAGCACCACGCCGGTTGTCTTCACCGCCTTGGCGGCGGCGCGCAGGAAGTTCCGCAGAGTCATGGTGCGGTAGATGAAGAAGGTCAGCAGGATCGTGTAGGTGACGGCGACGGCCGCGGATTCGGTGGCCGTGAACACGCCGGACAGGATGCCCGTCAGGATGATGCCGACGATCAAGAGGCCGGGCAGCGCGGCCGCGAACGATCGGAACACCTCGGCCCAGCCCGGGAATTTTCCGGCGGGATAGCCCCGCTTCACCGCCACGGCGTAGGCGGCGACCAGCATGCACACCATCAGCACGATCGCCGGCAGCAGGCCGGCGGCGATCAGCGCGCCGATCGAAACCTTGCCGCCGGCGGCGAGCGCATAGATGATCATGTTGTGGCTGGTCGGCATCAAGGCACCGACCAGCGAGGCGTGAGTGGTGACGTTGACGGCGTAGTCGGTGTCGAAGCCTTCCTTCTTCATCATCGGGATCATCACCGCGCCCATCGCCGACACGTCGGCCACGGGCGAGCCGGAGACGCCGCCGAACAGCGTGCAGGCGACCACGTTCGACATGCCGAGGCCGCCGCGGATGTGCCCGACGAGATTCTTGGCGAGCTGCACGATCTTGTCGGCAACACCGCCATGCAGCATCAGCTCACCGCTGAAGACGAAGAAGGGAATCGCGAGAAAGGAAAAGATGTTCATCCCCGACATCATCTGCTGGAAGATGACGGCGACCGGCAGGCCTTCATAGAGGATGGTGCAGATGGCCGAGAGGCCGATCGCGAACGCGACGGGGACACCAAGGACCAGGAAGCCGAAGAAGGTGGCGCCGAGGATGATCAGTTCCATGAGGGGACGACCTCTTCGCCGCGCAGCAGAGCCATGATGTGCTCGATGGAAAAGGAGACGATCAGGATTCCGGAGGCGATCAGCGGCACGTAGCGGATGACCTCGGGCAGGCCGAGATTGGGGATCTTCACGGTGCCGACCGAGGCGCCCAGGATCCAGCCGTTATAGGCCATCGCGATGCCGAACACGGCGACCAGGACGTGGATCACGATCTCGATTTTCTCTCGCAAATTGTCCGGAAGCATCACCAGCAGACTGTCCATGCCGATATGTCCGGCATCGCGCACACCGACGGCGGCGCCGATCAGCGTGACATAGAGGATCAGAACCAGGGCAAGGTTCTCGGTCCAGGTCGGGCTGGAATTGAGCACGTAACGGCCGAACACCTGGTAGAACACGATGGCGACGATGACGAGCAGCCCGGCCACCGACAGATACATGCCCAGCCGTGCAACAGGTGCGTTGATCCGCGACAGCAGGCCGGTGGACGGGCGTCCGGTGGCCGCGTCCTGCTCGTGATCTGCGACGTGTGGGTCCGTCATCCCGCATTTCCTTACGAGGGGCCCGGGTCGCCTCGCGGCGACGCCGGGCCCGCGCCGCTGGCGTCCTACTTCGTGTCCTGGATACGCTTCACGAGGCTCTGCAGCTTCTCGTCGCCGGCGAACTTCTGGTACACCGGCTTCATCGCGTCGACGAACTCCTGCTTGTTGGCGATCGTGACGACCTGAACGCCGGCCGCCTCGACGGTCTTGCGGGAGGCCTGCTCACGCTCGTCCCAGAGCTTGCGCATGACGGGCACCGATTCCTTCGCCGCCTTGCGGATCATTGCCTGATCCTCCTTGCTCAGGGTGTCCCAGACCTTCTTGGACATCACGAGGACTTCCGGCGCCAGGGAGTGCTCGGTGATGTTGTAGAACTTGGCCGCCTCGAAATGGCGCGAGGACTCGTAGGAAGGCCAGTTGTTCTCGGCCGCATCGACGAGGCCGGTCTTCAGCGCGGTGTAGACCTCGCCATAGGGCATCGGCGTCGGGTTGGCCCCCAAGCTCTGGATCATGCCGACCCACAAATCGGATTGCTGAACGCGGATCTTCAGACCCTTGAGGTCGGCGAGCGACTTGACCGGAGCCTTCACGGTGTAGATCGACCGGGCGCCGCTGTCGTAGTAGGCGAGGCCGACCAGACCCGCGGGCTCCATGGCGGCGAGGATCTCGTCGCCGATCGGCCCGTCGAGCACGGTGCGCATGTGCTGCGTGTCGCGGAACACGAAGGGCAGGCACAGGGCGATGGTCTCGGGCACGAAGTTGTTGAGCGGCGATGCGTTGATCCGCATCATGTCGAGCGCGCCGATCTTGAGCTGCTCGATGGTGTCTTTCTCGGAGCCGAGAGCGCCGTTGGGATACACCTTGACGCCGAGCTTGCCGCCGCTCGCCGCCGCAAGCTGCTTGCCCATGAACTTGACGGCCTCGACGGTCGGATAATCGGCGGGATGGACGTCGGCGGAACGGAAGTCGCGCGCGGTCGCCAGGGGCGCTGAGAGCGCCAGTGCAACGGCTGTGACGATACCGGTGAGTGTCTTCATCTGGGCTTTCCTCCGAGGTTGATTATGTCGTTGTCGGCCGGCTCCAGGCTGGCTTGGGTCGCTCCACTTCTGGCGTGAAGTAAGCGCCAAGTCGTCCCTAGGGCGGGTGGCATTCTCTGTCCAAGCCAATTCCGGCATTGATCGATGCAACAGTTGCATCGATCAATTTTCGGCGCAATTCGCATTATGACCGGGACGGCGGGCGGCTGACGTCGCCGCCACGTGACTTGACGCCTCCAATGCAGGCCCCTCAAGATATTCAAAACAGCGGACCAATTTGAGGAAATGCCCATGCCGCGCAAGCTGATCGATATCTCGGTGCCGCTTCGAAACGACGTGACGGCCGATCCGCCGGGCAACCATCCTGCGATCCAGTATATCGATCACCAGCAGGGCCTGCCCCGCATGCTGCAGTTCTTCGACGGGCTCAAGGCGCAGGATCTGCCGGACGGACAGGGCTGGGCCGTCGAGCAGGTCTCGCTGTCGACCCATAACGGCACGCATCTCGATGCGCCCTGGCACTTCCATCCGACCATGAACCGCGGCGAGCGGTCATGGACGATCGACGAGGTCCCGCTGGAATGGTGCTTTCAGCCGGGCGTGAAGCTCGATTTCCGGCATCTGCCCGACGGCTACGTGGCGAGCGCCGACGACGTCGAGAAGGAGCTGAAGCGCATCGGACACAAACTGTCGCCGTTCGAGATCGTCGTGGTCAACACCAGCGCCGGCGCCAAATTCGGCCAAGCCGAATACGTCAATTCCGGTTGCGGCATGGGCTATGAAGCCACCATGTACCTGCTCGAACGCGGCGTGCGACTGACCGGCACCGACGGCTGGAGCTGGGACGCGCCGTTCGTCTACACCGCGAAGAGATATGCCGAGACGAAGGATGCCGGCCTGATCTGGGAAGGCCACAAGGCGGGACGGCACATCGGCTATTGCCATCTCGAGAAGCTGCACAATCTCGACCAACTGCCCTCGACCGGGTTCACGGTCTCCTGCTTTCCGGTCAAGATCGAGCGGGCCTCGGCGGGCTGGACCCGCGCGGTCGCCATCATCGACAATCAGGTCTAAGGCTCACTCGCCGGCGAGGCCGCTCTCGGCGAGCTCGCGCAGCGCATCGGTGTCCAGCACGACGATGGCACCGTGCTCGAGGCGAACCCAATTGCGGCCGGCCCAGGCGCGTAATTGCTTGTTGATGCTCTCGCGCGTCATTCCCACCATCTCGCTGATCTCCTGCTGCGTGATGGCGAGCGTGCCGCTGCCGGAGTCGAGCTTGCGCTCCTCGGTGAGACCGAGCAGCGCGCTCGCCAGCCGGCCCGGCAGATTTTGCAGGATCACCTGCTCGACCTGCTGGCTGGTCCAGCGCAGACGCGCGCAAAGCAGCTCGATGAATTTCATCGCCAGCGCCGGTTGGCTCTTCACAAACGGCAGGAAGTCCCGGCGATCGATGATGTAGAGCTCGCAATTGGTGTTGGCGGTCGCGTCGGCCGATCTCGGTGCGCCGTCGAGCACCGCGATCTCGCCGAAAATCTCTCCGGGACCGATCAGATTGAGAATGGCATTCCGACCATCCGGTGAGGAGGAAGAGATCTTCACCGTCCCCGAGATCACCGCGAACAGATTGTTGCCGGGATCGCCCTTGGCGGCGATCGTCGCGCCGCGCTTCACGGTGGTGTGCTTGGCGTAGCGGCAGAGCTGATCGAGCGCTTCCGGCTCCAGATCCGCGAAGATCGGGTGCTTGCGCAGGACCGATAGTTTGTTGCCCGCCGACTGTCGGGGGTCGCCGGTCTTGTCCTGAGGCACGCCGCGGGGCTCCTAAGACTGCGAGGCACTGAGGTTCCTGCGTAGTCAACGTTATCAGGCTTTTCAACCGGAAAGCACCCACGCGGTTTGAGGCAAATGCCGCGAAAAAGCCGCTATCGAGCCGGAACTCCGCATCCGAAGGATGCGCTGATGCGCTCTGCTCGATGCAGAGTTGCGGGCGGCGCAAGCGATATTGCGTTGAGGCGCTGACGAACGGCAGAGCCCGCCGGGTCACCGGCGACTGCCGACTGTCTGAGCAGACCAGACCTCGAAAACTTCAGCGCTTGGAATCCGGATCGAGCCGGCCTGAGCTGGTTTGCCGGTCCGCCCAAGCCAGGGCTGCAGCAAATGCGACAAAGATCGCCACGACGATAACGGTCACCAGCAACGCGTCCGCAGGCATTATCCCCTCCCGATAGTTTGCAGCATTATTTTGCTGCAGCGGGCCGGCGTCATTGATCGAGATCAAAAACGTCGGGGGCGGAACGGAACGTCAGGCTGCGGCCATCGCCTCGGCCCGCGCGGGATCGAGCAGGCTGATGCCGCCGTGAATGATCTCGATCACGCCGTGACGCTCCAGCTTGGTGAAGGTGCGGCTGACGGTCTCGATGGTGAGACCGAGATAGTCGGCGATGTCCTGACGGCTCATCGGCAGCGGAACTATGTCGGACAATCCCTTGAGCGCGACCAGCCGGTCACGCCAGCCGAGCAGGAAAGTCGCGACCTTCTCGTCGGCCGAACGACGGCCGAGCAGCACCATATGGTCGCGCGCCTGGCTCAACTCGCGAATGGCCAGCTCGTTGATGCGCTTGAGCAGCTGCGGCCGGTCTTCGATGAAACGGCCGAAAGGCCCCTTGGCGAACTGACACACGGCCACGACCCCGATCGCATCGGCCGAAAAATTGTGCCGGCCGGAAATGTTCATTCCCAGGAAATCGCCGGGCAAGGCAAAGCCGACGATCTGCCGCCGGCCGTCGGGCAGCAGCTTGTACAGCCGCATGACGCCTTCGAGGACGTTGTAGAACGAGGTCGTGATATCCTCTTCGGAAAACACGGTCTCGCCTGACTCGAAATGAACGCGGCGCCCGAGATGCTCGAACTCCCTGAGCTCGGCCGCATCCAACGACGAGCAAACCGCCGCTCCGCGTACGGCGCAATCGCTGCAGTAATGCCCGTTTGGTTCAATCGTGACCACGGAAGGCTTCATCCACCACTCCTAACGTCGGTCCCGCTCCGCCCCCGGCCGAGTCCACCGCGCGGCGGCATTTTACTGCACTGCGCCAAAGCCAATTGACTCAGATCAAATTTGGGTGGCATCCCCATCTTATTCTGCTCCAGAATTCGATGGGATTACTCCATGCTGCAAGCGGCCCTGCGTCACGGCCTGATTGGGCTGCTTCTGATGACACCTGCGTTGGCGGCCCCGACCGCCGAACAGCGCGGCAAGGCCTTTGCGAGGGCCAATTGTGCGCGCTGCCACGCGATCGACCGCGCCTCCCGCAGCCCGCTCGAGGGCGCACCCCCGCTGCGCACCCTGCACCAGCGCTATCCGATCGAGAGCCTGGGTGAGGCGCTGGCCGAGGGGATCTACACCGGTCATGCCGACATGCCGGCCTTCGAGCTCAGTCCGGACCAGATCCACGACCTTCTGTCCTACCTGAAGACCCTGGAATAGGCGGGGTCACACCGCCTGCACGGTCCAGCCGATCAGCTCCTTGGCGATGCGAGCAAAGGCCGCATCGAAAGCGGCGACCGAAGCGGCCGGCTCGACCTTGTCGAGCTTCTCGCTGGTCTCGATCAGGCGCGAGGCAATCACCTTGCCGTTCTTGTCGACGATCCGCGCCGACAGTCCGATCTCGACCCTCGGCTCGCCGTCCGTGGCGATCCGAAAGCGCCGGATGTCGATCAGGAGCTGGTAATCCGCCTGCCCGAGATCCGACGTACGCAAGGGGGCGTGGGCGATGTCGTAATTCTCGAAACTGTCGATCAGGCGCGCCTGCACCAGTTTCGGAATGCTGTCGGCCCAGAGGAAGTCGGCAAAGCCCGGCCTGTCCCCGACGGGCGCGAACAGCATGCGCTGGGTCTGCAGCATGGCGACCGCGCTCGGCTCGGGAATGGCCAGTGACGCCGAAAGCGTCTTGCCGGCCGGCCCGAGGTTCTGCGGCGTGTGCAGGTCGTAGGTGACCTTCTGCGCGGGGGCGCCGCCGCCGGTCATCTTCTCCAGGCCAGCGAGAATGCCGTCGATCTTGCCGGTGTTGCGCGCAAGCCCATCGGAAAACGTCTTGAAATTGGCGATGGTGTCCTTGAGCGGACCGGAATTGTCCTGAAGCACCGCATCCACCCGCCGCAGCGCATCGCGTGCCGCCTGCGTCATGCTCTGACCGGCGCCGGCCTCCGCGATCAGGGTCAGCGGCTCGCCGGATTTGGCGACGATCACGCCGCCTTCCAACGTCACCACCGGCACGCCGGTCAGGCCCTGAAATTCGAGACCGACCTTGGTGTCGGAGCGGACCGGCGTGGCGGTCGCAACGGCGATCGTCGCATTGACAAAGCGCGGATTGTCCGGCGCGAGCCCGAGCTGGGTCACCTCACCGACGCGGATGCCGTTGAACAGCACCCCGGCGCCGACCAGCAGGCCGGGAACCGGCCCCTGGAATTGCACCTGGTAGCTCGTGCGCGGCCCGATGCCGCCGGTGTTGTTCAGCCAATAGACGAAGCCGAACACCGCGATGATCGCGGCCAGCACGAAACTGCCGATCAGCACGTAGGGAGCGCGGGTTTCCATGTCTCATCTCATCTCGTGTTGCAGCATCTGCGAGCGCTTGCCGTGGAAATAGGCGCGCACCCAGGGATGCTCGGATTGCAGCAATTCGCGCATTGGGCCGATCGCCACGATCTTGCCGTCGGCTAGCGCGGCGACGCGATTGCAGACCGTGGTCAGGCTCGCAAGGTCGTGGGTCACCATGAACACGGTCAGCCCCAGCGTCCTTTGCAGAGTCTTGATCAGGACGTCGAAATCGCCGGCGGCGATCGGATCGAGGCCCGAGGTCGGCTCGTCCAGGAACAGGATCGGCGGATCGAGCGCGAGTGCGCGGGCCAGCGCCACACGCTTGGTCATGCCGCCCGACAGCTCCGCCGGGTATTTGTCCGCGTCCTGGGCGCGCAAACCGACCATCTCAAGCTTGGCGATCGCAATCTCGTCCATCAGCTCCTGCGACAGGACGAGATTTTCGCGCAAGGGAAACTGGACGTTCTGGCGGACCGTCAGCGAGGAGAACAGCGCGCCCTGCTGGAACAGGATGCCCCATGTCGTGGCCGCGCCCCGACCGTGGCCCCCGGTGGGTTGCCCCATGACCTCGATGGTCCCGCTCCGGCGCGGGATGAGGCCGATGATGGTCCGCATCAAGACCGACTTGCCGCCGCCCGAGGCCCCCACCAGGCCGAGGATCTCGCCGCGGCGGACGTCGAGCGACAGATGGTCGAGCACGGTCTGGCGGCCGAAGCCGACCACGAGGTCCCGGACGCGGATCGCGAACTGGTCTTGCGATGCGTCCATAGTCACATTCCGATCGAGGCAAAGAAGACCGCAAACAGGCCGTCGAGCACGATCACCAGGAAGATCGACTTCACCACCGACGTCGTGGTCTGCCGCCCGAGCGACTCCGCGCTGCCCTTGACACGCAGTCCCTCGCTGCAGGCCACGATCCCGATCACCAGCGCCATGAACGGCGCCTTCAGGATGCCCACCTCGAAATGGGTGACCGAGATGGCCTCGTGCAGCCGCTCGATGTAGATCGCCGGGCCCATGTCGCCGTAGAATTGTGCGACGAGACCGCCGCCGTATAACGCGGCAATCGATCCGATGAAAGTGAGGATCGGCAGCGCTATGATCAGCGCCGCAACGCGCGGCAGGATCAGGACGTCGACGGGATCGAGCCCCATGGTCGAGAGCGCGTCGATCTCCTCGCGCATCTTCATCGAGCCGAGCTCGGCGGTGTAGGCGCTGCCCGACCGGCCGGCGACCATGATGGCGACGATCAGCACCCCGAGCTCACGCAGCACCAGGATGCCGACCATGTCGACGGTGTAGGACTCCGCGCCGAATCTGCGGAAATGGAAGAAGCCCTGCTGGGCGATGATGGCGCCGATCAGGAAGGTGATGAGCGCAACGATGGGAATCGCCTGCCAGCCGATGCGGTAGAGCTGATAGACCAGCGAGGTCAGCCGCAACGAGCGCGGCCGGCGCAGCACGCCGATCACGGCCATGAACAACGCGCCCAGCATCTGCAGGAAGATGGCGACATCTTCCCGCGCACCGACCGTGGATTTTCCGAGATCGCCGAGCCTTGCCAGCACCGGATTGGGCGCAGCCGCCGGGGCCGGGGTGTGGCGATTGACCTGGCGCACCTCTTCCATCAGCCCGCTGTAATGATCGGCAACCCCGACGAACTGGGCCGGCCTGCCGGACGATGCGGCCCTGCGCGACAGTTTTTCCAGGACCCAGGCGCCGAGCGTGTCGAGCGCGCTGACGCCCGACATGTCCAGGGTGACGACGCGCGAGCGATCGACGTCGGCTCCGACCGAGCGGGACAATGTCTCGAGCGTCACCACATTCGCAGCGGTCCAGGGCCCTTCAGGGCGAAGGTTCAGCACGTCGCCGGACGGCGTCGCGAGCAACAGCGGTTCGTGGTTCACGCTTCCACCTCGTCGGGACGATTGGTCCCCATTCAGCGGGGATTTCTAAGCTAGCATATGGCGGCCGGTTTGACCTGTCTCAAGCGATGAGGTGCAATGCCGGTTGACGCAAATCAAGCGCAAT
Organism: Bradyrhizobiaceae bacterium; assembly: GCA_003963435.1. Classification (GTDB taxonomy): domain Bacteria; phylum Pseudomonadota; class Alphaproteobacteria; order Rhizobiales; family Xanthobacteraceae; genus Bradyrhizobium. Next base: position 10,646 of record RXJC01000649.1, on the reverse strand, counting down.
CGCGCCCGCGGGCCCTAGGCTGGCACCGTTCAATGAGGATAACAGGTCCATGTTCGACAGCGACAGGATGAGCGACGAATTGCGCGCATTGAAGGTTGATGTCACGCGCTTGCTGAGCACCGCCGGCGAGGAGATGTTCGAGAGCTCGAAGGATCGCGCCGAGGCGCTCGCCGACCAGATCAGGGCCGCGCTGAGCGAGCTCGGCGAGACTGTCGAGGAAGAGCAGGAGCAGCTCCAGGGCCTCATTGCGGACCGTCCGATCACATCGCTCGCCTCCGCCTTCGCGCTCGGCGTGGTCGTCGGCTTCATGTTGAGGAGACACTAGGTGAATACCGAGAACGTGGTCAAACATCTGCGCGCCCTGTGGCGTACCGACAGGATCATCGCGGACATCAGGCTCCGCCACCTGCTGGTCGGCCTCGGCCTGCGCGCCTTTGCGGCGTTGATCGCAGCGTTCGGGCTTCTGATGCTGGAGCTGTCGGCCTATTTCGCCCTGGTCCAGATCTGGAGCGCGATCGCCGCCGCGGCCATCCTCGGTGCCGTCAATTTTGCCATCGCGGCCGCACTCTTTCTGATCGCCGGCCGCGCACCGTCCGGCCGGGACATCGAGCTCGCCAACGAGATTCACGACGCCTCGATCGAAGCGCTTCAGCTCGAGGCGCGCGCATTCCAGGCCCAGATGTCGAGCGCGGTGCATCATCCGCTCAGCACGATCGTGCCGGTGCTGGTGCCGCTGATCGCGATCATCGTGAAGAATTTGCGGTCGACGGCCAGAACGTCCGCAGCGACATCCGCCAACACATCCGCCGCCGCAGGTTCAACCGAAACGCGCTCCTGACGCGCGCTCAGAGCTTCAGCCTGACGTCGCAGATATCAGGCTCGGCCGGATCCGGCTTCACCTCGAAGCCGAGCTGCCGGCACATATCGAGCATCACGGTGTTCTCCTGGAGCACGTCGCCCGATATGGCTTTCAGCCCTTCCGACTTGGCGTAGTTGATGATGAGCTGCATGAGGGCCCAGCCGAGCCCCCTGCCCTTGAGATCGGACCGCAGCAGGATCGCGTATTCGCCGCTCTCGTAGATCGAATCCGAATGGAGCCGGACCACGCCGACCATTTCGCCGGTGGCCTCGTCGAACGCAATGAAGGCCATCGCGCGCGCATAATCGAGCTGGGTCAGGCGCGCGATGAACTCGTGGGTGAACTCCTTCATCGGCGCAAAGAAGCGCAGGCGAAGGTCGTGTGGCGTGACGTGACGCAGGAAGTCGTGGATGGTCGGCTCGTCGTCGGGCCGCATCGGCCGCACGAAGATACGCCAGTCGTCCTTCAGCTTGAGGCGGCGCTCCCATTGCGACGGATACGGACGAACGGCGAAATTGGCCGGGCCGGTGCCGGCAAACTTCCGTTGCGGCAGACCGACCGCGACGCGGGCATCCACCGCGGTCACGCCGGTCTCGTCCGCGAGCAGCGGGTTGATGTCGAATTCGCGGATCTCGGGAATGTCCGCAGCCATCTGCGCCAGCTTGACCAGCACCATGGCCACGGCGTCTTGCTTGACCGCCGGCACATCGCGATAGGCCTTTAGCAGTCGCGATACGCGGGTGCGGTCGATCAGATCGCGGGCGAGCTGCAAATCTAGCGGCGGCAGCGCGAGGGCCTTGTCGTTGATGATCTCGACAGCCGTCCCGCCGCGGCCGAACACCACCACGGTGCCGAAGGTCGGGTCGTCGGCCAAGCCGAGGATCAGCTCGCGCGCCTTGGCCTTGACGACCATCGCCTGGACGATGACGCCGCCGATGCGCGCCTCCGGGCGCAGCTTCTTCGCACGCGCCATGATGCCCGTAGCCGCCCCTCGGACAGCTTCGGGCGTGGTCAGGTTGAGGACGACGCCGCCGACATCGGATTTGTGGATGATGTCGCGCGACAGGATCTTCAGCACGACGGTATCGCCCTGCGCGAAGATCTCCTTGGCATAGGCCACCGCCTGCTCGACATCGGTTGCCGCATAGGTCGGCACCATCGCGATGTCGTAAGCTTCGAGCAGATGCTTGATCTCGACCGGCTCGAGCCATTGACGGCCGTCCGCAATCGCGGCGGTGACGATCTGTCTCGCGCCTTGGGCGTCCGGAACGAACGTGTCGGGCATCGCGGGGGGGACCTGGCTCAGCTCCTCCACCACTTCGCGATGCCGGACCAGATGCATGAAGCCGCGCACGGCGTCGTCCTCGGTCGGATAGTTCGGCATGCCGGCGCCGGACAACGCCTGAATGATGCCCTGATCGGCGCCGACCCAGGCGGCCAACACCGGCTTGGCCCATCGGCGATGCTGCTCGCGATATTTGGCGACGAGCTCCGTCACGGTCACAGCGATCTCGGTCGCGGAGGCGATCGCCGTTTGCACGTTGAGAACCAGGACCGCGTCGTTGTCCTTGTCAGCCAGCAGCACCTCCAACGCCGCCGCGTAGCGCGCAGCGTCAGCGTCGCCCACGATGTCGACGGGATTTGCACCGGACCAGGTCGGCGGCAACGCCGCATCGAGCTTCTGACGCGCCTCCGCCGAGATGGTCGCCGGAATTCCCCCGAGCTCGACCAGTCGATCGACGGCGAGCACGCCGATGCCGCCGCCATTGGTCAGGATGGCGAGACGCTTCCCGGTCGGCGATTCGACACGGCCGAGCGTCTCGGCACAATCGAACAGCTCACGCAGATCGGAGACCCGCAGGACGCCTGCGCGGCGGAACGCCGCGTCATAGACGGCGTCGGCCCCGGCGAGCGCGCCGGTATGCGTGGCCGCAGCCTTCGCGCCTTGCGCCATGCGGCCGGACTTCACCACGACGACGGGCTTCACGCGCGCGGCCGTGCGCGCCGCCGACATGAACTTGCGGGCATCCTTGATCGATTCGATATAGAGCAGGATCGCGCGCGTGTTGTGATCCATCGCGAAATAGTCGAGCAGGTCGGCAATGTCGACGTCGATCTGATCGCCGATCGAGACGATGCCGGAAAAGCCGACACCGCGTTGCGCCGCCCAGTCGACCATGCCCGCCGCGATCGCACCCGATTGCGAGATCAGTGCGAGGCTGCCCGCCCCCGGCATATGCGCGGCAAAACTGGCATTGAGGCTGACGCCGGGCATCATGATGCCGAGACAGTTCGGGCCGATCAGCCGCATGCCGTATTTGCGGGCAGCGGTGCTTGCGGCCTCGTGCAGGGATCCCGGCCCTTGGCCGAGCCCGGCCGAGACAATCAGCGCACCCGCGGAGCCGCGACGCCCGGCCTGGTCGATAATTCCTGGAATCTCGCCTGCCGGCGCAGTGATGACGATGAGCTCGGGCACAAAATCGAGCCTGTCCAGGCTCTTTACCGCTGCGACGCCGCCAATCTCGGCATGGCGCGGGTTGACCAGGCCAAACCGCCCCTTGAATTCGGCCTTGCGAATGTTTTCCAGAACGGCGCGTCCCACCGAGACCGGGCGGGCGCTCGCGCCGACAAGCGCAACCGAACGCGGCGCCAACAGATTGTTCAGACGATAAGTGGACATGAAGGCAATGCGCTCGGTCGGCGACGGTTCCGATGGTTGACGATCAGGCTGGGCGGATGGCGAGCCTAGTGCGAGATCATAACCCAGCATGGTGGCTGGCCAATGACGGTCTTTGTCACACCGCCCCAGACGATCTCGTTCAGACGCGAATGATGATAGGCGCCCATCACGATGGCGTCCATGCCGTGGGAATTGGCCCAATTTCCCAAGACCTTGCCGATCGAGCTACCGCGGCTCTGCGTCGCTTCGAACGAAGCATGGACCCCGTGTTCCCTGAGATGATCAACCAGAGCGGCTCCGGATTGCGCGGTCGCGTCGGTCTTCTCGTCCGCCACGGTCACCACGCGGACCGAGGCCGCGGCCTGCAGGACCGGCAGCGCGTCGCCGACCGCTCGGGCCGCACGCGCCGAGTGGTCCCAGGCGACCATGACATTCTCGAATTTTGGCTGAAGCTCGTCCGCCAGATGTTCGGGACACAGCAGGAGCGGCCGGCCTGATCCGAACAGGAAGGCTTCGACAATGCTCTCCGTTCGACTGTCGTGCGGCTTCACGGGGAGCAGCGTGAGATCGCTGAAGCGAGCATGCTCGGCCAAGACCGCCGCGATCTGGTCCTCAGGCACCTTGCCCGTTCGGCTCTGCGCGCGAATATTGGCGCGGGACGTCGCGTGGGTAAATGCGTTCAGGAGCTGCTGCGCGTCGCTCGTCTCACGCGAGCTGCAGGCCTCCGCGGCCTCGCGATCGTAGGGCAGCATCACCCTCGGCCGCTCGTAAACCTCTTCCTCGAGCGCGAGCGCGGTGATCCTGGCGCCGAGATCGGCGGCGACGGCGACGCATTTCTCGACCGCAGCCAAGGTCGGCTCGCGCGCCTGGCCGACAAGCGGCAGAAAGACGTCCTTGATAGCCATCGGGATTCTCCTTGACTGCCACTATAGGCCGGCCCTGGTCGAGACCCTTGATCCTCGTCAAGCCAGGAGGCAGGCAACGGGAACTCGGTCCGGAACGCACGTTGACCGACGTCAAGGACTGGCCGCTCTGCTATTCTATAGATACTTCAGTGGGAGCGCGGTTCGCCCCCGGAGAGATTCATGCGTGCGATGGTGTTGGCGGCCCCACGAACGCGACTCCAGATGGAGGAGCGACCCGACCCGGTCCCCGGCGAGGGGCAGCTCCGCGTGAAGATCAGCGCCTGTGGCGTATGCCGGACCGATCTCCACCTCGTCGATGCCGAACTGCCCGATATTCGCTATCCGATCGTGCCCGGCCATGAGATCGTCGGTCGGGTCGATCTCGTGGGCCCGAACGTCACAACGCATGCGCCCGGTGATCGGGTCGGCATTCCCTGGCTCGGCTTCACCTGCGGACACTGTCGCTTCTGCCGGGACGGCATGGAGAACTTGTGTGACGTACCGCTGTTCACCGGCTACACCCGCGACGGCGGCTACGCGACCCACACCATCGCCGACGCACGCTACGCCTTTCCCCTCGGAGAGGAGGGCAACGACGTCGAGATTGCTCCCCTGCTGTGCGCGGGGCTGATCGGCTGGCGCTCGCTGGTGCTGGCCGGCCCTGCGGAACGGCTCGGTATCTATGGTTTTGGCGCAGCCGGCCACATCATCGCGCAAGTCGCAGTTTGGCAGGGCCGGCTTGTCCATGCGTTCACGCGACGCGGCGATACTGCCGCACAAGATCTTGCACGCCGCTTAGGCGCGGTCTGGGCGGGGGCCTCTGACGAGATGCCCGACGAGCCGCTCGACGCCGCCATTATCTACGCGCCAGCCGGCGAGCTTGTGCCGGCTGCACTGCGCGCCGTCCGCAAAGGCGGGCGCGTCGTATGTGCCGGCATCCACATGAGCGACATTCCAAGCTTTCCGTATGACCTGCTCTGGCAGGAGCGGCAGCTGGTCTCGGTTGCCAACCTCACCCGGCAGGACGGCATCGATTTTCTCAAGATTGCTCCGCAAGCGGGCGTGCGCACCGAGACGACGGCATTTCCACTTCATCAGGCCAACGAAGTTCTGACCATGCTGCGGGCCGGCCAAATTCTCGGCGCGGCCGTGTTGACGCCGTGATGGTGCTTTCGCATGCCCGATGAATTGGCGACCCAGGAGCGCATCTTCCGGACGCTGACCGACCATCCCGGCGTGAGGCGGATCGACACACATGGCGCCTCAGTGTTCCTGGACGGCAAGCGCGCGTTGAAGATCAAGCGTGCCGTGCGGTTTCCCTTTCTCGATTATTCGACGCTCGAGAAGCGCAAGGCCGCATGCGAGGAGGAAATCAGAATCAACCGGCCGCTGGCGCCGCAGATCTATCATCGCGTCGTGGCAATCACGGAAGAGCCCGATGGATCGGTGCAGGTCGGTGGTCCCGGCCGGCCGATCGAGTATGCGGTGGACATGTCGCGCTTCGACGAAAGCAGGACGCTCGATCATCTGGCGGAGGCAGGTCCGTTGGATGCGAAGCTCGCCTCGGCGGCCGCCGATGCGGTCGCGGCTTCACACGCGGCGGCGGCTCCCGCCGACGGAAAGGCATGGGTCTCATCCCTTCCCGCCCTGATCGACGGCAACAGTGACGGACTGCGGGCGGGCGGCCGCTTCAGCGCTGACGAGATCGAAAAGCTCGGCAAAGCCTCGCACGAGGCCTATGTGCGCCTTCGTCCCCTGCTCGCAGACCGCGGTCGGAGAGGTTTCGTGCGACGCTGCCACGGCGATCTGCATCTGGCCAACATCGTTCTGATCGACGACCGGCCCGTACTGTTCGATGCCATCGAGTTCGATGCGCAGATCGCAACCGTCGATGTGCTTTACGATCTCGCATTCACGCTGATGGACCTGCTGCACCACGATCAGCCACGCGCCGCCAGCGACGTCCTCAATCGCTATCTCGCCGCGACGCCGACCGACAATCTCGACGCGCTCTCGGCCCTGCCGCTGTTCATGTCGATGCGGGCGGCGATCCGCGCCCAGGTGGCCCTGGCACGGCTGGAGCGTTCGCATTCCGATGATCCGAGCGTCCTAGAGCAGGCACAGCGCTATTTTGAGCTCGCCAGGATGCTGATCCATCCTGCAGCACCGCGTCTGATTGCGGTCGGTGGACTGTCTGGCACTGGCAAGACTGTTTTGGCACAAGCGCTCGCACCTATGATTGCACCGGCCCCAGGAGCCGTGGTGCTGCGCAGCGACCTCGTCCGCAAGCAGATGTTCGGGGTCAAGGACACCCACCGCCTGCCGCCGTCGGCCTACACGCCGGAGCATGCGGCCCGCGTCTACGACACGCTGGCCCAGCTCGCCCGGCGGGTGCTGGCGCAAGGCCATTCAGCGATCATCGACGGCGTGTTCGCGCGTGAGGATGAACGGGACGCGGTCGCCGCGCTGGCGCGCGAACGCAACGTGCCGTTGCACGGCCTGTTTCTGGTCGCAGACCTCGCGGCCCGGCAGATGCGGATCGAAAGCCGCCGGGGAGACGCATCCGACGCCACGCAAGAGGTTGCCGCGCTGCAAGAGCACTATAATATCGGCCATGTCGGTTGGGCGACCATCGATGCATCCGGGACGCCAGAGCAGACGCTGCAGAACTGCCGGGACGCGATCGCTGCAGGCAAATAGGGCAATCTGAATTGGGGCGGGCAAAGATGGCGCGACCTGGGACGAGCTCCACGACCGCTCGCGCTGTGCCGGTAGCGAGGCGCGGTGCCCTGCCCGGGCGCCTGAGCCCCGGCATGGCTTGCGACACCGCGTTCCGGATCATCGCCCGCCGTCACCTTGATGCCGTCCTAGCCCAGCATGACGGCACCTGCCGGGGAGACCCCGACGCGCTGCATCAGATCCGCATCGCGCTGACGCATCTGCGAACCGCGATCCGCTTCTTCTCGCCGATGGTCGATGACGCCCAGCGGCCACATGTATGGGCCGAGCTGAAATGGCTGAACGGCCAGCTCGGCATGGTCAGGGATCTCGACGTCGCGATCGAGCGGGTCATCGCCGCAAGCGACGGCGAGCTTTCAGAGGTGGCCGAGCTTCAGCACTGGGATGAAAAACGCGCCGAGAGCCATCGCCTGCTGGCACGTGCGCTGCAATCGGCGCGCTATCGCCGCTTGGTCGAGCAGACCTCGGCCTGGATCGAGAGCGGTCCCTGGTCGACCCGGCGCAGCAAGGAAGCCATCCGGTTGCGCCGCTGCACGCTCGCCGACCACGCGACGGAACGGCTGACCGAATGGGAGACGACGCTGCTCAAGAAAGCGCGCAAGCTCCGCAAGCTCGATGTCGAGAAGCGCCACAAGCTGCGGCTTCTGAACAAGCGGATGACCTATTCGATCGAGTCGCTCCAGGACCTGTTCGCCGAGGACGCCCTGAAGAAGCAGCAGTCCATCCTCAGGAAATTGCGCAAGGCGCAACGGTCGCTCGGACAATTGAACGACGATGCGCGGGGACAGGCGCTGGCGGCCTCGTTGAACGGCGCCGGCCTCGATGCCAGCAATCGCTTCCTCAACCGCAAGCGGGAAAAGAAGCTGTTGCGGAGGGCATCGACCGCCTATCGCAAATTGGACAAGGCCAAGCCCTTCCGCTCCTCGGATATCGCACCGAATTCCGAGCCGGAGGTCTAAAGCGCGATGAGATCTGGATAAATCGTCATCGCGCTTTAGGTCGTTATTTTTTCCCGGAAAACCGCTTCGCGCTTTTCCGGATCATGCTTCAGGTGTGGACATAGTCTCCGGGCGCGTCGGGTAGTCCCGGAGCGCCTCCAACTCCGATCTGCGGCGGATCGCAGGGGGTGCCGGAGCGCGCAGCTAGCCATTTGGCCCATTCCGGCCACCACGACCCTTCAACGTGCGGAGCCAGCTTCAGCCATTCATCCGGACCGACATAGGGCGCATCGGCAGCCTTGATCAGCACCTGGTAGCTGTGGCCGGGCTCCTCCGGAGGCGCAACCACACCTGCGTTGTGACCGCCGCTGGTCAGCAGGAACGTCACGTCGGCATCGACCTGATAATGGATCTTGTAGACCGATCGCCACGGCGCCACGTGGTCCGCCAGCGTGCCGACCACGAACATCGGCGCGTGAATATCGGACAGCGAAACGCTCCGGCCACCGACTTGATAGCGTCCCTCGGCCAGATCGTTGTCGAGGAAGAGTTGTCGCAGATATTCCGAATGCATGCGATACGGCAGCCGCGTTGCGTCCGCATTCCAGGCCATCAGATCGTTCAGCGGCGCCCCCTCGCCCATCAGATAGTCGTGCGACAGCCGCGACCAGATCAATTCGTTGGAGCGCAGCAGCTGAAAGGCGCCGGCCATCTGCGTCGTGTCGAGATAGCCGCGCTGCCACATCATGTCCTCGAGAAAGGCGACCTGGCTCTCGTTGATGAAGAGCGTCAGCTCTCCGGCCTCGGTGAAGTCGGTCTGCGCCGCGAGAAGAGTGACGGTGCCGAAGCGATTGTCACCGTCGCGCTCCATGGCGGAGGCGGCGATCGACAGCAAGGTGCCGCCGAGACAATAGCCGAGCGCATGGGTCTTCCGCCCCGGCATGATCAGGCCGATCATATCCAGCGCCGCCATGACGCCCAGCCTGCGATAATCGTCGAATGCGAGATCCCGATCCCTCGCATCCGGGTTGCGCCAGGAGATCGCGAACACGGTGAAACCCTGACCGGTCAGATATTTGACCAGCGAGTTCTGCGGCGAGAGATCGAGGATGTAGTACTTCATGATCCAGGCCGGTACGATCAGGATCGGCTCGGGCCGGACCTGCGCAGTGGTCGGATAGTATTGGATCAGCTCGATCAGCTTGTTGCGATAGACGACCTTGCCGGGCGAAACCGCCACCGTCTTGCCGACCACGAACTGCTCGCCGCCCGCGGGTTTCGAGGCAGAGAGAAGGCGCATCAAATCGCTGCACCAATTCTGCCAGCCGAAGACGAAGTTTTCCCCGCCGCTCTGGAACGCCTTCTCCAGCACCTTCGGATTGGTCGGCGCGAAATTGGACGGCGCCAGCATGTCCAGCATCTGGCGCATCGAGAACTCGACGATGGCTTCGTTGGCGTGCGACACGCCGCGGACGCCCGTCGCGGCGTCGCGCCACCACTTCTCTGTGAGCAGGAATCCTTGCGCCAGCAGATTGAACGGCGCGGTCTCCCATTGTGCGCCACTGAAGCGGCGGTCCCGCCCCTGCGGCTGGATCACCGACCACGGCTTTTGCTCCGGCGACGCCGCATGCGCGGCAGCTTCGGCCAGCCGGCCGGTGTCGCGCAGGATGTTGCGGGCGATCTCCATCTGGCGCTGCGGTGCGGCAGCCAGATGCGTACTCCAGTCGAGCCAGGCGAGCGACAGGGCCAGCGGCGAAATGCCGCCTGTGAGCCTTGCCAGCATCGCGTGAAAGGCGCGGTCGAGGGGATATGGTTCCGGTGCGGGCAAGGTGTCGGCGGCCGCCGGCGCCCCCGCGTGCTTTTCGGAACTTACCGTCAAAGCTCCAGGACCCGCGGCGCGATCGACAGAGAGAGCCTGGACCGCCGGCTCTTCGGCTCGTGGAAATACTTGCACGACGCTCATGGCTCAAGAACCCCGGAGGCTGCTACTTTATATTGGCGAAAGGATATGGCGGGACTTCGCATAGGCGTTGAGCTGCATCAAACCGATGCTCGGATCACAATTGCTTCATCAACACGACAGGCTTCATCCGATTGACCTGCGTCAAGCCGCACCTCGATACCTGAGCTAGTTTTCGGGCATCGAATTCAACAAGCCAGCGGAGTTGTCCATGCGCGCCCACCAGATCATGACCCGGTCGGTCATCTCGGTTACCCCCGACACCAGCATCGTCGAGGCGGCGAATATCATGCTGAAGCGGCATGTCAGCGGCCTCACGGTCGTCGACGATACCGGCAAGCTGGTCGGAGTCGTCTCCGAGGGAGATTTCATCCGCCGCAGCGAAATCGGCACCGGCCGCAAGCGCGGCCGCTGGCTGCGGTTCATCCTTGGCCCCGGCAAATCCGCCAGTGATTTCGTCCACGAGCACGGTCGCAAGGTTTCGGAGGTGATGACCGAGTCGGTCGTGACCATCACCGAGGATACGGCGCTCGCCGAGATCGTCGACCTCATGGAGCGCAACAAC
>RXJC01000435.1:21279-22046 GCA_003963435.1 Bradyrhizobiaceae bacterium | reverse complement strand
GTCGAGGAACGCCGACATCAGCCCGGTGAACCAGAAATAGGCGACTTCGCGCGGCGCGCCATCCGGCCCCGACACGGCCGACAACAGCCAGGCGAATGCGCCATCATGGCCGGCATTGAGCATGGCAATGACGGGGATGATGGCGACGAAAATGCCCGCGAACAGCTTTGCGACCTCGCGGATCGGCTCCCAGGTGAAGCCATTGGCCTGCCTGTGCTCATCGGGCGTGAGCCACACCGACAGGGCCGCGATCGCCAGCAGCACCAGATTGCGGACGACGTCCTCCAGTTCGACCCTGGTGCCGAGAATGTCGAATACGATGCCGGGCTTCCACATCGCCGACGCCAGCAGGCTCGCGACGATCGCCGCGATCAGCACGAGATTCACCAGGCCCCGGATCCGCGTCGGCTGCCGGCCTCCCGTGTCATCAGGCAAAGGCTCGCTGCGAAAGCGCCAGACGTCGATGACGACGAAGATCGCGAGCAGCAGTCCGGCCACGATTCCCGTTTGCAACCAGATGGTCCGCGTCGTCCAGAAGAAGTCGACGCCGTGCAGGAAGCCGACGAACAGCGGGGGATCGCCAAGCGGACTGAGCGCGCCGCCGACATTGGCGACCAGGATGATGAAGAAGATGACGACATGGGCGTTATGGCGCCGCGGCCGGTTGGCACGGATCAAGGGGCGGATCAGGATCATCGCGGCGCCCGTGGTTCCGACGATGCTCGCTCCCAACGTGCCGAGCGCGAGGATGCCCAGATTGGTCGCCG
>RXJC01000435.1:0-21229 GCA_003963435.1 Bradyrhizobiaceae bacterium | reverse complement strand
ATTGGTCGCCGGCGTGGCCCTGATGTCGCCGGTGATCAGGATGCCGCCGGCCACGACATAGAGCGAGAACAGCAGCACGATGAAGCCGAGATATTCGGCGAGCATGGCATGGACCAGCGCCGCCAGCGTCGCCGTGCTGCCGGCAAAGATGACGAGCGCAGCGAGTGCCAGCAGTGCCCAGGCCGCGGTGATCTTGCCGTAATGGTGGTGCCAGACCTTTCGAAACAGCAGCGGCCCCAGCGCGATCGACAGCAACAGGCCGGCAAACGGCAGCGCATAGGGCCAGCGCATCGCCGCGCCGTCGAGCCCGGTTGCCGCAGACGCAGTCTGCGGCAGAAGCGTCAAGCAGACGACGGCGAGCGCGGCGCCGCAACGTGCGAACAAACTGTCAATTGTCAATAAAATCTCTCGCCGTTTCGATTGCGCCATATTGATCGAGATTGTCGTGCCCGCCGCCGGCCATGCGAACGAACCGCTTGGGCTCATGGGCGAGTGCGAACAGACGCTCTCCGAACGCGATCGGAATGGCAAGATCATTGGTGCCATGCATCGCGAGGAGCGGCACAGTGACGCGCTCGATGCGCCGGTCCGAATGAAAGGGATCGCGCATAAGAAGCCGGACCGGAACGAACCAGAACGACGCTGCCGCAATGTCGGCCGTCGACGTATAGGGTGCCTCCAGGATCAGCTTTCCAACGCGATGCTCCGAGGCGATGGCAACCGCCACGCCCGTCCCCAGAGAGAAGCCCCAGGCAACGATACGTTCTGCCGCATAGCGCGCGGTGGTGAAACTATAGGCGGCTGCGGCATCGCGCAGCAGGCCCTCTTCGCTCGGCGCCCCGCTCGAGCCGGCATAGCCGCGATAGGACAGCGCGACGAGGCCGGTGCCATCAGCGGTAATCCCCTTGAACCGATCGACACGTCCGGCGAGAAAATCGCCATTGCCTGGAAAGAACAAGATGAGGGGACGGCCGGGTTTCGCCGGCACGTGCCAGACGATCACCTTCTCGCCATCGGAGGCGGTCAGAACATGCTCTTCCGCCTCGGGCAGACCTGCGGCATCCGGCGCGGTGCGACCGACGGGCGGAATCGGAAACAGCATCTCGCGCTGACGGACATAGAGCATGACGAGACCGGCGCAATAGACGGTCACGAGCAGGATGGCGATCCACTTGACGCTGGTCATGGTACGCGGCTGGCCTTTCGGCTCAGGGCTTGCGACGGCTCCGCAGCAATTTCATGACGTCGGGCCGAAGGCTGGTCGGTACATCGCGACAGCCGCACGCCGCCTTGTGGGCGGCGTGCCACGCGACGCGCTGCTCACGCGTCGTCTTCAGTGGCATGCGATGCGACCGGTGCCATTCCCTGTTGATGGCCACGGTCCGGCGCGCCTCGCGCTACATCGCCTTGACGATGTTCTCGGTGACCTTCTTGGCGTCACCGAGCAGCATCATGGTGTTGTCGCGGTAGAACAGCGGGTTGTCGATGCCGGCATAGCCGGAGGCGAGCGAGCGCTTGATGAACATCACGGTGCCGGCCTTCCAGACCTGGAGCACCGGCATGCCGTAGATCGGCGAGGTCTTGTCCTCTTCGGCGGCCGGGTTGGTGACGTCGTTGGCGCCGATCACGAAGGCGATGTCGGCCTGCGCGAACTCGGAGTTGATGTCCTCGAGCTCGAACACCTCGTCATAGGGCACGTTGGCTTCGGCGAGCAGCACGTTCATGTGGCCGGGCATGCGGCCGGCGACCGGGTGAATGGCGTATTTCACCTCGACGCCTTCCTTCTTCAGCATGTCGGCCATCTCGCGCAGCGCGTGCTGGGCCTGCGCCACCGCCATGCCGTAGCCGGGCACGATGATGACCTTGGAGGCGTTCTTCATGATGAAGGCCGCATCGTCCGCCGAGCCGAGCTTGGCCGGCTTCTGCTCGCCGGTAGCACCGCCGGCCGCGGCGGTCTCGCCGCCGAAGCCGCCGAGGATGACCGAGATGAAGGACCGGTTCATCGCGTGGCACATGATGTAGGACAGGATCGCACCCGACGAGCCCACCAGCGCGCCGGTGATGATCAGCGCCGAATTGCCCAGCGTGAAGCCGATGCCGGCGGCGGCCCAGCCCGAGTAGGAGTTCAGCATCGAGATCACGACCGGCATGTCGGCGCCGCCGATCGGGATGATCATCAGCACGCCGAGCGCCAGCGCCAGGATGACGATCAGCCAGAAGTCGAACGCGCCGCCGGTGAGGACGAGGCGAACGATGAAGAACACCAGCGCCGCGGCCAGCGCGATGTTGATGATGTGGCGGGCGGGCAGGATGATCGGCGCACCGCTCATCCGCGCGGACAGTTTCAGGAACGCGATCACCGAGCCGGTGAAGGTCAGCGCGCCGATGGCGACGCCGAGCGACATCTCGACCAGGCTCTGCGGATGGATGTTGCCGGGCGTGCCGATGTCGAAGGCTTCCGGGGCGTAGAACGCGCCGGCGGCGACCAGCACCGCGGCCATGCCGACCAGCGAGTGGAAGGCGGCGACCAGCTCCGGCATCGAGGTCATCGGCACGCGGCGGGCGATCACCGCGCCGATCGCGGCACCGATCGCGATGCCGACGATGACCAGCACCCAGGCGAGGCCGTCGGCCGGCGGATGGTTGGCAAGCGTGGTCGCGACCGCGATCGCCATGCCGATCATGCCGAACAGATTGCCCTGGCGCGACGAAGCCGGACTCGACAGCCCGCGCAGCGACAGGATGAACAGCACCCCCGCCACGAGATACAAGAATGCAGAGAGATTGGCGCTCATCTCAGGTCCCCATTGATCCTTCAGCCCGAGGTGGCCGCTTACTTCGACTTCTTCTTGTACATCGCCAGCATGCGCTGGGTGACAAGGAAGCCGCCGAAGATGTTGATGCAGGCAAAGATCAGCGCCACGAAGCCGAAGGCGCGGGCCCAGCCCGAGCCGCTCGACACGTTGGCCACTCCGCCGGCGAGCAGCGCGCCCACAACGATCACCGAGGAGATCGCGTTGGTCACGCTCATCAGCGGCGTGTGCAGGGCCGGCGTGACCGACCACACGACGAAATAGCCGACGAAGACGGCGAGGACGAAGATCGACAGCCGGAAGATGAAGGGGTCGACGACCTGTGCAGCATGCTCCATGGCGGGTCTCCTTAAGCCTTCGGCTGGAAGTTCGGGTGGATGACGGCGCCGTCTTTCGTGAGCGCAGTGGCCTTGACCAGCTCGTCGTCCCAGTTGACGGCGAGCTTCTTCTCTTTCTTGTCGACCATGGTCTCGATGAAGGAGAACAAATTGCGCGCGTAGAGGCTGGAAGCCGAGGCCGCGACGCGACCGGCGACGTTGGTATAGCCGACGATCTTGATGCCATCGAGGTCGACGACCTCGCCTGCCTTGGCGCCCTCGACATTGCCGCCGCGCTCGACGGCGAGATCGACCAGCACCGAGCCGGGCTTCATCGACTTGACCATCTCGGCACTGACCAGCTTCGGCGCCGGCCGGCCCGGAATCAGCGCGGTCGTGATCACGATGTCCTGCTTCTTGATGTGCTCGGCGGTGAGCGCGGCCTGCTTGGCCTGATATTCCTTGGACATCTCCTTGGCGTAGCCGCCGGCGGTCTGCGCGTTCTTGAACTCCTCGTCCTCGACGGCGAGGAATTTCGCGCCGAGCGATTCGACCTGCTCCTTGGTGGCGGGCCGCACGTCGGTCGCGGTCACGATGGCTCCCAAGCGGCGCGCGGTCGCGATCGCCTGCAGGCCGGCGACGCCGACGCCCATCACGAACACTTTTGCGGCGGGCACGGTGCCGGCCGCGGTCATCATCATCGGGAAGGCGCGGCCGAACGCCTCGGCGCCCTCGATCACGGCGCGGTAGCCGGCAAGGTTCGCCTGCGAGGACAGCACGTCCATCACCTGCGCGCGGGTGATGCGCGGCATCAATTCCATCGCGAAGGCGGAGACGCCGGCATCGGCCATCGTCTTCAGCGCGGCCTCGTTGCCATAGGGATCCATGATGGCGATGACGAGCGCGCCGCGCTTGTACTGCGACAGCTCCGAGGCTTCAGGACGTTTCACCTTGATGATGATGTCGGCGTCCTTCAGCGCGTCTGCACTGACGGTGGCGCCTGCGGCGGTGAATTCGGAATCCGGCAGGCCCGACTTGATGCCGGCGCCCGGCTCAACGGCGATCTCGGCGCCCAACGCCTTAAACTTCTTCACCGTATCGGGAGAAGCGGCGACGCGCGGCTCCGACGGATCGATTTCCTTGGCAACGGCGATCTTCATAGGTCCTCCCGCGGCGCGGAACGGCGCGCGCGCAAACTTAAGCGTTACTCCCGCGGCGTTCGATACCGGTTTTGGCACCGGCTTGAATGCAAATATTCTGGGCAGCCGCTGCCGCTGGCGTGTGCGGCTGCCGACAGATCAGGTCAGGAAGATCGCCATCAGGATCACGATGAGCGCGACCGAGGCCGTACCGTACTTCACCAGCTTGATGAAGCCCTCGTAGGTCTGCTCGTGAGCAACGTAGTCGTTGCCGTCGGCGGTGCTGTACGCCACTTCGCTATGATCAGCCATGGAATGTCCCCAGTCGAAAGTTCAATTGTTAGGCTGGGATACCGCAAAGTTTCGGGCAGGGCAACGGCAGGCGGGCGCGGTTTTCCTGCAAATCAGGTCATTTGGAATTTCAATTGCCACGAATCGGGCGCTCGCGCTGCTCAGCGCTGATCGATTATCGTGGTGGCGGGCTCGCGGTCTGCCGCGGGAGCGCCGGCAGGCCGAGCGCCTTGCGGACCTCGTCGACTGCCTTCTCCCCGGCGTCGGTGAACCGCGCCATGCGCGGGGCCGTGCCGGGACCGACGGCGACATGATGATCGCCGGCCAGGAAACCATGGGCCATGTGAAACCCCAGCGCGCGATAGACCTCGAACTGCTCCTCCGAGAAGAACTGATCGCCGGTGGTCTCGTGGGGAAACGTGGCGTTCCGCCGCGCGTAGTCGCGGATGTAGTCGTTCTCGTCGCTGGAGAGCGAGGATTTGATATAGACGAGATAGCCCTTGTCATTGCCGCCATAGTCGATGACGCCGATCGCCACATGAACATGGTCCTTCGGCGCCTCGTCCGAGGGGCCGGCGGCCGGCGGCCGGCTCTTGCCGGCATTCTCGGCCATGATGGCACGCGTGCGGTCGCGTATCGGGGTCCAGGGCAGATCGATGCGGACGCCGAGGTCGATGCGGGCATAACGCTGCAGCTTCATCAGCGAGGCGAAATTCATCGGCGCATCGGCCTCGGCATCGACCGCGACGATCACCTTGCAGCGCCGGCGCAGCAGCTCGTAGACGCCGAGATTCTCGATGTGGCCGCCGTCGGTGAGATAGACGCCGTCGCTGTTCTCGTAGAGACGGCCCGAGATTTCCGACCACAGGAACAGCGGCGTGGATCGGCGTTGCGGCCGGGCCGTGGCTTCGACGTAGCGCGGGTTGCTCAACCAGTAGCCCAGCCGCACGTTCAAAAGCGCGAGCGTCGGCGTCAGCGCCTTGATCGAGTTCGAGCCCATGTTCGAGGACGCCGCGGCCCCCGAGATCGCCATGGCGGTGGCGAGATCGAGGCTCTGCTCGATGCGCTCGACGGCGGCCGTTCTGGCGTAACGCGTCGCCTCGCTGCCGACGTAAAGCGGCGAGAAGACGAAGAAGTCCGCATTGCGCCCGCGCCGGTTGGCGAAGTCGGAACCCTGGATGTTCAGCGCCGTGTTGATCAGATGATAGGGCGCGCCCAGCTTCGGCGCGCCAGGCCGACCATTCGTCGCGGTGCCGTCATTCGTGACCGTGTAAAGCTCGCTCAACTTCATGCGGTCGAGCGGCTTGAAGTCGCGGCCCTGGTCGAGGCTCGCCTCGGCGCGAGCGATGTTGCCGTCCGCCGAACGGCCGGGGTCGAACAGAAATGCCTTGCTCAGCCGATCACGGTACAGGCGGTGCAGCGAATTCGCATTGGGCATCAAGAACCAGGAGATCGCAAACAATAAGAGGCCGACGAGCCCATACAGGATCACCACGGGCAGGCTGTGCGAATAGCCGGAGCCGCCATCCGCCCAATGGAATTGTCTGGCGACGTTGAGCGCGGCAAATCTGAGCCAGACCGGCACGTGAGAGACCGGCGTCAGCCACTCCATCGTCGCCGTCGACGCGGCGGGCTGTGGCGTGATCTCGGCCGAGAAGGTGCCTGCACCGGCGTCGAACGCGATCTTGCCCGCCAGATTGCCCGATGCGGGTACGCTTGACTTGCTGGCGGCAAGGCAGTTCCTCTGCCCGATCGCGACCAGGGGCGCCTGGCACTTCTCGAGCGGGTCGTTGGCGATGCCCCAATAGGACAAATAGAGATAGGCGACCCAGATGATCAGCGGCAACGCGAGGCCCGCGATCCAGAGCGCGATCTTGGCGATGACGGCGAGCACCAGCGAACCCCATTGCGAGGAGACGCTGTTGCCTTTGAGGAATTCGGCGAATTGCTGCCTGAACGCCGTGACGAGCACGCCGATCGGCGCGGCGATCGCGGCGAGCGACTTGATCCAGGCGACCGCCACACCCCCGACCGGGCTGCCGATCGCGTCGCCGTCGACGACATCGAACATCTGCGACAGCATGAAGGGCTGGAACTCGAAGAACGCGATCACCGCAAGCAGCACCAGGAAGGTCGCCCCGGCGGTCGGCCAGTGCGAGCGGAACTCCTGACGCTTTTCCGGGCTCGCAAGCGACTGCTTGAGCGCCCAGACGAAGAACAGGACGACGCCGATGATCGCGGTCGCGAGCGTCAACGCGAAATGCTTGATCTGCAGGACGCGCGCGAAGTCGCAGGCGATCCCGAGCAGGACTGCGATGGCCGCGGCATAAATGAAGAAGACGGTCGGACCGATGCCGCGCTCGGCGCGAGCGGCCAGATAGGCGGCTCCGCTGCAGGCGAGCAGAACCAGGGCGACGATGATGCCGATGGCCGCGAAGCCGTAGCGATCCGCGATCCAGCCGAAATGGTGCAGCTCACATTGCGGCAGCGCGCCGTCCGCAAGGTCGACACCGAAGAAGTTCGCGACCGTCAGGCAGCTCCGCAGCGGCGTCGACCAGATCGTGAGGGCAGCGAGCAGCAGCACGACCGGCAGCGTCAGCCCGATATTGGCGACCAGCCCCCGCACCACGATCGCAATCCCGGTCAGGAGGTCGCGGAAGCCGGCCGGGATGAGATAGTTGGAGTAATTCCTGATATGGCCGACCGAGGGCGTATCGCTGATTTCGCTGGCGGTCGGAATTCCCTGGGCCGGCCGCTGACCAAACACGAAACGTCCTGTCACCGTCATGGTCGTGCTGAGCGAGGTGCCGATGTAGCCGCCGCCCGAGACGGTCGAGAGATAGTCGACCCGCCCGATCAGATCGTGGTGGTTCAAGGCCTGGAGCACGCCAAGGCACATGGCCGAGGACCGGATGCCGCCGCCGGACAGAGCGAGCCCGACGACGTCGAGCATCTGGCAGGCTTCTACTCCGTCGGGGTCGATCCGCCGCGCCGGCTCGCGGCGCGTGTTGATCGCCTCGATCTCCTCGCGAACGATTTGCTGGTGCTTCTCGCACCAGGGCGTTTCCTCGTCGAAGGCAGCGGCGTTTCGTGCTCCGGGTTCCGGAAGCTGTCCCTGTTCGGCCATGTTGAGCCTCTCGAACGGCAAGAGGTGATCTGCAATCGAGCGTTGTAGAAACAGATCAAGTATCTACAGGTGAGTCTCGTCGCGGGCCCGAACGTTCAATGCCGGCGAGCAGGATCTCGAGGCCCGTCTCGAACGTCGCGTCAAAATGCGCAGGCTGAAAATACGGCGCGGCCGCCGCAAGATGCTTGAAGCTTACGGCGATCGTTTCGTTCGCAACCGGTTCCGCAGAGGAGGGACCGCGGGCGTAGCCCGCCGTCTCGTCCAGCGCCGCACCCGTCAGGTAATAGCCGAGCTCGCGAAAATAGATCGCCGCCTCGCGATCCGAAAAGCCGGCCTCCCGCAGGATGCCGATGACGCCGTCGATATAGGCGACACCGGCGGGCGTGTTGAGCCGGTGCACCGCGAAGAACGGGAAGAACGCCGGGTGCTTGAGCGCCATGGCGCGGAAGCCGTGGGCGGCCCGGCGCAGGCGCTCGCGCCAATCCCATTGCGGCTCCATCACCACGCGCGCCTCCGCGAGCATCAGGTCGACGAGCGCATCCATCAGATGCGCCTTGCTCGGAAAGTGGTGATAGATGCTCATGGCCTCGCAGCCGAGCTCCTCGCCGAGCCGGCGCGTCGAGAGCTTTGCCAGCCCCTCACGATCGACCAGCGTCATCGCGGCCGCGGCGATCCGCTCGCGCGACAGCCCCCTGCCCCCTTCACGCGCCGCGCGGCGCTTGCGCGGGACAGTTGAGGCTTTCCGGCCGGCTTTGGCTCTTCTGGTCATGACATCCGAATCGAAACCGCTTGCAACCTTACACCGCAAGGCGATATTGTGAAACTCGGCTTACACTGTAAGGTAGGAGCGAAGCGATGTCAGCGATTGATCTGTTTGGCCTCCTGGTGCCCGTGACCTATCTCGCGATGCTGGCGGTCGAGCGCCTGATGCCGGCGCGACAATTCCCGGACATTCCTTATTGGCGGCTCAGGGGGTTCTGCTTCCTGACGGTTCAGGGCCTGCTGGCGACGCTGACCCCGTTGCTGATCCCGGAAGCCTGGCTGGCGCGGCACAGGCTGATGGACCTCACCGGCCTCGGCGTCGCCGGCGGTGCGGTGCTGGGCTATGTCATGCTGTCACTGGTCAATTACGCCTGGCACCGTAGCGCGCACACCTTTCCGCTGATGTGGCGGCTCTTCCACCAGATCCATCACAGCCCGCAACGCATGGACATGTCCGGCGCGGCGCTGTTCCACCCGCTGGAGACGATCGCATTCTTCGTGATCGCGTCCGTGGTGACGACGCTGGTGCTCGGGCTCGACCCGGTCGCAGCGGCGGCGACCGGCTACATCGCCGCCTTCTACGGCTATTTCCAGCACATGAACGTGCGCACGCCGCAATGGCTCGGCTTCATCATCCAGCGGCCGGAGGCGCATTGCATCCATCACCAGCGCGACGTGCACGCCTTCAACTATGGCGACCTGCCGATCTGGGACATGCTGTTCGGCACCTTCCGCAATCCGGCAAGCTTCAAAGGCGCGGTCGGCTTCGACAAGCCGGCGACCGACCGGTTTGGCGCAATGCTCGGCTTCGTCGACGTCAACGAACCCGCGGCCGGGCAGAACAGCCTCGGCCGCGGCCCCAGCGCGACGGGCTAAACCGCGCGGCTCAACCCATCGCCTCCAGCTCGTCGATCATGCCGGCGATGACAGAGAGGCCGCCGTCCCAGAATTTGGGATCCTTGGCATCGAGCCCGAACGGGCGCAGCAGCTCGGAATAATGCTTGGTGCCGCCGGCCGCGAGCATGTCGAGATAGCGCTCGGCAAAACCCTCGGCCGCGTGCTCGTAAACCGCATAGAGCGAGTTCACGAGGCAATCGCCGAACGCATAGGCATAGACGTAGAACGGCGAGTGGATGAAGTGCGGGATGTACATCCAGTAGTTCTCGTAGCCCGCCTTGATCTCGATCGCCGGCCCGAGGCTCTCGCCTTGCACCGACAGCCAGATCTCGCCGAGCCGTGTCGCGGTGAGCTCGCCATTCTTGCGCTCGGTGTGAACCGCGCGCTCGAAGGAATAGAACGCGATCTGCCGCACCACCGTGTTGATCATGTCCTCGACCTTGCCGGCCAGCAGCGCCTGGCGCTGCTTGGCGCTCTTGGTCTGCGCCAGCAGCCGCCGGAAGGTCAGCATCTCGCCGAACACGCTCGCGGTCTCCGCCAGCGTCAGAGGCGTCGGCGCCATCAGCGCGCCGTTCTTCGCCGCCAGCACCTGATGCACGCCATGGCCGAGCTCGTGGGCGAGGGTCATCACGTCGCGCGGCTTGCCCTGGTAGTTCATCAGCACATAGGGGTGCGCGGACGGTGTTGTCGGATGCGAGAACGCGCCCGGCGCCTTGCCCGGCCGCACCGGGGCGTCGATCCAGCGGTCGGTGAAGAAGCGCTCGGCAATGTCGGCCATTTTGGGCGAGAAGCCGCGATAGGCCGTCAGCACCATGCTCCGCGCCTCCGGCCAGGCGATGACGTCGGTCGCCGCAAACGGCAACGGCGCGTTGCGGTCCCAATAGGCCAGCCGCTTCTTGCCGAACCATTTGGCCTTCAGCGCATAATAGCGATGCGACAATTTGGGATAGGCCGCACGCACGGAGGCGACCAGCGCATCCACCACCTCGCGCTCGACGCGGTTGTTGAGGTGTCGGGAATCGGCGACGTCCTGAAAACCGCGCCAGCGGTCGGAGATGTCCTTGTCCTTGGCGAGCGTGTTGGTGATCAGCGCAAAGGTGCGCTCATTGGCCTTGAACGTCTTCGCCAGTGCTTCCGCCGCCGCCTTGCGCTTGGCGCCGTCGCGGTCCTGCAAGAGATTGAGCGTCGGCTCGATCGCGAGCTCCTTGGACCCGACCTTGAAACGCAGGCCGGAGATGGTCTGGTCGAACAGACGGTTGAAGGCGGAATAGCCCGTCTGCGCCTTCTCCAGGAAAAGCTGCTCCAGCTTGTCGTCGAGCTGGTACGGCTTCTCCTTGCGCAGATCCTCGATCCACGGACGATAATATGCGAGCTCGGGAGCTTGCATCGCGCGGTTCAAAATATCGTCATCGATGCGATTGAGCTCGAGCGCGAAGAACAGAAGA
Source organism: Bradyrhizobiaceae bacterium (assembly GCA_003963435.1). Lineage (GTDB taxonomy): Bacteria > Pseudomonadota > Alphaproteobacteria > Rhizobiales > Xanthobacteraceae > Bradyrhizobium. Next base: position 10,438 of record RXJC01000435.1, on the reverse strand, counting down.
TGCGTGGACGCGGCCGTCAATCGCTCGGAGACATCGCCGTAAAACTTTGAAATCGCAGGGTCCACGCTGTCACCGGCATGGACGAGCCCGGCAAAGGAGCCGAGGCGGCCGGCGAGATCGTCGATCGCCTCATAGCGTCGCACGGCTCCCGCGAGCCATTTTCCGCCATCTTCGTTTGCTGTCCCTGTGGCCAGCTTGCCCTTGAAGTCCGTCTCGAACGCGACGCAGTCGGCATCCATCTTTTCGAGATCGCGCGCCACTTCCGGCGCGTCGATCCCGGCGTAGAGATCGGTGAGGTTCCACTCGGGAAGCTTGCCGGTCTTGCTCGCGGGCCTTGCGAGCGACGTTTTGGAGGACTTTGGTTTGGCTTCAGATTTCTTGGCTGCAGATTTCTTGGCGGCCGATGTTTTGGCGGCAGGCTTGCCGAGAGCGGGCTTCTTGAGAGCAGACTTCTTGAGAGCAGATCTGGAGCGCGAATTCATTGTGTGGGAAACCTGTGTTCAACAATCGCGGCGGCGGGCTGGGGCATCAAGGTTTAAGAGTGCGTTAATCGGCTTCGGCCAGAGTGCCCCGATTCGAGACAGATAGTAGTAGCGTGCGGGGAACACCATGGCTGCCAGTATTTTGATCGCCGACGACGACGCCGTAGCTCGCCGGCTGGTCGAGAACATGGTGCAGAAATGCGGCTATGAGACGGTCGTCGTGGATTCCGGCGACGCAGCGATCGCCGCGCTCACCGCGCCTGACGCGCCCACGATCGACGCCGTCATCCTCGATCTCGTGATGCCCGGCCTCGACGGTATGGGTGTGCTGGCGAAAATCCGCGAAGCAGGCCTCAGCGTCCCCGTCATCGTGCAGACCGCCCATGGCGGCATCGACAACGTGATCTCGGCGATGCGCGCAGGCGCGGCGGATTTCGTGGTCAAGCCGGTCGGCGTGGAGCGACTCCAGGTCAGCTTGCGCAACGCCCTCAACGCCTCCGCGCTCAAGGGCGAATTGCAGCGCATCCGCCACAGTCGCGAGGGCCGACTGACCTTCTCCGATATCATCACCCGCGCCGAGGCCATGGCCCCCGTCATGCGCGCCGCGCAGAAGGCGGCGAACTCCTCCATTCCCGTGCTGATCGAGGGCGAGTCCGGCGTCGGCAAGGAGATGTTCGCGCGCGCCATCCATGGCAGCGGCGAGCGCAAGGCAAAGCCCTTCGTCGCCGTCAATTGCGGCGCGATCCCCGACAATCTCGTCGAGTCCATTTTGTTCGGCCACGAGAAGGGTGCTTTCACCGGCGCCACCGAGCGTCACATGGGCAAGTTCGTCGAGGCCCATGGCGGCACGTTGTTTCTGGACGAGGTCAGCGAGCTGCCGCTGACCGCACAGGTCAAGCTGCTGCGCGCGCTGCAGGAAGGCGCCGTCGAGGCCGTCGGCGGCCGCAAGCCGGTCAAGGTCGACGTCCGCATCGTCTCGGCAACCAACCGCAAGCTGCTGGAGCGGGTGAAGCAGGGACACTTCCGCGAGGACCTGTTCTACCGCCTGCACGTGCTGCCGCTGACGATCCCCTCGCTGCGGGCCCGGCGCGAGGACATCCCGCATCTGCTCCGGCATTTCCTGGCGCGCTTTGCTGCCGAGGAGAACCGCCAGATCACCGGCATCAGCGGCGAGGCCATGGCGCATCTCGCCCAGCTCGACTGGCCCGGCAACATCCGCCAGCTCGAGAACGCGGTCTACCGTGCGGTGGTGATGAGCGACGGCGACCAGCTGGGCCTTAGTGATTTCCCCCTGCTCGCCTCGCAAGCGCATTCCGCCACCGAGATTCCGACCGCCCCGCTGATGCTCGAGCCGGCCGCAGCCCCTTCGATGGTATCAGGTAACGAAATACCAATCGCCCCACTGCCCGCCGCGGGAAATCTTGCGATGCTGACCCCGACCGGTGATGTCCGCGCCCTCGAGGACATGGAGAACGAGATCATCCGCTTCGCGATCTCGCATTATCGCGGCCAGATGTCCGAGGTGGCCCGCCGCCTCAAAATCGGCCGGTCCACTCTCTACCGCAAACTCGACGAGGCCGGGGTTCCCGGACATGGCGGGAAAAGCGGCGAGGAGACGCACTGAGCCTCATGCGAACGGAGGTTCGCGGCGCGACGCAAGATCGGCTGTAAGCCGTTCGCATGACGACAGAATTCGACGACCTGTTGAACCGTGACTTGGAAGTGACAGACACAGGGAAAAGCGCGTGGGCCAAGCGCACAATCCGTTGCCAAGAGGCGCCCTTGAAGTCAGTTTGGCGTGAGTTGTCCCGGTTAGCGCTGGCTGCAAAATCGGGGCCTGTATATCGTCTGCGTGGGAATCGTTGCGTGCAGGCGTGCAACTTTCGAGAGGCCGGCGCGATTTAGCCGAAGCTCAATAGGCGATAACGAAGCTGTTCCATGAGGGACAGTTCACCCGAGGGGTGTGACACAATGCGGAACTGTTTGAACCACCGTGCGGGCTTCGACCGTGTCCTGATGACGGTCGCGGCGACCTTCCTCGCGGTGTCGGCCAGCTCAGCCCTGGCGCAGGATCAAGCGCGCAGCAGCGCTGCCGAGCTCGCGATCGAAGCCGCGATCCCGCGTCCCGAGCCGGCCAACGTCCCGCCGCCGACCGCAGCCGACATCAAGCTCGACACCACCGCCACCGTGCAGGATCCCGCCAAGGAGACTGCGAAGGAAGCCGCAAAGGATCCGGTGAAGGCAGAAGCAGCGCCCGCGCCGGCTGCCGACAAGGTCGAGACCAAGCCGGCCGACGTCGCCACCACGCCCGCGCCCGAGGCGCCGAAGAGCGAGACTGCGAAAACCGAGCCCGCCAAATCTGAACCTGCCAAGGCAGATACTGCGACAGCAACGCCGGCTGCGCCTGCGGCACCCGCCACGGCTGCGGCTCCGGCCGCCGAGCCGGTGAAGGCCGCGAGCAACGTTCCCGCCGCCGACCAGCCGGTCGCCGACAAGCTCAAGGACATCATCGGCGCCAAGACCTCGCGCCATTTCGACCGCAAGAACGAGCGTGCGGCGATCGAGAAGTTTTATGGCGCCCGGGACTTCGCGCCGGTCTGGACCCAGGGCGGCAGCCTGACCGCCGCGGCCAAGGGCGTCATCGCGCGGCTGAAGGACGCCGCCTCCGACGGCCTCAATCCGACCGACTATCCGGTGCCGGATTTCGCCAGCGCCACCACGCCCGATGCGCTGGCCGATGCCGAGCTCAAGCTCACCGCCAGCATGTTCGACTATGCGCGCCATGCCCAGAGCGGCCGCATGCACTGGTCGCAGGTCAGCGCCGACATCCTCTATCCCGAGCATCCGGTCGACCCGAACGAGGTGCTCGCCAAGGTCACGACCGCGGCTGATGCTTCCGCGGCGCTCGACAGCTACAACCCGCCGCACAAGCTCTACAAGGAGCTGAAGGCCAAGCTCGCGGAGCTCCGCGGCCAGGGCAACGGCCCGGTGATCGAGATCGCCGACGGTCCGGCGCTGAAATACATCCCGGCCACCAAGAAGAAGGCCGAGATCGTCGTGGAAGATCCGCGCGTACCGCAGCTGCGCGCCAAGCTCGGCCTTGCCGAGAACGCCAACGACACCCGCTATGACGCCGCCGTCGCCGACGCCGTGCGCAAGTTCCAGAGCGGCGCCGAGATGAAGCCGACCGGCGTCCTCGACGACAAGACGGTCAAGGCGCTCAACACGCCCAAGCGCGACAAGCAGATCGACGTTTTGGTGGTCAACATGGAGCGCTGGCGCTGGCTGCCGCGCGACCTCGGCGTGCCCGCGCTGGGCGATGCCTATGTCATTCTCAACATTCCCGACTACACGCTGAAGGTGATGCAGCGCGGCCAGCAGGTCTGGACCACCCGCGTCGTCACCGGCAAGCCGGGCACGCATGCAACCCCGCTGCTGACCGAGACGATGAAGTACATCACGGTCAACCCGACCTGGAACGTGCCGCCGTCGATCGTCTACAACGAGTACCTGCCGGCCCTGCAGCAGGACCCGACCGTGCTGCAGCGCATGGGCCTCAAGCTCGAGCAGAACCGCGACGGCTCGGTGCACATCTCGCAGCCGCCCGGCGAAGCCAACGCACTCGGCCGCATCCGCTTCAACTTCCCGAACAAGTTCCTGGTTTATCAGCACGACACGCCGGACAAGAACCTGTTCGCCAAGGAAGACCGTGCCTTCAGCCATGGCTGCATGCGCGTGCAGAACCCGGATCAATATGCCTCGGTGCTGCTCAACATCGCCATGCCGAACGAGAAATACACGCCCGAGCGCGTGCGCAGCATGTACGGCAAGAGCGAGATCGACCTGAAATTCCCGACGCCGATCCCGGTCAACATCACCTATCAGACCGCGTTCGTGGATGACGCCGGCAAGCTGCAATTCCGCAAGGACGTCTATGGCCGCGACGCGACCATGATCAACATCCTGAAGAACAACCGCGGCAAGGACCTCGAGGCCGTCGTTGCCCACTCGCAGCCGAGCTATTCGCGCCCGGCGACGAACCTGCCCCCCGGCGTGGCCGTGGCCAACAATGGCGGCGGCTTCGGCTCCTCCGGCCCGAACTTCTTCGAGCGGCTGTTCGGAGGCGGAGCCCCGACCCCGCCGCCGGCGCCGGTCGGCCGCCGGTCGCAGCAGCAACGGGTGTTCACCCGCTAAGCCTGAAGCAGCCCGCGCTTCCAGAATTCTACAACGAAATCAACGGCCCCGCCCTATGGACAGGGCCGTTTAACGTTAACCATTGCTGGCTTGGGCCCGGGCAACGGGCGTTTTTTTGCCACAGTCAACCGGTTAGGATTGTATTCTGACTTGGTTTGGGGGCGGGAAGGTCAACCTCGAATTAACCTTCTCGCTTTAAGAAAGCGTTCACCCTCTTTCGCGCTGCTACGGGGTTGGCGGGAGAGTCCATTTGAACGCTCGTCGACTGGGTGGGCTCATACGTGCTGACTGGTCTCGCACGCCAATTCGCTGTGCTGTCGTCGTCCCATGCGGGAGTGAAGGCCGGATCCCGGATCGGCCTCACTGCCGTGTTGCTGCTTGCCGGTGCGGGCTCGGTTCATAACGCCGCCGCGCTCAGCGAAACCAAGACGCTCTCCTTCCACCACACCCATTCTGGCGAAGACCTGACCGTCACATTCAAGCGCGAGGGCCGCTACGACGAGGCGGCGCTGAAGCAGCTCAACCACTTCCTGCGCGACTGGCGCACCCAGGACGAGACGGTCATGGACCGTCACCTGTTCGACATCCTCTGGGACGTCTACCGCGACGTCGATGCCAAGCAACCGATCCAGATCATCTCCTCGTACCGTTCACCCGCCACCAACGCCATGCTCCGCCGCCGCTCCTCCGGGGTGGCGCGTTTCAGCCAGCACATGCTGGGACATGCGATGGACTTCTACATTCCGGGCGTGCCGCTGGAGCAGATCCGCTTCGCCGGCCTGCGCCTGCAGCGCGGCGGCGTCGGCTTCTATCCGACCTCGGGCTCGCCCTTCGTGCATCTGGACACCGGCAGCATCCGGCACTGGCCGCGCATGACGCATGACCAGCTCGCCCGCGTCTTCCCGGACGGCAAGACGGTGCATCTGCCGACCGACGGCGTGCCGCTGAAGGGCTATGAGCTCGCCAAGGCCGAGATCGAGCGCCGCGGCAGCGGCGACGATGCCGGCAGCAAGCCGAGCTTCTTTGCCGCTCTGTTCAAGGGCAAGTCGGCAGCTCCGGCCGCCAGCGACGAGGATGACGAGGGCGCGCCTGCGCCTGCCGCGAAGCCGGCGGCACCGACCGTCGTCGCAGCTGCGGCCAAGCCGGCCGAACCGGTGCCGACGCCCCGCGCCAAGCCGCAGATCGCCAATGCCATCCAGCTCGCCTCGGCCGATGCCCAGCTCGTTGCGCCGCCCAAGCCGAAGCCCGCGCCGGTGGCTGACAAGCCGGCGGCCGGCAAATCTGTCGACGGCAAGCCGGAGACCCCGGCCGACATCATCAATGCCCGCGGCTTCTGGGATGACGTGCCCACAGCGCCGCAGCAGGCGACGCCGGCGCAAATCGCAGCGCTGAAGGCCCGCCAGGCCCTTGCCGCAGCCACCGAGCCGCAGGCCACCGCGAGCGTATCCAAGGCGGCGCTTGAAGCGCTGGCTTTCGCGCCGGCCGCGTCCCCCGTTGACCGCGCCAATGTCGTCGCCGCCTCGGCGCCGATCCCGCGTTCCGCACGTCCCGCCTCGCGCAACCTCGCGCAAGCGACCGAGATCAACACGGTGGTCGGCAAGACGAGCGACGGCATGGTCGCGACCGCGACCCGCCTCTCCGCCGCCAAGGGCGAGAGCGTCTGGCTCAAGATCGTGATGCTGTCGCCGAGCGCCAGCCGTGCGATGTCGGTGACGCTGATGGGCGAGCTCGATACCGCGGCGCTGCGCGGCTATTTCGTCAAGCCGCACTCCGTGATCGCGATGGGCTTTGCCGACGATCCGATGCAGGGCCTGTCCTGCGAAACCTTCTCCGGCAGCGCCACCGCAAAGCTCCAGACGACGTCGTTCGTCATGCGGACTGCGGCGCTGCGCTGATCATCCGGAAACTCGATCTCGTAGCCCGGACGAAGCGAAGCGTAATCCGGGAACGACGTCTCACATGCAAGAACCCGGATTTCGCTTGCGCTCCATCCGGGCCACCGCAGCGGCGTTTGAGGCGCTGACGCCTCAGATCATTCCCAGCGCCTGCATGTAGGTCTCGAGGATCGTCTCGGCCTCGGCGCGCTCGTTGGGGTCCTGCTTGCGCAGGCGCACGATGGTGCGCAGCGCCTTGACGTCGTAGCCGTTGCCCTTGCTCTCGGCATAGACGTCGCGGATGTCGTCGGAGATCGCCTTCTTCTCTTCCTCCAGCCGCTCGATGCGCTCGATGATGGATTTGAGCTGGTCCTTGGCAAATTTCGTCGCGGGCTCGTCGTCGCGGACGGCGGCGGAGGTGGCCATCTAGGTACTCCCAATGGAACTGGCAAAACGAGGTGACGCCGGCATCCTCACCGCGCGTGCTGGCTAGAACCCTTAGGGTTGGCGCCGACTGCGTTCAAGGCAGCATCTTGCTCGTCCACAGCGCGCCCACACCTTCCTGCGTCGGGGCGAAGAAAGCTGTTGTGTGATGCGACTCAAGGCCACGCGAATTCAATGCCCGTGGCCGTGGGGATGGACCTTCTTCATCGTCTCGAGCTGCTCGGGCGTCGCCGTGCCCTGGTATTTCGACTTCCAGGTCTCGTAGGGCATGCCGTAGACGGCCTCCCGGCTCTCGTCCTTGCTGAGGGCGACGCCTTGCGCGTCGGCGGCTTCCTTGAGCCAGTTGGACAGGCAGTTGCGGCAGAAACCCGCCAGATTCATCAGGTCGATGTTCTGGACATCCGTCCGCGTCTTCAGATGATCGACCAGACGCCGGAAAGCGGCCGCTTCGAGCTCCGTTCTGGTTTTGTCGTCGATTGCCATGGCTCAATCCCTTGGGCTGGTGCTGGTCACCCTTACGGGATCAAGTGGGTCCTGTCACAGATTTTGCCATATCCCGGCGCAAACGGACCCGAACCCGGCCTCGGGGCAGTTCCTCGTGCCCTACGCCAAATCGTCAATGATCTGATATAGCTTCCGCGACAATGATCGCCGAATCTCCCCGCTCCCCGCTTCGCCTGCTCGCCCGGTTGGTCCCGGTGCTGGTGGTCGCTTTGCTGTGCCTTTACGCCACCCCGGCCGCGGCCGATTTCCGCCTCTGCAACAACACCTCGAGCCGGGTCGGCATTGCGCTCGGCTACAAGGACGCCGAGGGCTGGACCACCGAAGGCTGGTGGAACATCTCGTCCCGCTCCTGCGAGACCCTGCTGCGGGGAACGCTGGTCGCCCGTTACTATTACATCTACGCGATCGACTACGATCGCGGCGGGGAATGGTCGGGGCAGGCCTTCATGTGCTCGCGCGACAAGGAGTTCACCATCCGCGGCACCGAGGATTGCCTTGCGCGCGGCTACGACCGGACCGGCTATTTCGAGGTCGACACTGGTGAGCAGCGGGCGTGGACGGTGCAGCTGACCGACGCCAACGAGCAGCCGACGCAGCAGCGCGTGCCTGGCCTGCCGGGTCCGGTCGGCCCGGGCGGCGTTCCGGGTTTGCCCAATAGCCCGCCCGGTGCTACGCCCCCCGGCTCGCCCGGCCTGCCACCCCCGTCTGGAAATAAGCCATGAGGCGTCTTCGCCGTATCAAGATTCTCGCGACCCTGGGACCGGCTTCTTCGGACCTTGCGATGATCCGCCGCCTGTTCGAGGCCGGCGCCGACCTGTTTCGCATCAACATGAGCCACACCCCGCACGACAAGATGCGGGAGCTGGTGGCGACGATCCGCAACGTCGAGTCGAGCTACGGCCGGCCGATCGGCATCCTGGTCGACCTCCAGGGCCCAAAACTCCGGTTAGGTGCCTTCGCGGAAGGTTCGGTGCAGCTCCAGAACGGCCAGACCTTCACGCTCGATTCCGACAAGACGCCCGGCGATGCCACGCGCGTCCAACTTCCGCATCCTGAGATCCTGGCCGCGCTCCGGCCCGGCCACGCGCTGCTGCTCGACGACGGCAAGGTGCGGCTGATCGCGGAAGAGACCTCGAAACAGCACGCGGTGACGCGCGTCGTGGTCGGCGGCAAGATGAGCGACCGCAAGGGCGTCAGCCTGCCCGACACCGACCTGCCGGTCTCCGCGATGACGCCGAAGGACCGCGCCGACCTCGAGGCCGCGCTGGTGACCGGTGTCGATTGGATCGCGCTGTCCTTCGTGCAGCGCGCCGACGACGTGCTCGAAGCCAAGAAGATGATCCGCGGCCGCGCCGCGGTGATGGCCAAGATCGAGAAGCCGCAGGCGATCGATCGCCTCGGCGACATCCTCGAAGCCTCCGACGCGCTGATGGTGGCGCGCGGCGACCTCGGCGTCGAGCTGCCGCTGGAGCGCGTGCCGAGCCTGCAGAAGCAGATGACGCGGATGGCGCGTCGCGCCGGCAAGCCCGTGGTGATCGCGACCCAGATGCTGGAATCGATGATCCAGTCGCCGGTGCCGACCCGCGCCGAAGTCTCCGACGTCGCCACCGCCGTCTACGAGGGCGCCGACGCGATCATGCTGTCGGCGGAATCGGCGGCCGGCAAATTCCCGGTCGAGGCGGTCTCGACCATGAACCGCATCGGCGAGGAGGTCGAGCGCGACCCGACCTATCGGTCCGTGATCATGGCTCAGCGCCCGGCGCCGGAAGCGACCGTCGGCGATGCCATCGCCGACGCCGCGCGACAGATCGCCGAGACGCTCGATTTGCCGGCATTGATCTGCTGGACCTCATCCGGCTCCACCGCCGTGCGGGTGGCGCGCGAGCGTCCGAAGCCGCCGATCGTGGCGATCACGCCGAACATCACGGCAGGACGGCGGCTCGCCGTCACCTGGGGCGTGCATTGCGTTGTCGCTGAAGATGCCCGCGACCAGGACGACATGGTCAGCCGTGCCGGCCAGATCGCGTTCCGCGACGGTTTTGTCCGCGCCGGCCAGCGCGTGCTCATCGTCGCCGGCGTGCCACTCGGCATTCCCGGCACCACCAACATGGTGCGCATCGCCTCGGTCGGTCCCGAGGGCGACGCGAACATGTAGGTCCGCCAACCCCGTCAAAGCTAAAATCTCGAAAACAACCCCATGCACAGTAGCCGGCGGCTCCAGCGAACCTGCTGCGGTCTTGCGAAAAAGCGTGCTCAGGCAATGACATGAGCGCAGTCAGGTCGCCGCACCGATGGCGTGGCGATTTTACGCGCCAACCAGGGCCTTCGCTGTCGGCAGCAGCGTCTGCTGCACCACCAGGCCGCGGGCGCGGGCGTCCATGACGCCGACCGCGCGCAGCGCCAGCAGCGACACGGTTTGCACCGCATCGCGCATCTTGACGGGATCGTCGAGATTGTCGGGCGCCAGCGGCCCGACCAGCGCCTCATGCAGAGCGCCGAGGAGCGCGGTGGCGGCGAGTGCGGTGTCCTGCGCCGGCAGGTGACCGGCCCGCACCGCAGCGTCGATCCGGGCCGCCATCTCGCCCGCGATCTCGCGCCGGCTGGCAAGCCTGGAGGCGCTGACATCGACATCGACGGGCTCGGCCAGGATGCCCCAGGCCAGCCGGCGCTGAGACAAGGTGTGGACTGCCACGGTCGTCACCGCCGCGGCCAATGCCGAGGACGGCCCCGGCGCGGCATCGGCCGCCCGCCGGATCGCCGCGAGCTCGTCACGGGAGACCTCGGCAATGAGCTCGGAGATCAGCTCGGCCTTGGAGGGGAAGTAGCGGTACACCGTTCCGGCTGCGACATTGGCCCGGACCGCGACGGGGGCAATCTGCACCGCCGCCATCCCGCCTTCCGCCGCCGTCTCCCGCGCCGCCGCGAGAATCGCGCTGCGCC
>RXJC01000418.1 GCA_003963435.1 Bradyrhizobiaceae bacterium | reverse complement strand
CGCCGGCGATCGCCTCGGTGTCGATGGTCTTGCCGGCATAAGGTCCGTCGGTGGCGTCCTTGACGATCGCCGTGACGTTGACGGCAGGCGCCGCCACGACCAAAGGCGTATCCGCGGCCATCAGGTTGCCGGAGCCGTTGCGCCCGTAGTCGCTCAGATTGGCGAACACGGTACTATTGACGCTGGTGTAGCCGATGCCGGCGCCGATGCCGAGGTTCTTCGCAAAGCCCGCGCCGAGCAGATACATCTTGGCCGCGTTGGCGCTGGTCGCCGCGACGTTGACTTGCGTGCCCGTGACGTTGCCGCCGGCGATCTGCGCAATGACGGCGTCGTTGCCGCCGCTCAGGACATTGCTGACGTCGTAGGTCGAGCTGACATTGGCACTGCTCGGGTTGCCGGCCGTGCCGCTGGCGACGGCGCCACCGCCATGCGTGGTGCTGGTGCCGCTGTTCACGGACGCGATGGTGCCGCTGCCACCCTGATTGAGCTGGCCGGTCTGCTGGCCCTGGGTGTCCGCATCGGCGGTGTTGGTGCCGATGATGATGACGCCGACGGTCGCGCCGATGCCGACGCTGCCGCCGATGCCGGCGGTGACCGCGTAGGACAGCACCTCCTTGGTGCTGAGCGCATTGACGTTGATGGCGCCGGACGAGTTCAGATTGCTGTTCCAGCTCTCGGCGACGGTCCGGCTCTTGAACACGATGACGTTGGCCGCGGCGCCGACGCCGACCCCTGCCCCGCTGGCGCCGACCGCAAGTGCGCCGGCGATCTCCTTGATCGCCACGTCCTCGGTCGCATTGATGGTGACCGCGCCGGCCGCGCCACCCGTCACCCCCTGCAGCGTGGTGTCGTAGACACCGGCAATGGTGGCGTTGTTGGCGACCTCGATGTTGGCCATGCCGGCGATCGCGGCGGTGCCGGTCGAGAGCGCGCCGCCGATTGCGTAGGCTTCGAAGCGGTTCTTGGTCTTGGCCTCGACGTCGAGCGCGCCGCTCAAATTGAGCGCGGTGGTGTGCGCGGCGCCATTGCCCTGATAGCGGAACTCATCGCCGACATAGGCCAGCGTCCGGTTCGAGGAGACCTGGACCAGGAACGCCGCGCCGATCGCGGCCTGGCTGCCATAGGCGCCGGAGCCGTTCGCGGAGAAGATCCCGGTATTGTCGTTGGCGTTGACCGTCAGCGAAGAGGCCGTCAGCGCGCCGCCGTCGACATAGGCTTCCGTGGTCGCCTGGAAGACGTTGAGCCCCACCGAGCCGGTGTTGAAGCCGATCGCGATCGAGGACGCATCCTGCTCCGCATTGGCCTTCACGGTGACGGCACCGACCGTCGCATTCGACGCCTGGACGCCGCCAACCGTGGCATTGGTGATATAGGCGAAGGTCTCGCGCGACATCGTCGTCGAGACAATCGTCGCGCCGCCGCCGCCGCTGCTGCCGTAGGCGATGCCGGCGCCGAACGCGCCGGAATAGGAGAAGCTCGACGCGACCACCTCGATCTGCGGCTTGAGCGTCGACGAGGTCAGGCGCGTGTCGATGGCCGCGCTGTCGATATAGGCCCGCGTCGCCCCGCTCATCACGTTGGTGATGGGGTTGATCATGATCGCGATGCCGCTGCTCGCGGCGACCGAAGCGACGTTGGTCACGACCGCCTGGTGCGAGCTCGCGACCACGGCAAGGCCGCGCACACTGTCCTGGTTCTCGGAGAGATCGGGCGTGGTGTCGGTCGGCGCATGGGCGGTGCCGAGATCGAACGCGTGGACGAGCGTGCCGTTGTTGACCGACAGCGTGTCGGACGAACTGGTCCCGAGCGCATCGACCTTGGTGTTGGCCCCGCCAATATAGGCCGCGGTGGTTCCCGTGATCTGGTTGGTCACCAGCGAGCCCGCGCCGCCGGCCGCGCCCTTGCTGATCGAGAGGGCACCCGCGAACACGGCCGCCTTGTCGTTGTTGCCCGCGATCACGCCGACATTGTTGGTGGCGGTGACGTCGGCGCCGTTGATGCCGTTGGCGCCGGCGGCGGTGATGCTGGCAGTGACGTTGGTGCCCATCAGGTTGGTGGCGACCGAACCGGCGAGGCCAACCTGCGAGGACATCGCGACGCCGACGGCAACCGTCGAGATGCCAGCGTTCGAGCTCGCATTGACCCCGACATTGCCCGAGGCGATCAGCTTGGAGCCGGTGACGCCGGCGCTGACATTGTTGGCGATGCTGCTGTAGACCAGCGCGAGGCCCGCGGCGCTGCCTTGGGTCGAGGCGCCCGCGACGGCGGCGGTTCCGGCGATGCTGGAATTGTCGGTTGCGTTGACGGAGATGTTGCGGCCGGTGACCGAGGATTGCGTCGCGCTGGACTGGCTATTGCCGATCGCCGCCGAGACGGTGTTGGCGATCGAGCTGATCGTGGTGCCGCCGACACCGGCGAACTGTCCGGTCGCAAGGCCGAAGCCGATCGTGACCGACTGGATCTTCGAGGAATCGACCGCACTCACACTGACATTGCCGGGCGCCGACATCAGAACGTTGGCGATATAGGCCGAATGCGTGGTCGCGATGGTGTCGTAGACGATGGAGGCGCCGACATTGTTCTTGCCGGCCTGGATCAGGCCCGCAACGGAGATGATGCTGGCGCCCGGGCCGTTACCCGTGCCGCCGTTGAGCGCAGCCGCGCTGAAGTCGATGCAGTTTTGCCCGCCGGTGCCGCCGGCGACCGTGCAAGTGTCCTCGGCGAGATGATTGTTGTTCGACTTCTTGACGAGGTTACCCAGCACCGTATCCAGCGCCGAAACGGCGCCGCTGTCCGCGAGCACCGTCACGCCTCCGACGTTGATGCTCACCGTCGCGCCGCTGTTGATGTAGGCGGTCGTGGTCGGCGCGATCTCGCTGACGACGATGGCGCCGGCAAGCCCGTTGGAGCCTGCCCCGCCCGAGGCTGCGCCGGCCGCGATCACGCTGGCGCTGTCGGCCATCACCAGCAGGCTGTCGTAGTTCGAGATCGACGTGCTCCGGATATGCGCGTCGGTCGCGTTGCCGCCGGTGGGATCGGCGATCGACGCGTAAGTCAGCCCGATGCCGACGCCGGCCTGGCCGCCCGAGACATAGAGCGAGCCGCCGCCGATCGCGATGTTGGCGGTCTGGTACGCGTCGACCTCGAGCGCGCGATTGACGCCGGAGGACTGGCCCGTGATCGTCGAGCTCTCGATATAGGCGTTGGCGCTGTCCGTGATGATGCCGACGGAAGCCGACAGCGACGCCGCGTTGGATTTCGATCCGGCCACGCCGATGGCGACCACGGTCTCCGCGCCGCCATTGAGCGCCTGCACCGTCACCGAACTCTGGTCGTTCATGGTGGTGCCGTAGATGTAGGCAAGCGTCGCATTGTTCGACATCGCCGCGGCGATCGCGCCGCCGATCGCAGCTCCTTGCGCGGATGCGCCGGCCAGATTGAGCGCCGCCGAGCCGGACCCGTTGTTGAGCATGGTGTCGTTCAGCGCCTGAACGATGGTCTTGGTCACCACGGTTCCGGTCGTGGTGAACTTGTTGACCGTCGTGTTCCGGATATAGGCGCTGGTGCCGAGCGAAACGTCGCTGATCGACGAGCTGCCGGCGAGATCGATGCTGAAGCCGTCGGTGCTCGATCCCGAGGTCGAGCCGATCTTGCTCACGGCCGTCGCCACGCCCGCGGCCCCTCCGGTCGCACCGGCGCCGGCGGCGCCCGCCTTGTCGGAGAAGCTGGAGGCCTGCGGCTCGGAGATCGACGCCGCGACCGCGGCCGCCGTGATGCGCCCGGAGGTGGTCGCGCTGAGCGTGAGATTGTCGACGTTGACGGCGCCGCTGCCGCCGCCATTGCCGGCGAACGGATCGTCGGCGCTGAACGGGCCGGGCCGGATGTCGGAATGGTTGTCGCCGATATAAGCGGAGGTGTCGGTGTTGGCCCCGAGATAGGCGACCGCCAGCCCGACCGCCGAACCGCCGCCGGTGTTCCGGCTCATCGCACCGGCCAGCGTCACGACCGACAGATCCTGCTGCG
>RXJC01000312.1:3538-3762 GCA_003963435.1 Bradyrhizobiaceae bacterium | reverse complement strand
GACGACGATCAAGGACGCCGGCGGCCCGGTGACCGGGTTCTATCTTCTCGCCGCGCTCGACCTGATGCGGAACGCGGACGGCGCGATCGTCGCGGCCCCGTCCGATCAAGCCATCTATCGCGAGGTTTTCACCCGCACCTTCCTTATCAGCCTCAGCGTCACCGCGCTCTGCCTGCTCCTCGGCTTCCCGGTCGCCTACCTCCTGGCGACGCTGCCGCCGGGAC
>RXJC01000312.1:0-3488 GCA_003963435.1 Bradyrhizobiaceae bacterium | reverse complement strand
CGACGCTGCCGCCGGGACGGTCGAACCTCTTGATGATCTTCGTCCTGCTGCCGTTCTGGACCTCGCTGCTGGTGCGCACCTGCGCCTGGATCGTGCTGCTGCAGAGCAAGGGCGTCGTGAACGACAGCCTGCGCTGGCTCGGCATCATCGACGAGCCGCTGCGGCTGATCTACAACCGCTTCGGCGTCTGCGTGGCGATGACCCACGTGCTGCTGCCGTTCATGATCCTGCCGCTGTACAGCAGCATGAAGGCGATCTCGCCCGCTTACATGCGCGCCGCCGCTTCACTCGGCGCCCCGCCGGTCACCGCTTTCCTGCGGATCTACCTGCCGCAGACCTTGCCCGGCATCGGCGCGGGAAGCCTGCTCGTCTTCATCCTGGCACTCGGCTACTACATCACGCCGGCGCTCGTCGGCGGCGCCGCCGACCAGATGATCAGCTATTTCATCGCGCTCTACACCACCGAGACCGCCAATTGGGGCCTTGCTTCGGCGCTCGGCGCGGTGCTGCTGCTCGCCACCATTCTCCTGGCGCTGGTCTACGGCAAGCTGGTGCAGGGCCAGCAGGTCACCGGAGGCATGAAGAATTGAGCGACAATTCCTCCTTGCGCACACCCAGCCAGCGCATCGCCTGGAACGCGACCGTCGTCGTCTCCGCGCTGGTGTTCGTCTTCCTGATCGCGCCGATCCTTGCGATCATGCCGCTGTCCTTCAGTTCCAGCTCGTACCTGACCTATCCGCTGCCCGGGCTGTCCTTGCGCTGGTACGACGACTTCATCACCTCGCCGCGCTGGATGAATGCGCTGAAGAACAGCGTGATCATCGGCGTCGCCTCGACGGCCCTGTCGATGGTGCTCGGCACGCTGGCCGCGCTTGGGCTGGCGCAGTGGAAGAGCCGATTCAAGCCGCTGTTGCTGGCATTCGTGCTGTCGCCGGTGGTGGTGCCCGGCGTCATCACCGCGGTCGGCCTCTATTTCTTCTTCGCGCCGATCGGCCTGACCGGCAGCTATCTCGGCCTGATCCTGGCCCACACCGCGCTGGCGACGCCCTTTGTCGTGATCACGGTCGGCGCAACGCTGCAAAGTTTTGACACCAACCTCGCCCGCGCCGCCGCCTCGCTCGGCGCATCGCCGATCTACGCCTTCCGCCGCGTGATCCTGCCGCTGATCCTGCCCGGCCTCGCCTCGGGCGCGCTGTTTGCGTTTGCGACCAGCTTCGACGAGGTGGTGATCGTGCTGTTCATGGCAGGTCCCGAGCAGCGCACCCTGCCGCGCGAGATGTTCAGCGGCATCCGCGAGAACATCAGCCCGACGATCACGGCAGCGGCCGTGATCCTGACGACGGTCTCGGTCATCCTGCTCGCCACCATGGAAGCCCTGCGCCGCCGCAACGAACGGCTCAAGGCCGGCGGATAGAGACGACGCGAAGCGCGCCCGGTGAAAACCAGGCGCGCCTCGTTCAGGTGGTCACGCGAGCCGCATTACTCCGTGTACTTGAACTCCGGCATGTTCTTCAGCTCGTCCTTGGTCGCGTTGAACACGGCATGGTCCGGATACCATTTCGACGCCTTGGAAGACGTGGTCGTGGTCGTGCTGGTCGTGGCAGCGCCCGTCGTCGTGGTGGTCGATGCCGGCCGGTTCGCCGTATTGGCCGCGGTGTTGGTCGACGCCACGGGCTCGTTGACGAACTTCAGCTTCTCGAACGGGATGGCCACCATGTGCTCGCCCATGCCGAGGAAGCCGCCCACGCCGATCACGGCGAGCTTGACGTTTCCGCTCTTGTCCATCAGCAGATCGCTGATCGCGCCGATCTTCTCGTTGGCGTCGTTATAGACATTCACGCCGTCCATCTTCGACGTGCGCCACTCGCCCGTGGCCGATGTCGCGACCGTCGGACTGGGCGCGGCGGTCGGGGCTTTGTCGGTGGTCGCAGGCGATTGCGCGAACGCAACGGTCGCAAACAGTGCAGTGCCGGCAAGGCCGGCGGCGATCGATTTCATCAACATGTTGTCCTCTCCTTCACAAGAAACTCATGTTGAGAGAACAGCGCTGATCACGCGCAGTTCCTTACGTGCGGCAATTTCGTGCGCAATGTGGGCACGATGACCGTCGCAGGGACTGTTCCTGCGTCACTGAGTAACGCACGGTTCCCCGCCGACGATCATGCGCCCTGGGTGAAGCACGATCGCGGCGAGGACCGCGCCGACCCGCGTCGCTTCAGGTCAGCTCTTGTAGTCGATCAGAAGTGCAGAGAAGTCGGACTTGCCGGACGAGCTGCCGCTCGCGCCATAGGACGATGCCGACGATTGCGATTGCTGCAGGGCCTGGAGGAATTGCTGCAGGATCTCGGCGGTGGTCTGGTCGCTGGAGGTGCTGCTGGTCGTGTCCGTGGAGGACGAGGAATCCGAAGAGCTGTCGTCCGGCGGCGGCCCGGGCGGAGGCCCACCTGCGCCACCGGTGCCGCCCGGACCGCTGGCGAAGGCGGACTGAAACACGCCCTTGAGCTCTGCGGCCTGGTCCGAGGTCAGCGTGCCGTTCGACACCTCGTTCGAGATCAGGTCGTCGATCTTCGACTGCATGTCTTCCTTGGAGGGACGCGTGCCGCTCGATTGGTCGCTCGACCGGCTCTGCTGGAGCGCCGTGTCGATGTCGGTCAGCGCCGTCGAGAGCGCGGACTGGTCCGACGACGAAATCGTGCCGGCGGAGACTTCCGATTGCAATTGCTGCTGCAGCCGCTGCAGCGGCGACTGGATGTTGCCGGCGGAGGCCGCCGAAATCGAGGTCATGATGTCTCCCAGGGTTTTGCGGGGTTTCACTGCTGGCGACGCCACGGTATGGTTAACGGCCTTAACGAGACCTTGCCGCTCCGCGGTGGCGCGATTGCCGCCTGTTGCGGGACGCCGGACAGAAACAATCCGAAACAAAAATCTTCGCCATTTGGCCCGAATCTTGGACAAACAAAGCGCATGGCCATTCCCAATCCCAACATCCTGGTCGTCGAGGACGACCGCGAAACGCGGACGTTGATTGCGAAGTACCTGCGCAACAACGCCTGCAACGTCACCGCCGTGGGCGACGGGCGCGAGATGTCGCGCGCCATGGCCGATCACCGCGTCGACCTCATCATCCTCGACGTCATGCTGCCCGGCGAGGACGGCCTCAGCCTGTGCCGCAAGGTGCGCGCCGAGGCGCAGACGCCGATCATCATGCTGACCGCGCGCGGCGAGGACGTCGACCGCATCGTCGGCCTCGAGATGGGCGCGGACGACTATCTGCCGAAACCGTTCAACCCGCGCGAGCTGCTGGCCCGCATCAACGCGGTGCTGCGCCGCCAGGCCGCGGCGCAGGCGGCCAGCTCGATCGAAGGCGCCTCCGCGCTCACCTTCGAGGGCTGGCACATCGACCTGCGGCTGCGCGAGTTGCGCAATCCGGAAGGCGCGCGTGTCGCGGTGACCAGCGCGGAATTCGATCTCCTGCGCACCTTCTGCGA